>JAWXTU010000040.1:0-18090 GCA_044433285.1 bacterium | reverse complement strand
GTATCTGGTTTCATAAAGATAGTTGGCTCTGATGGCACATCAATACGATTCATCTCTATATTATGTTTAGGATAGTTCCACCCTATGCAGATTATTTTCATTTCTATTAGTTTTTAGTGAGTTGCAAAAAATACCCTCATTTTAAGGTGCAAAATTACAAAATAAATTTGGTATATGAAATATTATGAGTAATTTTGCAGAAATAAAATTAAAGGGGCTTTAGAAGTCCTCTTAAAAATATCAATAGTACATATTTATGAAAAATAATGATTGGAAATCGAGACTAAATGTAGTATACTCTACAAATCCTGATTTTGGTTACGAGAAAAGTAATGAAGAGGAAGAGGCGGAAACATTGCTACCTAGCAGACAAAACCTACGAATTGAGTTAGACAAACGCAATAGAGGCGGCAAAGCTGTAACATTAATTACTGGTTTTGTGGGGTGCGATGACGATCTGAAATCATTGGGTAAAACGTTGAAAACCAAGTGTGGCGTAGGCGGCACAGCTAAAGATGGAGAAATAATTATCCAAGGTGATTTTAGAGAGAAGGTATTTAATATGTTGGTGGATATGGGGTATAGAGTGAAACGCAAAAACTGAAATAACTACCTTAAGGGTACTTATAAAAACTCCCCCGATGGAAAAATTAAATTAAGGCAGTCTTTAGTCTTTAGTCTTTAGTCTTTAGTCTTTAGTCTTTAGTCTTTAGTCTTTGATTCGGAATTGCTAATAACTATCTAATAGTTACTTGAGTAGCGCCAAAGCCATATTGCTGAAAAGAGGCATCTTGAAATTGACATTTCTGGTAATATTTTCTTAATTTCTTCTCTATTTCAGAGCGCAAAATACCCTCCCCTTTACCGTGGATAAAAACAATTTTTTGTCCACGTTTTTTTATATTCTCTCTCATCACACTGTCAAACTTATCTAGTTGAACTTTAAGCATATCCGCACGCTCAAGTCCTGCTGTATTACCAATAAGTTCATTTATATGCAAATCTACCTCGAGAATTTGAGGTTTTTTGTCGATTCTCTTTCTTTGTTGTTGATTTTTCGTCTTCTCTGCTCCACTTTTAGCTACTATTGCAGCTTGCAATTTTACTGGGTCAATTGTCATTGCAAGGTCTAGCACATCATCTTTAATGATTGTAACTAGCATTGCATCTTGCTCAAAATAGTCATTTTCGGCAAAAGAGTGCAATTTATAGAATTTAGTAGGATTAATTCTCAATGGAATATCAACAGCAGGTTTAGCATCATACGGAATATTTTTATATGCAAAAGCCTGAAATCTAAGATTTTGAAAATCGTTAAGAGCTAATTTATTAATAGTTTCAAGATAGACTTTTGTTTGTGGCTCTACTGTGTTTGTGAGTCGCTGCTTTAATTTGTCATCGCCACTTGCGAGTGAAAAATTGACAAAATAGTTACTATCATTAATTATATATAGCTGCATATCTGTAGTTTGCAACTGTTTTATATCTTTTGGCACAAAGGCAAGATAGAGCGATAAAACCTCCCCTTCGGGTGTTTCGTCTCGCTCATTCCAACTATAATCGGGCTCAATCTCTTTCTCCTCCACTTCTGGCACTTCTACATAAGATTGTTGCTCTTTTGTGGTTGGTCTGTTTTTATCTTGTATCTTTTTTAGAGGCGATTCGTCGATAAAATTATATGCATTAGTTTCTGGCACAACAACTACTTCACGCACTAGCACAGGAGTTTCGAAACCATCTGCCTCTTCAACTAAAATTATCTCTTTATTCTGAAAACGAGTTACAATTCCACCACCCACTGCATTAAGATAACGCACTCTATCTCCGACTTTTACTGTTGTTGCCATAACTATATATATATTTCTTATTTTGAGGTGCAAAGGTAGTGAAAATTCTTCTATAAAAAAAGCTATCACGAATGTTTCGTGATAGCTTTTTTGTCTGAAATCAAAGTTGTGTATGTCTAATAATTACTTAACAACAACATTTTGAATTTCCCAAGTACCAGATAAATCACTTGTACTAACATATTTAAATGCAATACTAACATTGGTTAGACCTTGAACTGATGCAGGTAAAGTTATTTCACCAGAATTAACAAAAGTCCAGTCTAAACCTGTCATATAATTAGTAATAGACACCTCTTCCCAAGTAGCAGTTTCTGGCAAACCTGAAGTATAATCAGAAGAAACCCAAAGAGTAAGATTAGATGTTGGAGCATCAAATAATTTTCCTGTATGATCGAAAGAAACTACAGTAGCATCTCTACCCGATAGATCTAGGGCTGGAGAGATTAACCAATCCTCATTAACGTTAGAGACATTATTTGCAAAACCTGATATAATTGCATAACCATCATAAGTTAAATAATTACCCCAAGCCCAAACTTGATCGCCATATACACTTTGAGTTGTAAAATCACCAAGTGATGTTGCAAAAGTTTCATTTAAAACAGCACCTGATGTATCTGTTGGTTTAATACCGTACTCAACATCACCAATAACGGCATAAGTAACACTCTTAAGACCTTCGATACCGCAATATGCCTCTAACGAACCATACAATAATACTTTTTGACCAAGGTTAGCAGGGAAATCTTTAAGATTGATACCATCGCGAACAGCACCTGAAGGCAACTGAACAGACATATAAACTGCAGGAGTACCTGTTTCGTCTGCAATAAGAAGACTTGTGTCTACTGTGTCAGCAGCAAATACGAATTTAGAAGAGGCATCGAAGTTATATACCCCTACGATATAGCCTTGAACCCAACCATAATCACCTTGATTATCTATTGCACCAGCCACGTTGTATGGATCAGATTCTGTACCAGAACCTTCAGCATCTGTACTTCCACCTTCTTCAACTTGAGCTTGTGCGTTAGAGATAACTACGTTTTTCACTTCCCAAGTACCAGCTTTAGAATCTGTACTTACATATTTAAATGCTACACGAATAACTTTGCCTGCATATGGAGTAAGATCTACATCTGGAGCAGCTGCAAAAGTCCAATCAGAAGCATCTGTAAGAGCACACTCTAATTGAGTCCAAGTAGCATTATTAGGGTCTCCCTCAACATAGTCTTCAGATACCCAAATAGTAGTTTCTGTTGATAGATCAGAGAAGTATCTTGCAACTGTTTCAAAAGTAAGTTTAGCTACAGTTACCTCTTCTAATGATACGTCAGGAGTGATCATCCAGTCTTCATTGACATTATATGCACTATCCCCATAACCAGAGATTTTAGCATAGCCATAAGAATCGATTTCCCAAGATTGATCACCAGCAACATCATAAGTTGTCATTGTACCAAAACTAGACGTTAGTTCTTCTGAGAAGAGAGTTTCACCTGTTGCTCCACCATCATCATCTGGATCTACTTCATTTGGATCGATTGGATTACAAGCAATTGCCATCATTGCAACGGCAAATAACATTGAAAAGAATTTAAACTTTTTCATAATTTTTATTTATTAATTAGTTGTTAATTGTATTATTTTTAAAAATCTATATCATCTCTATCTCTGATATAAAACTGTATAGTACTATTAAATACAGCAATTATACCTGTAAGATTACCTGTTCCTGTTGGGATTGTATCTGCATAGAAGTTACTATAACCACTTGTGCGAACAGCTATTGTACTACCATCTTCGAATGTAGCATATTTATTGATAGTCTCCTCAGATGCAGACCAAGTTGCTGTACCACCTTCAGCAAATGTAATATTTTGTAGCGTTGCTAATGAACAATACATATCCGAAGTGATTGAATTAGAAGATGTAATTTCAAGAGGTGTAGGGAGTTGAGAGTCATCTGGAAGTCCGTTAGTGTAAAAACGTTTTAACGAGTTACCATCCTCATCAACTAAATACTCTCTACCCCAGTCATAACGAGAAATTTCAAGTCCGTAAGTTGCATCTGTGCAAGTATCTCCTAATTGAAATAGACCAACATAATCACCAACAAATAGACCTTTTAACTCTACATAAACCTCTTGCCCTACAGGTAGAATATTATATAAATTTGTTTTATCAATTGAAAGGTTGATCGCACCCGTTTCATCTTGGATATAGATACTTTTATACAAGTTACCACTTCTGTCATCGCCTATAACAATACCACGTATAACAGCTGAGTCTGGAGCTTGATCTGGAACATTACCTGATGTATGCAAAGCTTTTAACTCTTCAATCGTCATAAGTGTGAATTTTGTAGTATCAAGCTCATACGATGGGATAATATATTCAGGCTCAGCGTATCTGTTTTCGCAGCTAGTAATAAATATAACTGCAATTGCAACTAGTGCTAATTTTATATTTGTCTTCATAATTTTATTAAGTATTAAATAATTTGATTAGAAACGGAAACCGATATTCAAATAGAATGTTGTTCCATAAGCATAGTAGTAAACAGATGGGAAACGGTCTAGATAAGTTTCGCGGTCGGTATATGAGTTAGTTGTACTAAAACGACTTTGCTCGTAACCACCAGTTATCAATGAATTATTATTTAAAATATTTTTTGCACTAAGATTTATATTAAGGAAATATTTATAGTTGAAATTGATTGATTTACCAATCGATGCATCAACTGTGAAACCTCCAGATAATTTCTCTTGAGCAGTAATGCGATCTATAAGAGCAGCATCTGTTTCGTCTGTTGGATCGAGACCTGCAATAGCAGAATCCGTACGACGCAATGGGTTGAAACTCATATAACTATTAGTAAAATAGTTTACATTAAGATCGAAGAACCAATATTTTGAGTGGAAATAGTGGAAACCGACACTAGCAGCCACCTCTGGTGTGCCACTAATATGGAAACCATTTATATTAATTGTCTCTTCCGTATCAGCCTCTAATCCATTCTCGTAACTAATTGTAGCAGTAGCGTTTGATGTATATACATTTTGACCTAGAGCAGCTACCCCAGACATAGAGAAACCACCAATGATATCAACCTCCATACCAAACTCCATACCAGTATAGCGTTTGCTAAAGTCATACATTGCAAAGTTGACATATGTATTATACTCATCGTTATAGAATGAAGATGTCTCTTTAGAGTTGAAGAAATTTGTATTATATAATGTCAAACGACCATTAACACGTGGTGTGCGGAAATAGTAAGATAGATCTGCTGAGATATAACCTTCTGGAGTAAGATCTGGAATCAAATTATTTTTAATACGTTGAGAGAAGAATGCATCATTTGCATAAGGTGCATTTGTACCTCCAGCAACATTAAGAGCTAAGATGTGGCGACCTGAAATACGATAGTTGATACCGGCTTTTGTTGCATAAGTAAGGAAGTGTTGCACTGCACTAGCTCCGTAACTACCATTTATAGTTTGCAACCATGATGTGCTGTATGCCATACCATTAAATGTGGTATATTGTTTCATATCTTCAGAAGCACGACCGTTAAGCATATTACCATCACGCCAGAAATTAGAATATTCTGCTTGAGCACTAAAATATGCGTCGAAATTGTTTGCCGAATAGGTAGCCTGCCCCCACAATTTAGCACTATTAGCATAGATATCATAGTCGTAACCAAAACGATCACCAACAGTTACCTGTCTATCTGGGTTGTTCAAGTCATTTTGCATAAAGTCTGAATCGCTCGGGTTATCACGCTCACCATATTGGTCAATATCCAACCAATATTCAGCACCTAAAAGGTCGTCTACTATTTTATAGTGATTAGCCAAAGTAGATTGCATCTCTACCCCACCATCAAATTTCCATTGATCATCAATTTTATAGTTCAACACCGAGTTAAGAGTAAATACGTGTTGATCTTCACGTTGGTTTTCAACCATATAACGACCAGAAAGACCATTAGCATTAGCAAGGTAGTTGGTTGCATATAAATTATCCCAATTAATTTGACGATACGACTCGCTTGTTGTCCAAAGCTCCTCACGCACGGCAGCAGCATTTGTGTAAGATGATTCATCGCCCATTGTATAGTAATAGTTTGGAAGATTACGGTAGTAATTAGGACGTGGGTCAGCTGAGTTGTACCAGTTTAGAGATGTGCTACCATCCATTTGGCATTTATAACCGAATGAAGTAGTGAGTTTTGACATCTCGTCTATCTCCCAGATATGGCTAGCAATAGCGATTGGAGTAAATGCTTTTACCTCTTTGGCATTACGCACTACACCATTTTGGTAACCCCAGTTAGGGTTATAGTAATTATTACCTAATCCGCCTGTTAACATACCAAATATATTGCGAGAAGGTGTTAGGTCGTATGCCTCTTGTGTAGCACCAGCTTGTTTACCGCGTGTGGTTGGAGCTCCCATAACAGTAAGCGAGATAGAGTTATCATTATCTATAACTTTTTCAGCAGCTACCGAAAAAGCATAAGCATCATAATATGTACCCTCTACGTAGCCCGACTCACCTTTACGCCAAGAACCAGATGCAGCCAATGCCCAACCATTATCCATAAGACCTGTGGCATATGTAGCCATTGTACGCCAATTGTAAGAGCTATTAGATGCTACTTGGCTAACTTTAAGACCTTTGCGAATTGCAGAAGCACGAGCATTGATATTTTGCGCACCCCCTAAATTACCAAAAGTAAAAGATGATGATTCTGTACCATTAACAGTTTCGCGAGTACGCAACATATCGTTCAAACCACCAACTTGACTGTATGAGAACCAGCCTTTTTCGGCGTTATTAACTAGTACTCCATTGATATACATACTGTTGTATTGTCCTTCTAAACCACGCACGCGGAAACGCATAGTTCCGAATACATAACCAGCAGTAGATGAAAACACATCACCATTAGAAGCCAACAGACCACTAATACTTTGAGATGAGCCCTCTGTATCAAACTCAGTTTCGGTCATTATTAACATAGCGTCATCAACAATTGTTGCTGAATTATCATACACAACTGAAACCACACCTAAATCAGTGAAATCTGATGTAACTCTAATTGGTAGATAGAGAGTTTGAATACTACCACCAGTAAAAACTAGAGATAATTCATCTCCAGACTCGTTAGTCACGATAACAAAACTACCGTTACGCGATGTAAAAACTGGCTTACCTGAAGAGGTAAGCGAAACAGAGACCCCTTCGATAGGTGTTCCTGTCTCTTTAAATTGCACAACACCTTTAATCCTGTTTTGAGCTACTGCTCCAACTACAAGAAGAGAGGATAAAAGCAAAACGTAAAATCTTTTCATACTTAGAAAATTAAATATTGTAGCGATTAAAAATAACGCTACTTTTTTATTATAATTATTTACAATATTTATCGAATAAGAGTTATAATCAGCTATTTTACATATCTATAAATTTCGAAATATTCGAGCGTAAAATAACGTTAGAGAAAACCCTCTAAAAACAGAGTGCAATATTACAAAAAAAAAATCACTCTACAAAGGATATCATATAATTTAATTTTAATGTAACAAATAACCTATTAGAAATAAAATAGGGAGAAATTTTTACAAAATCATTATTTTACGCCACCTCATCAATCAATTTACAATAATTATTAATTTACACATTAGCATTGATAAAATCAATTGGTATTAAGTTCAAATAGCTGTAACAAAATAACAACAAATTTATAAAAGATAGCAGTAACATTTGAGCAAAAGCTACTCTGATTTTTTACCTAATGTTGGCAAACTAATATGGAAATAGGCAACTAAAATACGGATAATAATAATTGTAAGTGCCGAAATAATTTGTACAACAATCAATGGTAACATTGTATAAGAGATTAATATAACGTATACTAAACCGCCTAAAAGGCAAGCAAGAGCATATATCTCACTACGGAAAATAAGAGGTATCTCATTGATTAAAATATCACGCATAACACCGCCAGCAGTACCAGTAATCATACCCATTACAACCACTACCCACATATCTTGACCACAAGCAATACTACTTTCGATACCCACCACGACAAAAAGCCCGAGACCAATGGCATCAAAAATGAAAATGGTATTGTTGAGATGAACCAAATATTTACTAAAGAAAATTACAGAAACTAGGGCAATACCTGTTACTAATAGATAAGATATATCACTCATCCAGAACGGAGGTACACCTAATAAAAGATCGCGCAGTGTGCCACCACCAACAGCGGTAACTAACCCTACAACAAATGCCCCGAAGAGGTCAAAATGTTTGGCACTTGCCAATCTAATACCGGAAATTGCAAAAGCATACGTACCGATAATATCAATTACAGAAATAAAATTCATAATTTAATTATTAAACTGTTGTTTATTTAAGGGGAACAAAATCCCATTTACCTAATTTTGTGTATTATGATTTTAGATTGTAGATTAATTTTAAAGGTGTTTTTTGTGATTAATTTGTAGTAACGTTAATATTTTTGAGGTTAATTTTTAATTAAGGTGTTTTTCTGAACTACTACTCTACCGTATCAAATCCTACTAACCTATCATATCTTGCGCCAAAAGGGCGATAATATAAATATAATTCGTAACGATTTTTTGATTGCCAAAAGCTGCCTTCTGTTTCTAAAAGAGACAATCGATCTTCTCCTTTATTTTTTAAGGCATATATATAATTGTATCCTCCCTGCTTTAAAAATAGGGATTTGTAATAACATTTCTTTTCGAAATCATACACCATACGACTCTCTTCATTTATTAAATTAGAGGTGATTTCACCAACTAAATAGAGAGACCCTGTAAAAAATGGAGCATCTAAAGGCATATAAAAATGCACCCACATATAATCAGCTGTGATTTCAGGATTATCACTCCCTTGTAGATTTATTACGTACTGACCACGAGCATCATATGGATAATTATATGGTGATCTGACTCGCAACTCTGAAGGCTCTAAATAGACATTATATAATCCTTTTTCATACGCAATATGATCGATACCAGAGCCATAAGTATAAATACTTGAAAAATCGACCGAACGAAATTGATTGCCCGCTTCAAATACAAGATTTACATTATTTTTATACTGCAAATTAGCACCATTAATATATGTGGGTCTGTCAAACTCTACCTCTGTATCATATCTACCATTTTGCCTTACAATAAGTTTAAAATCTTGCATCGGTTGCGTCGACCCCACCGAATTAGTATTAACCTCTATATCAAGTTGTTGATATCGCTTATTAAGTTCTTTAATGGTATTAAAAGTGATAGAAGAGGAAAAAATTGAAACATATTCAGCAACCGAGAAACAGGCTACTGCTACTAGTTTATTATCAAAATCATTATCGCGCGCAATCAACACTGCATAATTACCACTAATTTTAAGAGATACATCATCATTTGGTATCTGCAAAGAGTAGTTAATATAGTTGACTGTTGTGCTGACTGAATAATCATATTCATCAATATATCCATTATCAAAACCATCTAAATAATCCATCGTGGTGAGGGAAGATGGTTGCCAGCTAGCATCGCAATGAATTATTTTATAATTAAAATAGTCGAATTCGTAATTGAGCTGATCGAATGAGATATTGATAACATCATCAGAGTTGAGATTTACAACAGGAGGGAGCAGCGTCTCTGAATTTGCCAAAACCTTTAATGTCCGTATATCATTATCAAACAATTGTGTACGATAAGTAATTGCATTTAATTGCAAATAGGAAAATAACAGTAAAATAAGAAGTAAATTTTTAAATTTCATAGGCATATCAACCATCATATTACACAAGTTTTCAGACAATTATCAACTAACAAGCAAACAACATTATTCGTCTGCAAAAGTAATAAAATATTTTCAACGCACAATATATTGCTAAATAATTTTTTTTTTGTACCTTTGCAGGGTAATTTGTATGGTTGATTTACCAAGAGATAATGCTAAACTTGTGAAATATTTTTAACATTTCAATCTGGCTGTTACGTAATAAATATGCAAGGGAAACAGCTACTTAACCGACTATACAATAACTAAATACGCCTTTTAAAAGAAATTACAAATAACTAAATATTATGTCAAAAGTATTAATTATTGGTGCAGGCGGAGTAGGCACCGTTGTAGCACATAAAGTGGCACAAAATAGTGATGTTTTTAGTGAAATTATGTTGGCTAGTCGCACAAAAAGCAAATGCGACGCTATTGCAGCTGATGTAAAAAGACGCTATAATGTAGAAATCACCACTGCACAAGTAGATGCAGATAATGTACCAGAACTAGTTACTCTATTTAATGAGTTTGCGCCAAAAATAGTTATAAATGTAGCTCTACCATATCAAGATTTAACAATTATGGAGGCTTGTCTTCAAGCTGGTTGTAACTATTTGGATACAGCTAACTACGAACCAAAAGATGAGGCTAAATTTGAATATTCATGGCAATGGGCATACCACGATAGATTTAAAGAGGCAGGTTTATGCGCTATTTTAGGTTGTGGTTTTGATCCTGGCTGTTCTGCTATATATACTGCTTATGCTGCAAAACATCATTTTGATGAAATGCACACATTAGATATTGTAGATTGCAACGCTGGCGACCACCATAAAGCATTTGCAACAAACTTTAATCCTGAAATTAACATTCGCGAAATTACTCAAAAAGGACGCTATTATCTTAATGGTGAGTGGGTAGAGACTGGATCATTAGAAATTCATCAACCTATTACTTATCCTGAAATTGGACCGAAAGAGTCTTATCTACTTTATCACGAAGAGTTGGAATCGCTAGTTAAAAACTTCCCAACTATCAAGCGTGCTAGATTCTGGATGACTTTTGGTCAAGAATATCTTACTCACTTGCGAGTAATACAAAATATTGGTATGTCGAGAATTGATGAGATTGATTATAATGGTCAAAAAATTGTTCCTATTCAATTCTTAAAAGCAGTACTTCCTGCTCCTGAAGAATTAGGTGCTAACTATACAGGACACACCTCTATCGGTTGTAGAATAAGCGGTATAAAAGATGGCGAACAGTGCACATATTATATATATAACAATTGTTCGCACGAGGCTGCATACAAAGAGACTGGCACACAAGGTGTAAGTTATACAACTGGTGTACCTGCTATGACTGGTGCATATATGTTTTTGACTGGCAAATGGGGAGGTGCTGGAGTATTTAATGTGGAGGAGTTTAATCCAGATCCGTTCTTGAAAAAAGTTGCTGAGAGTGGATTACCTTGGAATGAGCAATTTGACATTGATTTAGAGGTAAATGACTAATACATAGGGAACTTGTAAGAGTTTACAAAGATTTAATTATATTGAAATTAAAGAAAATGAAAGAAAAGATAGATAGATTGCACTCTGTGGTTAATGAGTTTCAAGCAAAAACTACAGAGGAGCTAGAGGCAATTCGCATTAAATACCTTAGTAAAAAAGGTGAAATTACTGAACTTTTTAATGAGTTTAGAAATGTGCAAAACGAACAAAAACGAGAACTAGGACAGTTGCTTAATAAACTGAGAGATAGAGCTCAAGAGAAGTTGACTGAGCTAAAAACAAGTTTAGAAGCTCAAGCATGTGAAGATGAAAAACTCGATTTAACACGTACGGCTGAGCCTATTGCACTTGGTACTCGTCACCCACTATCGTTAGTAAAATATGAAATAATTGATATTTTCTCGAGAATTGGATTTACAGTAGCAGAAGGTCCTGAGATTGAGGACGATTGGCACGTGTTTGGAGCATTAAATTTTCCACCAGAACACCCAGCGCGCGATATGCAAGATACATTTTTCATTAAAAAAGATCCAGATGTATTGTTGCGCACTCACACTTCGAGCGTACAAACTCGAACTATGACATCACAAAAACCTCCAATCAGAGTGCTATGCCCTGGTCGCGTATATCGCAATGAGGCAATATCTTATCGTGCTCACTGCTTTTTTCACCAAGTAGAGGGATTATATATTGATAAAAATGTTTCTTTTGCCGATCTTAAACAGGCACTACTCTATTTTGCTCGTGAAATGTTTGGCGAAAACACACAAATACGCTTACGCCCATCATATTTCCCATTTACAGAACCATCTGCGGAGATGGATATTTCGTGCAACATATGCGGTAGTAAAGGGTGTGCATTCTGTAAATACACTGGTTGGGTGGAGATATTAGGATGCGGAATGGTAGACCCTAACGTACTAGAAGAGTGCGGAATAGATTCAAAAATCTACTCAGGTTACGCATTTGGTATGGGAGTTGAACGTATAACTAACTTGAAATATCAGGTGAAAGATTTGCGTATGTTCTCAGAAAACGATGTACGATTCTTAAATCAATTTAAATAATAAAGGGAACCTCTTAAAACTCCCCCAAAATTATGATACGCCTTTACGACGAAAATCCAAACCAAAACAGCATCATAGAGATAGTGGAGATGCTACGCCGTGGTGCGATTATGATCTACCCCACTGATACAGTATATGCTTTGGGATGTGATATATTTCAGTCAAAAGCTGTGGAGCGCATTTGCAAAATTAAGAAAATAAATGCTCAAAAGGAGAAATTTTCTGTAATGTGCAACGAGTTGAGCGACATTAGTAAATATACCAAACTAGATGATAAAACATTTAAATTGATAAAGGATAATACTCCAGGAGCGTTTACTTTTATTCTGGCTGGAAACTCAAAACTGCCTCGATTGATGAAAGAACGTGGCACAATTGGGATAAGAATACCTGATAGAAATCTGGTAAGAGCTATTGTTGCTGAACTAGGAAATCCTATCCTCACAACCTCTTTGAGAGATATGTGTGATGAGGTGGAATATGAGACAGATCCTGAATTAATTGAAGAGAAATATGGCAATTTAGTTGATATTGTAATTGATGGGGGAATAGGAAATAGCGAGGTTTCTACTGTTATTGAATGCTTTGAAGGTTCATTTAACATCATAAGAGAGGGGCTGGGGGTGCTGAAATAAAGGCTTATCTTTTTATTATCAATCAATTAAAGAAGTATACTAAATTTTAAATAAAAATATTACCAAAAAGATACTATTGTAACATTTTTTTTGTATATTTGCACCGTAAAAAAAATAAATTTATAGTAACCAAAATAACTAATAAAAATATGAAAATCTTTTTTAGAATTTTACTTGTTATTGCCATCTGTGTGATGGGATACATTTGCGTAAAAAGCATTACAACACCAATTGAATTTGAAAATGCACAAATTCAACGTGAAAGAGCTATCATTACTAAGTTGATAGATATTCGTCAAGCTCAATTAGAGTATCAAAAGCTTAATGGTAAGTTTTGCGCATCGGCTGATTCGCTAGTATTCTTTATACTTAATGAAAATTTGCCATTAGTGATGAAAGAGGGAACTCTAACTGATGACCAACTAAACAATGGTTTAACAGAAGAAAAGGCTGTAGCAATTATCAACAAAGGAAATATGAAGCAAATTATTGCTAATGGGCTTGAAAATTTCCGTCGTGATACTACATTTATAGGTGTTTATGAAACTTTGTTTGAAGCAAAATATAGCCGTGAGGAGATTGCTGAGATGGTAATTATCCCTTACTCTAAAAATGTTGTATTTAATTTCGACACTGCTAGTTATACAAATCCTGTAACAGAGAGTGTTACTCCTCTATTTGAAGTGTCGGCAGATTATGACTCATATCTATTTGATTTGGACCGCCAACAACTTATCAACTTAAAAGAGACTCGCACAAAACTAGAGAGATTTTTAGGTTTAAGAGTTGGCTCGGTTTCTGAACCAAACAACAACGCTGGAAACTGGGAGTAATTGTTAGGCTGAATAATAAATTTACTTTACTGATAGCAACATTATAATGAAATTTGCGCTAGATTATATAGCATCTGATTTTGCTGTAGATCTATCAAAACAATATAGTTTATCCATCCGGCAAAATCTGGATGGATATTCTTTTTGTGTGATAGACAAAAGGCAAGATAAGTGTGTGGCTATTAAATCTGTAACTACATCAAAATCCTCTGTAAATAGCATAGGTGGCGATCAATTATTCGAGATAGAGCCTTTGCTGAAACTAGAATATGATAAGGTAATTTTTTTTGGTGAAGGGGCGTATGCGCTAGTGCCAAATGCCATTATAAGTGATAATAATCTGAGCTCATTTTTGTCGATTGAAAAGAGATTACAAAATAGAGCTAAATTGCTAAAAACAGAGATAACAGAGGCGGATACAATTGTGTGCTATACCAATCAATGGCAAGTGCCTAATATACAATGTGTATTGCACCACTCTGTCGAACCTCTGCTACAAATGGGAATGAGATGCAGCGAATATGAATCTGTATGGTGCGAAATTACAAACCATTATATTAATATTGCAATTATAAAAAACAGTAAAATCATATTAGTAAATTCATATCAAATATCATCTAAAGAGGATATATACTACTATATTTTAGCTTGTTATCAACAATTTGGCATATCAGTAACTGATGTTAGACTGCACGTAACAGGAAGATTTAATGACGAGAAAATTGATGATTTTTTAAAGGAGTATATAAAGGGTGTTGATTTAATTATGCCAAAATATTGGAACAATGAGTTTGATAATATATATGCTCCTGATTTTACACTTTTAACTGAAGGGGACTTCTAAAACTCCCCGATAAAAAAATTAAATTAATAATATGAGAATAATAGGCGGAAAATTTAAGGGCAGACGCTTTACCCCTCCAAGCAATATCACGGCACGTCCTACAACGGATTTTGCCAAGGAATCATTATTTAATCTTATTGGTAATGAGATGGATATTGAGGGGATAACGGCTCTTGATCTCTTTTCTGGTACAGGTTCAATTAGTTACGAATTAGCATCTCGCGATGCCTTACATATAACTGCAATTGAATTTAGCGAGCGACATATCTCATATATACATAAGATGTGCAAAGAGCTTAAAGTGGATAATATCAGAACAATGAGACAAGATGTGTTTAGGTTCTTACAAAACTCATCTACTAGCTACGATTTAATTTTTGCAGATCCACCGTATCAACTAGAAAATATTTCTGTCATACCAGATATGGTCTTTGATAAGAATCGTTTGAATGAAGATGGCTTATTGATTGTTGAACATGGATCAAAAACAGATTTTTCTGAACATAAAAATTTTGTATCTCATCGTAACTACGGCAATGTGCATTTTTCTTTTTTTAGAAATAAGGGGGAATAATTATTAGCAATTTAGTTTAAGGAGCTTCACAAATCCTCCTCAACAAAAAAATTAAATTAATAACATGGGAACTATAAAAAAGCTCAGCAAAGCTGTTTTTAGAAGTACCCTTTATAAAGAATGGATTTAAAAAGGCAAACAACCGTTTCTATTTTTTGGAGCGGACTGGATAAAGTAGGATACCAAGTACTAGCATTAGTGGTTGGTATATTTACAGCTCGCCTCTTAACTCCTACTGATTTTGGCTATATTGCAGCACTAGCGATATTTACAGCACTTAGTAACATACTAGTAGAGAGCGGATTTACCTCTGCAATGGTTCGCCGACCAAACAACTCCAATGCAGATTACACAGCTGCTTTTATATTTAATATCCTGTTAAGTATAATATTCTACCTGATACTATTTTTTGCAGCCCCACGCATAGCTGATTACTTTAATATGCCCCCTATTATTTCACTTTCACGTGTAATATTTTCTGCAATAGTAATAAATTCATTTTCCATCGTACCTAATATTATACTAACTCAACAACTGAAATTTAAGGGGTTAGCTACTGCCAATCTGGGCGGTATGGTTGTTTCTAGTGTTATCACGTTGTGGCTAGCAGTAAAGGGATATGGTTATTGGGCAATTGCTGCACAACAAATATCACAAATTGTTGTAAAAGTGATAATCCTATGGATACAAAGTAAATGGCTACCAACTGCTAAGCCTAATTTTAGAGTAATAAAAGAGCTGTTATCGTTTAGCTCTATACTTATTTTATCAAATTTGATAACTACAGCGGTACGATATATTTATAATTTCTTTATTGGTCCGCGCTACTCATCTGACGACTTAGGATATTACGGTCAGGCTTACAAATTTCATCTAATACCAGTAAATGTTATATCAACTTCGCTCTCAAGTGTTGCATATCCTGTTTTATCAACGCTAAATGATGAAAAAGAGCGTCAACTACTCTACTTTCAGAAGCTGATAAAAATTATAGCTTTTATAACTTTTCCTGTAGTTATCGGTTTAATTGCTACAACAGAAAACTTTATTACAGTAGTGCTTACTGACAAATGGATGCCAATGGCTGAATATTTTAAACTAATGCTGGTTGCTGGGGCGACTGTTCCGTTTATAGCAATATATGGAAATTTATTTACTACTACAGGACGACCAAAAGTTACATTTTTGATGGATTTAATTCGTAATCTATTAATAATTAGCTTACTATTTATTTTTAATAGCAACATAAACCAAATTATTTTAGGATATATAATATCAAACTATATATCAATGATAATAATCTGCTTAACGATGCAAAAGATAAATGGATACAATTTTTTTAGTCAAATATTTAACATTATACCTCCGCTAGTGATATCGCTGGTGATGGGAGCGGTGGTATATTATATAGGCGAACTATTTGAAGCCGCAAAATGGATTGTATTTATTACTCAAATTGTGGCTGGTGCAATAGTCTATTTTTCAATTGCATATATCACTAAGATGCAGACTATGAACGATATAATGGACATAATAAAAAACAGAAAGAAATAAAATGAAACATTCAATTCCAATACAGTTAAGATTTAACGATACAGACGCTTTAGGACATATCAATAACTCAACCTATTTTAGTTTTTATGATTTAGGAAAATCAGAATATTTTCGTGCAATTCACGGAACTAACTATTTTTCGGAAGAGATTGATATTGTTGTAGCTCATGCCGAAGTTGATTTTATCGAACCTGTGTTTTTAACAGATGATATTGCCGTGCAAACTCGTGTTGCTCGTATGGGTAATAAAAGTTTTACGCTTGAACAACAGATAATTGACACCAAGTCAGGAGGCATAAAATGTAAATGCACTACTATAATGGTTGGGTATGATTTTAAGACCAAAGCGACAAAAATTATATCTGAACATTGGCGCAGAGCAGCAGCAAAATATGAAGATAGACCAGATTTTTTAAAATAATAATAACTAAAGGGGTCTTCTAAAAACTCCCCTAACAAAAATTAAATTATTAAAATGAGACCTAAAACTGTTCTTTTTCGATATTTTTGAGCCTTATTAGCCTATTTTACCTCTTATATATCACTCATTTAGCCCGCTAAACTCGTGAAATGCTAGTCAAAATAGTTCTAATAACTTTTCAAAAATTTCTGCAAAGCAGTTTTTAGAAGTCCCCTTAACCATAAACTAAATTTTTATCATTATGATTTCAGAAAAACTTCTCAATCCACAAAGTATTGTGGTAATCGGTGCATCAAATGATGTTCAAAAACCAGGAGGAAAACTGCTTAAAAACCTATTAGACAGTGATTTTAAAGGTGATGTATATGTAGTAAATCCTAAAGAAACAGAAATTCAAGGTATTAAATGCTATTCGAAAGTAGAAGAGCTTCCTCAGTTAGATTGCGCATTGATGGGTATAGCATCAAAATATTGTTTACACACAGTAGAGGTGCTAACACAAGAAAAAGATTGTAAAGGCTTTGTGATTATTTCGGCTGGATTTTCGGAGGAAAATCACGAAGGTGCAGAAATTGAGAGCAAAATTGTAGAGGCAATTGATAAAGTTGGAGGTTCATTAATTGGACCAAACTGCACAGGTTTCTTAAATATTAACTATACTGGAGCATTTGATGCTCCAATTCCACAACTCAATTCAAAAGGTGTGGATTTTGTAACGGGTTCTGGTGCTACAGCGGTATTTATCAAAGAGATAGGCATTACAAACGGACTTCAATTTAACTCGGTATGGGCTGTTGGTAACTCTGCTCAAATCGGTATTGAAGAGGTGTTGGAATATTGGGACGAGACATATGTAGAGGGAGAATCTTCTTTTGTGAAAATGATATATATGGAGAGCGTAAAACAGCCAAAAAAATTGCTTAAACACGCCTCTTCACTTATACGCAAAGGGTGTAAAATTGCTACTA
>JAWXTU010000039.1:0-18180 GCA_044433285.1 bacterium | reverse complement strand
CTGTATTAAGCGGTTGTGGACACGATCACTCTCACGGGTTTATCTGGTGGCAAACTCTATCAAGTGCAATATTTATTATAATGTTTGTTATTGCATTTGGACTAAAATATTATAGGAAAATTGTAAGTAAAAGATAAATTCGATTAATTACAACAATTACTACCCACAACAAGCCCTCACTAATACTAATATCGGTGAGGGCTTTGATATCTATTGTGTTTAATTCATCACGAATTACTATCAGCCAATTGTGCCACCTGTGCACTATTTAATCTATATGTAGTCCAATCGCTCATAGGCTCTGCCCCTAAAGAGAGGTAGAAATCAATGCTTGATTTATTCCAATCTAAGCACACCCACTCCATACGTCCGCACCCTCGCTCTTTTGCTATTTGGGCGAGTTTAATAAGAGTCTTTTTGCCATATCCACGACCTCTATATTCTGGATAAATAAAGAGGTCTTCGAGATATAGCCCAGCACGCCCAACAAAAGTGGAGAAATTAAAGAAATATAGAGCGAATCCAATAGGTTCACCACCCACCTCTTCGGTTAAAATTAAAGCCTCAGCAATTTGCTTATCAAACAGCCACTCATGCAAATTGTCTCTATTAGCAACAACTTCATTTTCTAGCTTTTCATACACAGCTATAGCATTGATAAATTGCAATAAGAGATCAATATCAGCCTCTAGTGCTTTACGAAATAGTACCATATTATTACAAGCCCTTAATAACAGTCTCTTGATTATTGCCATCTACCACCCTAATAAGATAAAATCCATTAGGTGCTGAGAATGTCATTTGTGTAGAGTTAGCTACTTCACTCCACAACATTCTACCTGCTACATCGAAACATTGTACTGTTGAAGAGATAGGTAAATTCTCTAATATACGCAATTTATTTTCACCATATATTAGATTGATAGACTCAGTTTCAGATACTTCATCTACTGCAACAGTAACACCTTCAGGACAAACTGCCAAATAGTTGATAAATAGTTGATCTGTAGTCGATGAAAATTTAAGTCGAGATAATAGGGCAAAATCTTCAAATTCAATAGTATATTCAGTTTCTGTAGATGAGATACTTACAGTTTTTTCCGTATCAGTACCATCAATAGCCACACTAAGTGTTCCAGAAGAGTTACCACGACAAGTAATTGTAACTGTTATATTAGATGTGAATAGAAAGCGCGGTGAAGTTAGATAGCCATCTACATTAGATAATCCTACACGAGCAGACCCCCTATAACTTGATATCTGCTCACCCAACCAACCTGTATTATCGCAATAAGTATCTAAATCAGAAGAAAGATCCGTAGTGCTATATGTAGTAAAATTATCAAATGTTTCTTCAAAACAAGGTCTCTCTCCCTCAAAACCAACTATTTCGCCATCTTTTGCATAAACAGCATAAAGTGTTATATCCTTAGTTGGGTAATATATTTCGTCTTCTAATCCTGCATCCACATCAGTTGGATCATAATTTTCAGACCAACCAATAAAAGTATATTCCTCATCTGTAACTGTTACACCTGGGAGAGTTACACCGCCACCAACAGTAGTTTCAATAAGAGCTGATTTATTTGCTACACCAAACTCTTTAGCATCAAAAGCCACTGAATGCTCTGTATATTCAATAATACTAAACGTAATAACACCATTTGTTTCTGCAATATCAGCAATAGAAAACCTTGGATATGGTTGATATGATGTAACATTTGATGTGCCAGGGAATAGATCGCCAGCTTTACCAAAATAGTATGAATCTGCATCAAGACCGTCTGCCTCAATTATATCATATCCCATAGCATCTGGGTCAACATTAACGTCGTTGCTACTCCATAAACTAGAGCTATATGAAGTTTTTGTGAGCATCATACCACTACCAGGTAGGTAACTATCCCAACCTGTTAATTGTCTGTTTTCTAACAAATAATACTCCGACGGATTTGGATCTGTTGGTTTAAGATTATGCGCGCCTGTCGATGTAATCATATAGGCAGTATTACTGGTTTGAATATCCTCTAACTCAAAATCTCCGCCCGAATTAATTACAGTAGGAGTAAGCCAACCAACATAAAAACGCTCGTGCGCTGAATAAGATGGAGGCGTTCGAGAATCGTTATTATACGATCCATAATCCATTAAATCCCACATACCGCAGGTTTTGTGAGAAGTAGAAGCTGTTGAATAGAAATCTGGCAAACCTAAAACGTGCGAAAATTCGTGACAAAATACACCAATACCTGCTCTAGTTGTTCCACTAGTACCTTTTAACTCAGATGTACACGCATAACCAGAAAGTTCCACACCATCATACTCAATTACGCCACCCTCAAAGTTA
The DNA here is from genome assembly GCA_044433285.1 of bacterium. GTDB lineage: Bacteria > Bacteroidota > Bacteroidia > Bacteroidales > Paludibacteraceae > Aphodosoma. Next base: position 15,833 of record JAWXTU010000039.1, on the reverse strand, counting down.
TACGGCTCACCTTTGTAAGTGTAAATTGCCCAACGGTGGGGCCAAATTGCATTAGAAGAGGCGCCTTCAGCCTCACTAAATCCAGCAAAAAAGAGGAATACATCATCTACATATCCATCACCATCACTATCATAGTCCGATAAGTCGAGAGAAACATTAGGGTCAGATTTAAGTTTTGCTATTGCATCTACAAACATCTGTGGCGCAAGAGCATCACCAATAGTAGAACCATCTTTTGGAGCACCATAATAACTTAGATCATTATCCAGAGTTACAGGACCAAACACATCAAAATGAGGATCATACTGACCATTAGAGACTGATCTGAAATATTCGCTTGCACAACCTGTTGCATCATTATAGCTATAGCCCTCTAGGTTAAGAAGATCATCGAAGTCTTGCGTACTATGAGTAAATGAGAGATCAGAAAATTCCACCAAAACAACCAATCCTTTTTGAGCTAATTCAGCCGTCGTATTTAAAGACTGTGATGTATGTTGTGGCGTAATTTGCATTCTAGCCATAACCTCTTCTTCCCAAATTTCTGTCAATTCCGCCTTCTTAAGTTCAGCAGGTCCTACCTCATTTAAAAAGGCAAGATCAACATCTTGACGTTCTGAAATATTTCTTGCATACAATTCTGTTGTAAGGATAAGTCCATCTTCATATCTTGCATACATATAATAGCCATCGCTATTTTGCTTGATTAAATAACCATCGGTAGTTGTTACGTAATTGAAGTTCTCGTCTCCAAATAGTAAAATTTCTAGCGTTGTACCATCTGGTTGTACAATTTCAATAGCACCTGGCTTTGCAGGTACAGCCATCGTAAGTAATGATACGAACAATAGAGCTAATGTGAGAATTTTTTTCATGTTTTTTTTATTATAGTTTATTGATTAAAAACGTTTTGTGTATACGTGGCAATCTGGTTGAGTACCCTTAATTTCGTAATAATTTTGATGGTAATCCTCAGCTACATAGAATGTTGTAGCTGGTGTAAGTTTTGTTACTACATCATATCCTTTTGCCGTGAGTTGCTCAATTAATTTTTCGATAATAGCACGTTCTTCTTCTGTGCAATAGAAAACTTCTGAACGATATTGCTCACCCAAATCATAGCCTTGACCATTTAGTTGCGTAGGGTCGTGAATTTCAAAAAATAGCTTTGCGAGTGTTTCGTAATTTACTAATTCTGAATTATATTCTATTCTTACCGCCTCGGCATGACCAGTAGTTTTTGATTTAACCTGCTCGTAAGTAGGATTTTCCACGCTTCCGCCAATGTAGCCAGAGACGACACTAATCACACCTAATTGTTTCTGCATCAAGTGTTCTACACCCCAAAAACAGCCACCAGCAAAGATGGCATATTTAATATTTTCGTTACTCATAAGATTTTTTATATTTAAGATTATTAATGCGCCACAAAGATACGAAAAATTTTCAAAAAATACTACACCTCATCAAAATCTACATATTCACCCTCATCGTCGCCAAAAATCCTTTTATTATCACTATTTTTGCTGTTATTCGATGAATTTGTAAATGTGGTTCGCCTGCGCGAAGAGTTATTTTGTTGATTTGATTTTTCGCGCCTGCTTATACGCATAAATTTAAAGCCAAAAATTAGTCTCAGTATAAAGATTAATACTAAGAATATTGGTATCAAAAATATCAACAACAGAAAGAAAATAAGATGCATATAATATTACATTTTAATTTTTACGTTCAATTTCTCTAAGATTCTCTAGATTTTTCTTGCGCAAGAAACCATAAATATCTTCGAGATGCTCAATTACTTTACCGCCACCAAACTCATAAACTTTAGTAGCTAGTCCATCAAGGAAATCACGATCGTGGCTAACAATTATTAATGTGCCATCAAAATCGTTTAGGGCTTTTTTTAGCACCTCTTTTGTTCTGATATCAAGGTGATTGGTAGGCTCATCGAGAATTAAAAGGTTGATTGGTTCGAGCAATAATTTTATCATTGCTAGGCGTTGTCGTTCTCCTCCAGACAAAACTTTTACTTTTTTCTCAGAATCATCCCTATTAAACATAAACGCACCCAATATATCACGAATTTTAGTTCTGATATCCCCCACTGCTATATCATCAATTGTCTGATAGACAGTCAAATCCTCATCTAATCCAGCGGCTTGATCTTGTGCAAAATAGCCAATCTTAACATTATGTCCCAGTTGCAATTCGCCATCAAAGGCAATTTCACCCATTATCGACTTTACAAGGGTAGATTTCCCCTCACCATTTTTGCCCACAAAGGCAATTTTCTCGCCACGCTCTATCGTGAAATTGGCACCCGAAAAGACTAGATGATCGCCATATGATTTAGATACATTATGTGCCGCAACTGGATAATTACCACTGCGTGGTGCTGGTGGAAATTTCAATCTAAGCGATGAGGTATCAATGTCATCAACCTCAACAATCTCTAGTTTCTCCAGCATCTTCACTCTACTCTGCACTTGCAGAGTTTTAGAGTATGTACCCTTAAATCGCTCAATAAATTCTCGAGTCTCCGCGATCATCTTTTGTTGATCGTCAAATTGACGTTGCTGTTGCTCACGACGCTCCTCTCGCAGTTGCAAGTAGTGCGAATATGTAGCTTTGTAATCATATATTCTACCCATCGTAACCTCGATAGTACGATTGGTTACATTATCAACAAAAGCCTTATCGTGCGAGATAATCATAACAGCTTTTGCCTGATTAATCAAGAAATTTTCTAGCCACTGAATAGATTCAATATCAAGGTGGTTAGTAGGCTCATCAAGCAAGATTAAATCTGGTTTGCGCAATAGCATTTTTGCCAATTCGATACGCATACGCCAACCGCCCGAAAATTCGCTTGTTTTGCGGTTGAAATCTTCACGCACAAAACCCAAACCCATCAAAGTCTTTTCTATATCCGCATCGTAATTCACCTCCTCGATACTATAAAAGCGTTCACTCAGAGAGCTAACCTCTTCGATAAGAGCCATATATTCATCACTCTCATAATCAGTACGCACCTCAAGCTCAGTGTTAATTTCGGCAATACGGCTCTCCATATCGTTTATCTCTGCAAATGCAGTGGCAGCCTCTTCAAACACGGTTTTATCGTCTTTAACCATAAGGTGCTGAGGCAAATATGCTATCACAGAACCATCTGGAGCTGAAACTTTACCTCTAGAAGGGTCTCTAACACCTGCCAGAATCTTCAACAGTGTTGATTTACCTGCACCATTTTTACCCATCAGTGCAATACGGTCGTTATCATTAATAACAAACGAAATATCTTTAAAAAGAGTTGTACCGCCAAACTCTACGGCAAGAGCATCTACTGAAATCACCTAAAAAAAGTATTATACAATTACCCTTTTAAAAATCTATTTTTCGAGAGTAATTAAATTAAGGGGACATCTAAAAACTCCCCGATTAAAAATTAAATTAAGAATGTGAGACCCAAAAGCTATCTCATTAATATATCACTTCTGCTGAGAGAGCTGGTAAAGTTATTGCCATCTGCGAACCGGTAACAACTACATTTTCACCAAATAGCGATTTAAGAATCTCTCCATTTACATCATAACCTGTAACATCAACTTCAAAAACCTGCTCGCTATCAGAGTTATTTATGAAAACAAATACATTATCATCAAAATATTTACGAGCATAAGCCATTGTTTGTTCTCTCACCTCAAGCATTTCAAAATCACCATAAATCAAAGCCATATTGCTAGAGCGCAAGTTGTTAAGCGCTGCCACTTTATCAAACAGAGCCTCTTCACGGTTATTCCAACCCTCAAAACGCATCATTCTACGCGAATCTGGATCGTTGCCACCAGTCATACCAATCTCATCGCCATAATAATATACAGGCACACCTGGTATTGTAGCATTAAACACGTGCATCAGTGCAAAACGGTCGTAGGCAACAGAATCCGTAATACCAATATTGCGAGTCCACCCCGCCACTTTTGAATCTTCACCTAAAGCCAAATCGCCAGATGCCAAAGCCATAAATCTAGCTTTATCGTGGTTACCCGAGATATATCCCATAAGATTGTGAGTACCATATATCTTAATACTAGACAAAAGTACGTTGCTCAATCGTTGCATTGTGCCGCCACTAACTCCATTAAATGCCGATGTAGCCTCATCAAACACGTTGAAATCAAACTGCCCACAAAGCATACCGCTATTTACATAACTAGCCATCAATTCTGGACTACCATATGATTCACCTACTTGATAGAAATTACCATTTGGATTACTCTTTTTGATGCGGTATGTAAGCTCTCTCCAATACTCCTCATTAACGTGTTTACAAGCGTCATGTCTAAATCCGTCTATATTAAACTCCTCAACCCAGTAAAGGGCAGAATCTACCATAATATCTACAACAATTGGGTTACCCATATCGAGCGAAGGCATAAAAGTATCGAACCATGTAGTAAGACGTTGTTCGTCCCAAAGCGATACATTCTGTCTGCCATCTGGCAAATTCAGAGATGTAGCAAATTCTGGATGATTTTGATAAAATGGGTGTTCTTGGTGAACGTGGTTAGCAACATAATCTAACAATACATTCATATCATTATCGTGAGCTACAGATACTAACTCTTTTAATTCATCATTTGAACCAAATCTAAAATCCACTTTTGAGCTCGAAATGGGCCAATAACCGTGATACCCAGTAAATTTAGTAGGCACTAAATCAAGATAAGCATATGCAGTTAATGGGTTTTGATTAAGGGGAGATACCCATAAGGTATTTGCACCTAATCTGTCAAAATAGCCCTCTTCGATAACTTGTTGAAGTCCAGCCAAATCGCCACCATAATAGTTAACACGAGGATCTACACTTGGGTCGTTGATAGGAAAATCATTCTCTTCTGAACCATTTTTAAAACGGTCCACAAGCATAAAATAGATAATTTGTTTGTACTTATCATGGCGAGTGAGTTGATCTGCATTATTTACCACTTTGCCATTGCTTAATGGCACAAGTACATCATTTGATATACCATATTCATTTACAGCCCATACACGAATTGAAGATGTTGGATATTTTTTCGCCTCCTCTGGTATATAAATTTCAATATTACCACATTTATTTTTATATACAAACTTGCAATTCAAAACTGTATTATTCCAGAAAACCCACACCTTATCAACCTTACCACTTGCCTGCAACGAGAGACTATAAGCACTAATTGATTTAGTTTGCAGACGAGGAAATTTATCCTCATCACCATTAACTTGTAGTATAGAGTTAAACTTACCATATCCATTATCCACTTTTGCAGGATTATTCGCATCATGATTTTGATCACCTTCAATCTTCATTTGATATAGATAAGTACCTGGACTAAGCGACATTGTAACTTCGTACAATCCATCGCTGTTCAGCAGTAGTTCCGGTGTCATATCAGGCGACCAGTTATTCATCTGTCCTGCAATCTGTATTTTACTAAACACCTCACCGTGTGGGTCGTAAGTAAAAGTATAATCTACCTTATCACTCTTGCGAACTGGCACAGAATAAGGCAAACCCTCAATCCAGAAATTGATAACCGCCATCTGTTTCAACCCTTTGTTAATGCTATAATGTAAGCTAGCATTTCTCTCGCTCAACTGCAAATCTAGTGCAGGATCATTTGATGTAACAGAATCTACCCTAGATGGATCTAAAATAAAATCACGAACAATAATATTTCCTGTTTCTGCACTTAGCGTTGTAAGGGTATTTAACCCTACACTCACAGAATCATCTACATTGTACCCTAAACTTTGTTGTCTCTGGCAACTCACTAAAACCGCTGCCGCAAAAACTACGTAATAAATTAATCTCATAAATTATATTTTTATTTTGTTATTTCTAATATTGTTACGCTCTTACCCTCTAATGTTATACTCCCGCCCAATGTAGATTTAGTATCGGTTACGATATTGTTTGCGCTAGCACCAATAATATTCATCTCATTGAAACGTGAAAGGTCAACCTGCGTATCCTCGCTATTGTTATTCACAAGCACCATAACTTTTTCATTATCAGTATATCTAAAGATACAATAAATACCATTTTCTGGAATAAAATGCATTGTTTTACCAACAGTTAGTGCCTCTGAAGATTTACGAAAGCGTAATATCGAGCGGAGATATTGATGCACCTCTTGTTGCTCTTTTGTGCGCCCTTTTTCTGTAAATGCGTTGTACTCATCACCACTCCAACCACCTGGGAAACAACGACGTGCAGCCTCATATCCATCGCCAGAACCATCAAGCATTATCTCATCGCCATAATAGTATTGTGGTATACCACGAATTACGGCTAGTAGAGCAAGTCCCATTTTATATTTATCCATATCTCTATCCACAGCTGCACTAAAACGGTTCATATCGTGGTTACCGAAAAAGTTCATCACATTATAAGGATTATAGATAGCAAAATCTTGCACAAAATGGTGATAAAATTTCTTCAATCCACTATTCCAACCCTCTTTCTCATTAAAAACATTGTCGAAATAATCTTTAAGCATAAAATCCATTACAGATGGCATATGCGAATCATATCCATCTAAATTTGGATGACCGCTTTGGTAATATGTCATTTCTGGAACAGTCTTCACCCAGCACTCACTTACGATATTTAAATTTGGATACTCATCTCTGATAGATTTCATCAAACGAGCAGCATCGTCAAGATTATTATAGGGGTACGTATCTACTCTAAGTCCGTCTATATTAGCCCATTCAATCCAATAGACATACATTTGACGCATATAGTCGAAAAACAGTGGATTTCCTAGATTAATATCTGCCATATTAGTATCAAACCACCCATCCTGCAACGCTTTACGGTCTGCCTCAGAGGCATTGATATCAGGAGCAGCAGATGTTTGATAGTTAGTCCGAGTAAAAGTATCCCATTGATTATACCAAGTAAAATCTGGCAAATCATTATGCCACCAGTGGCGAGGATTAACGTGATTAGGTACTATATCCAAAATATATTTCAACCCTTTTTGATGACAACGTTCAATCATCATTTTAAACTCCTCGTTGGTACCAAAACGAGGATCGATAAGATAATAATTACTTGTAGCATAGTGGTGATACGAGTAGTTTTTATCATTATCTTCAAACATCGGTGTAGTCCACAATGCTGTAAAACCCAAATCGGCGATATAGTCTAAATGCTCTATAATACCCTTTATATCACCACCTTGACGTTCGTGCAAATTACCATATTCCGTTTTTTCTACATATCCCTCTACATTATCATTATTAGGATTGCCATTAGCAAAACGGTCTGGCATAAGCAGATATACGGCATCGCGACTATCAAAACTAGCACGCTCAGCAGAGCCACTACGGCGTTGGTTCAGAGTGAACTTAACCACCTCTTTTTTACGACCTCTATTTAAGGTAATATTATATTCACCTGCTTTCGCCTCTTTAATATCAAGATACAAAAATAGGTAGTTAGGATTAGATGTACGCTCTACCCTGGAAATTTTTAAATCCGACACATTTAATGACGGCTCACTTTGTGCAATATTTTTACCATACAGCATAATTTGCACTTCTGTGTTATTCATATCCACCCACCATTGTGATGGTTCCATGCGCTCAACTATTGAGGCTGGTTTTGCAAAAATAGAGAGATTACTTAACAACATAATTATAAAGATTAAATTAATTCTCTTCATGGTAATAATGTTAAGATTTAGAGTTAAGTTATTTGATTTCATATTTTTATATATTTATTTTTTATTCATATCCACACTATCCTTGACAAAGAGGACACAGACAGCTGCCACAATCAAGAATGCACCAGAGAGCACAAGCATATTAATACTCTGAAGATTAAAACAATACTTTAATATCAATCCGCCCAACACAGCATTTACAATTTGCGGAATAGTGATAAAGAAATTAAACACACCCATATAGACCCCAGTTTTTCCCGCAGGTAAAGCAGGAGCAAGAATAGCATATGGCATAGCCAAAATAGATGCCCAAGCGATACCAATACCCACCATTGGAACTGCGAGCCACATTTGATTGGTAATAAAAAACATAGATATTAAACTAACACCACCAATTATCAAGGAGATAGAGTGTGTAAGTTTGCGACCGAGTTTTTTGGAAATAGGTATTAGAAGTAGAGCAAAAGCCATCGACACAAAACTATAGATACCAAATAGAACGCCTACCCAGTCGCCAGCCTCTTGATACTGTGGGGATTGCGGATCGACAACACCAAATACGTGTTGTGCAACTGCTGGTGTGGTGTATACCCACATACCAAACAGAGCAATCCACGAAAAGAACTGAGCCGCACCCAATTGAATCATAGTGCGCGGCATATTTTTTATATCCGAGAAAATCTCAGAAAAATTTGCTTTCTCCTTTTTCACCGACTCACCTTCAAATTCAGCCAACTGCTCAGGCGAATACTCCTTTGTATGAAAAATAGTCCACAAAATGGTGATAAGCATCAGAGCTGCCCCACAATAAAAAGAGTAAACAAGATTTAAAGGGATACCAGAAGCACTCTTTTCGGCACCAATTCCAAACCAATTTAATATCACATATGGCAACCACGAACCAACAACCGCACCGATACCAATTAAAAAAGTTTGCACCGAAAATCCAACCGTTGTCTGTTCGTCGGGCAACATATCCGCCACCAGAGCACGAAAAGGCTCCATTGTGATATTAATACTAGTATCCATTATCATCAAAAATCCTGCTCCAATGATAACAGCAGGAAGATATGCGGCAAAAACTCCCGCATTTGGCATTAAAATTAGAGCAATTGCAGTTAAAATGGCGCCCACCAAAAAGAAAGGACGACGACGACCAAGTTTAGTCCAAGTCTGATCGCTATAGTGCCCCACAATAGGTTGCACAATCATACCAGTAAGAGGCGCGACAATCCAAAACCACGAAAGATGCTCTACATCAGCACCATAAGTCTGCAAAATACGACTAGCATTGGCATTTTGCAAAGCAAATCCAGTCTGAATACCCATAAACCCCATACTCATACTAAGTATCTGCATAAAATCCAAATGCGGCTTAGTTTTTCGTGATATATTCTTCATAATAATTCTTTTATTACGTGGTACAAAATTCTACATATAACGTGTGCTATAATGGGCACAAAATTATAAAAAAAATGGTATATATCCAAATGTTTTATAGATTTTTTTGTTACTTTCATATATTTGTTGTACCTTTGCACTACGATTATTACAAATAACTAAAATATAAAATTATGGACGAAAGAGTAAAACCTTATGTAACAAAAGCAAGTGACGACATGGAAGCATCTGTTATGTTTCTTGATGATTCATTAGCGCACATCCGCGCAGGCAAAGCTAACGTAAGAATTGTGGATAATGTGCGCGTTGATTATTATGGTAGTATGGTGCCTATCAGCAATGTAGCAAACATCACTACTCCTGATGCTAAAACAATACAAGTACAAGCGTGGGAAAAAGCGATGATACCTGTAATTGAAAAGGCTTTATTAAATTCAGATATTGGTATCACTCCAATGAATAATGGTGAAGTAATTCGCCTTTGCATTCCTCCAGTAACCGAAGAGCGTCGCCGTCAACTAGTAAAAACTGCATGTGCTGCTGGCGAAGATACAAAAATATCTATCCGCAACGCACGCCGTGAAGCTATCGACAAACTGAAGAAAGAGGTAAAAAATGGTATGCCTGAGGATGTAGAAAAAGATGGTGAAGCAGAAGTGCAAAAAGTTCACGATATATATATCAAAAAAGTAGACGAGCAAATTGCAGCAAAAGAGAAAGAGATAATGACAGTTTAGTTAACTAAAAAGTCTCGACTTATAATGCTAAAAACCTGCTCATATTTAAATGATAAATCATTTTGCCTGAGGTGTATAACATACTTCAGGCAAATTGTTATTACAAGTAATGTTTCACCCCAAATGTTACTCCTCTGTTTTATCCTTTTTTATGGGCAAATGGTATCAGCCACACCGAGCCACCAAAATAGTGGCGACCTCCAACTAGCTGAAGCTAATGACTCTACCGTTATTATCGACTCTAATATTGCCGACACAAACAGGTGGGACGCGCTGATGAATTGGAATTTGATGACAATACCCTACACTGGATATACACCCGAAACATCGTGGCAATTTGGTACAACAGGGGTCTATTACTTTAAGACTGCAAATTCTCCTTTGTATAGCGACGTAAATTTTAATCTAGGATATTATCTTGATACACAGTGGAATGTAGATGTAAATTCTCGCATACATTTTAATTCTGACTTACAATGGTATCTTGATTTATATCTATCGGCAAAAAACTCCAACGACACATTTTTTGGAGTAGGAGACGAGATAAATGCTGATGGATATGCATATCATACAAATTTGATAGATATCCAAGCAAAGCCAAATTTTTACATAACCGACAAAATCTTAATTACCCCCACCCTCCGCATACACTACGAAGATGCTTTCAACACAAATAGTGCTGACAGCGAAACACTTAATAGTGTAACTGGATTTGGGGATATATGTTTTATAGGTATTGGAGCAGCTGTTACTTACGACACTCGTTCTAATTTTTACTATCCAAATAGCGGAATATTTGCCAAAATTAATGCCACTTACAATCAACCATTAATAACAAATGGTAGTAATTCTATGCTGATAAACGGCGATTTTCGCCAATACATACCTATTTACAACGATTTTATCTTTGCATGGAACTTCTACACCGAATTTAGTTTTGGCAATGATATACCATTTCAACTAATGCCTACAATTGGGGGACAGGATATACTGCGAGGGGTGAGACGATATCTATACAGAAATGACTACGTATATTCGTTGCAGGGCGAGTTGCGCATACCAATATGGCGATTTTTAAAGGCTACGGCATATGCAGGAATTGGCGACGCATATAGCTATGACCAAACCACTTGGCAGATGCCTAAAGTGGGATATGGTGTGGGATTACGCGCTTGCATACACCAATCCAAAACAAATATCAGATTCGATATTGCACGACAAAACTATGATAACAACTGGAGTTTTTACTTTACAGTAAAGGAGGCGTTTTAAAGTTTGTAGGGTAAACATAAAATTCTACTAACTTAGTAGTGGAGCTAAAAATAGACTCCCCCAAAAAAAAATTAAAAGATAAATATGGAAGGATTAGTAACAAAAACCACTGGAGCAGATTATGAAGTGTACTCAAAAGAGGGCAACTACACTTGTAGAATTAAAGGTTCTTTTCGAATAAAAGGGATAAAATCTACAAATCCACTCACTGTGGGAGATATAGTAGAGTTTAACCCAGAATCGGGATATATCACTGCACTGCACGACCGCCGTAACTATATTGTGCGAAAACCTGCCAATTTGAGCAAACAACTGCATATTATCGCTGCGAATATGGATCAATGCCTACTTGTCGTTACCATAAAAAATCCTACCACAGCTACCGCTTTTATCGACAGAGTGCTAGCCACAGCAGAGGCGTATCGCATTCCTGCTATTCTGGCATTCAATAAGATAGACACTCTTGATGATGATGAGTTGGAGTACCTAACAGCACTTGAAAATTTATACCACTCTATAGGATATAAAACCATACGACTATCAGCCAAAAATGGCGATGGGATTGATAACCTTAAAGAGATACTACAGGGTAAAATCACCCTCCTTTCTGGAAATTCGGGTGTAGGTAAAAGCACTATACTCAACCTGATAGCACCAGAATTTGCAGCTCGCACAGGCGAGATATCATCTTCGCACCACAAAGGTATGCACACCACCACATTCAGCGAGATGTATGAAATAGGCGAGAAGTCATATCTAATTGACACCCCGGGCATTAAAGGCTTTGGTATGGTAAATATGGAGATTGATGAAATAGCGCACTACTTTCCTGAAATATTCAAGGAGAGTAAAAATTGTAGATTCAACAACTGCTCACACACCCACGAACCAGGCTGCGCCGTGCTAAATGCAATAGAGAATCACACCATTAGTCAAAGCAGATACCAAAGTTATTTAAGTATACGCGAAAACCTCAACGAGGGAAAATATAGATAAGAGAAGTTCTATAAATTCAGAAAATATGAAACGAATATTAACAACATTACCTATATTTTTTTTATTTCAACTTATTAATGCACAACAATTTGCATATAAGATTGACTACCTTTTCTTTTTCGACAACCGCGAGAGTTCTATAAGTACATACGAACCAGAAACCCTATTTGGTATGAGATTATCACCAGAAATTGGGTTGAAGATCGACGACCAACTTGGAGGGGAGCACTCTATTTTCGTGGGGGCATCCTATATACAACCGTTTGGAACAACATGGAGCAGCATTCAATTAAAACCCATAGCATACTACCAATACAAACAATCTGGATTTACAACCACCTTAGGGGCAATACCATACAATAATTTAAAAGGTAAATTACCTCTATATCTATGGAGCGAAAGCAATCAATACTACTCGCCAACGATACAAGGGGCACTGTTTAACTATCAGTCGCAACACGGTTTTGCCGAGTTTTTTTGCGATTGGCGCGGAATGAAAAGTAGCACAACACGCGAGGCTTTCAGGCTCATTGCCAATGGAGAGTATGTGAATAGTTGGTTTGCAGCGGGTGGGATTGGACAACTAAACCACTTAGCAAATGATGCAAGTGAAATTAAAAAAGGTGTGTGCGATGATATTACAATACAACCATACATAAAATTTCAAGTTACAAATTACACACCATTTGATTCGCTATATCTACAGACAAGTTACGTAGGAGGTTTTCAGCGCGACAGAACAGCAAACGAATCGTATATAAATCACGGTTTTATGGCTGATTTATATCTAAAATGGAGATTTATCGGATGCAGCAACACCTTTTACGCTGGCGACCCAATTATGCCACTCTACTCTACATACGGCAATCTGCTCAACCAAGGAGATGCAAATTATCAAAATTCGATATACAATCGTACCGATTTATTCGTTTATATCATAGAACGACCATTTGTAAATCTATACTTTAGTTGGAATATCCACTATGTACCTAGTGAAAAAATAGCTCATCAGCAACAACTTATCTTGAGATTTAATCTCTCAGAAATGAAAATAGACAAAAAAAATAGAGCATTATGAAACCCAAATTTACCCTCAATCGTTTTTGGATAGTACTAATCACTATTGCCATCACCGCCCTATCATTATGGTTTACCAATCAAATATCAGAAACCATTGCAAAAGAGGAGAATAGAAAGATGAGAATTTGGGCAGAGGCCACTAGTCAACTCCTCAATGACGATTATAGCGATATAGTATTTAGAATTATAGAGGAGAACGAAAATATCCCTGTTATCATCGTAGATAATCAATATAGATATATCTCTGCGCGAAATTTCAACGAACCCAAAAAACATATAGAGGCTTACTACAGAGAAGAGATACAACGCCTAAGAGTAGAAAAATTTCCTATAAAGATAGAACTTGGCGACGGAGACGTACAATATATCTATTTTGATGACTCGCTGTTGCTCAAACAGTTAGATTATTTCCCATACATACAAATAGCACTTATTATCTTGTTAATATTGGTCATCTTTTGGACCTTTTCCACCGATAAACGAGCCGAAGAGAATTTGGTGTGGGTGGGATTATCCAAAGAGACAGCGCATCAGCTGGGCACACCAATCACATCGCTTCTAGCTTGGATAGAGATACTAAAAACACGATATTCGAATGACAGTGTGATTCAGGAGATGGGCAAAGATGTAGAGAGACTACAAACTATTGCCGAAAGATTCTCTAAAATCGGCTCAAAACCAGAGCTTACCAAAGCCAATATATCAACAATAACAGAGAATGCGGTGAGCTATATGCAAAAACGAAGTTCTAAGAAAATTAAATATTCATTTGACAACATAAGTACTAAGAGAGAGGGATTTATCTCTACCCCACTGTATGAGTGGGTGATAGAAAACCTCTGTAAAAATGCTATCGATGCGATGGCAGGCAAAGGGAGTCTTGATTTTGAGCTATTTAACGAAGAGAACCTATTAATTATAGAGGCGACAGACTCGGGAAAAGGTATAGAACGCTCTAAATTCAAAACAGTATTTAAACCCGGATTTACCACAAAAAAACGTGGCTGGGGATTGGGATTATCGCTTGCAAAAAGGATTATCGAGGAGTATCACGGAGGCAAAATATTTGTAAAAAGTTCCGATTTGGGCGTGGGAACCACCTTTAGAATAGAGATGCCTATTATAGCTGAAGAGACGAATAAAATCGTCGATGAAACGGTTGAAGAGAGAGAGTTAACAGCATAAGAAATTTTGATTTGACAAATAAATTATATAAAACTGCAAAAACATTTCGTAGTTTGGATTTTTTTTTGTACCTTTGCATCGCTTTTAAGAATGAACATATTTGTGAATAAATCAGCTATATATAAACTCCCCTTAAAGTCATTAAGTATTGGAGAACATACATTTAAATATCATTTAGATGATGAGTACTTTTCTAATATTGATAGTGCAGAAATCACAAAGGGAGATGTAAATGCGGTTGTTACAGTAGTTAAATCTTCTTTAAATATAGAAATTCATATAGAGTTGACTGGAATTGCCCAAACAACTTGCGATAGATGCTTAGATCCTTTAGAGGTTGAAATTGAGTCTGAACAGGTAGTTTTCGTAAAATATGGCGATGAATATCGCGAAGAGAGCGAAGTTCTATTTGTGATACCAGAGCAGGAGGGTGTATTTGATATAGCCTGGTTGCTATTTGAATATGTAGCTCTATCTATTCCGATGACTCACTCGCACGAAGAGGGCGATTGCAATGAAAATATGATAGATATATTAAATCAGCACAAGGTGAGTAACTTTGATGAAGATGAAGATGAAAATAATTCTGTAAAAGAGAAAAAGAACAACGAGGTTGACCCGAGATGGGCAGCCTTGAAAGATATTTTAAAACATTAAACGCTTAAATTTTTTTTAAAAATGGCACATCCAAAACGAAAACAATCGAAACAGCGCACTGCGAAACGTAGAACACACTACAAAGCAGAAGCTCCAACTCTTGCCGTTTGCTCTAACTGTGGTGCAATGCACATCTACCACACAATCTGCCCAGAATGCGGATACTACCGTGGTAAGCTTGCTATCGAAAACATCGCAAACGCTTAAGAATCATTCGATTTAAAATTAGAAAACCTCCCGAATAGCTTTAATTGTTATTCGGGAGGTTTTTATTATGACTCTCTGTTAATGGGTTTAATATCGCTGTAGAATTATGAGGTCGCCACACTATCTGTGGATATTATGGCAACCTCAAATTATTATATCATTTACAGTTTGATAAATTTAGTTCTCACTACTTTATTATCACTTGCAACTATCTCTACAATATAAACACCATCAGTTAAATTCGCAACAGATATTGCAGTTTTTGTTCCTTGCGGTTCAGTACTATTAACTAATGCTCCTCTAGTATCATAGATTCTGATTAATTTTGCATCAAAACTAGCCTCTACAAAAATATATTCATTTGCAGGATTAGGGTAAACCGAAACTAAATCTTGATAATTAACTTCATCCGCTGCAGTAACAACACTCTGCTGCCATTCTGCCACAGCGGTTTGATTTTCTACATACCTCCAGACCGTAGCATCCGTGATTACTTCGGCACCGATTTTCCATGCTACAAAACTGTAACCAGAACGAGTTACGGTTGGTAAAGTACCAATTGCACTGTTATAAGTTA
>JAWXTU010000038.1:0-18197 GCA_044433285.1 bacterium | reverse complement strand
AAACTAATATTTTACAAACATGTTATAAAATAAACCTCTCTACTCCACTCTTTTTTTATTCATACAATTCTGAATTTATTTACAGAAAAAATCTGAAATAGAAATTTTGTCCACAATACAAAAAAACAGGGTTACCTAACCTAAGTTAAGTAACCCTGTAAAAATATGGTATAAACTTTATCTAATATATAAGATAAACTTAATATTAATCTTCAGTACTAGTAATATCTTCTGAATTTAATTCTGAATCAACTAAAATTCTACCACAATACTCACATACGATGATTTTTTTGCGAGTACGGATATCCATTTGTCTTTGAGGTGGGATTTTATTAAAGCATCCACCACAAGCATTTCTCTCTACAGCAACTAACGCTAAACCGTTTCTTGCATTGCTACGAATGCGTTCAAATGCAGAAAGTAATCTCGATTCGATTAGAGTTTTAAGTTCTTTTGATTGAATCTGTAGTTGTTCTTCTTCTTGACGAGTTTCAGAAATAATTTCATCTAACTCTGCTCTTTTTTGTTCTAAATCATATTTACGCTCAGCCAATTTTGCTTGAATAGCATCAATCTCAGCTGTATTTATCTCAATATTCTTATTGAGTTCGCTAATTTTTTTCTCACTAAGAACAATTTCTAATCCACAATACTCTATCTCTTTTGTAAGAGAATCAAATTCTCTATTGTTTCTTACATTATTTTTTGCTTCTTCTTTTACGGCTATTTGTTGTTTAGCCTCTTCTATTTTTAATTTCGCTTTTGAAATCTCAGCATTGTGTTCTTCAACTTCAGATTGATAGTTATTGATACGAGTTTCCAATCCTGCAACCTCATCTTCAAGATCTTGTACCTCTAAAGGTAATTCTCCACGAAGTGTACGAATCTTATCGATTTTTGAAACCACTTTTTGTAAATTATTCAGTGCACGAAGGCGTTCTTCTACTGAAATTTCTTTAGTTTCTACATTTTTTGTCTGTTCTGTAGCCATAGTTATATCTATTTTGAAGTTTTATTTTACACATAAAGTATTAATACCCAAATATTTAAATATAAAATACAGGGTTTTCCTCCGAATTTGCATTCAGAGTTGCAAAGTTAGGAAAAAAATCGATAAGTTGTTCATAAAATATTTCTTTTATTATCTGCTCACTCTCAAAATGTCCGATATCAGCGATAACAGTCTGATTATCAAACGAGAAAAAATCGTGATATTTTAAATCTGCTGTAATATACATATCAGCACCTTTGCTTGCTGCAATCGAAGCAAATTCAGCACCAGCACCTCCGCATAGTGCAATTTTTTTAATTTTATGAGATAGTAATTTGGTGTGTCTTATGGTCTTCACGTTAAAAATTAATTTGATTTTCATCAGCAACTCTTTTGCATCAATCGGCTCCACCAACTCTCCAATGCACCCCAATCCAGTTTTACTATCCTTTTCATCTGCCACTAAAGGCATCACATTATTAAGATTAAGTTTTTCTGCCATCTTATAACTCACCCCACCATAACATTTATCCATATTGGTATGCGCACAATAGATAGCAATATCATTTTTTATTGCTTTACACACAATGCGCTCTATGTAGCTTTTTCCTGTAATCTGCTTCAATCCTCTAAACAGTAAAGGGTGATGAGCAATTATTAATTTAATGTTTTTTTCAATAGCCTCATCTACTACTGCCTCTATCACATCAGTACATAATAATGCTTTATCTACTGACATATCTCTATCGCCCACTTGCAATCCACAGTTATCATACCCCTCTTGCAATTCAATTGGAGCAAACGTTTCTAATCTATCTATTATTTCGCTAATCTTTACCATATATATAATGTGTATAATTTTATGCAAAGGTAATAATTTTATTGAATATAAAAAAGCCCTTTGATATATTAAATTATTTTTTTACCTTTGTACGTTCAAATCAAACAACTATACTGCTCTGTTTTGCGCAGTTTAATTGTCTGATTTACTACCAAATAACTAGAATTATAAATAAATAAAAAATAATATATATTATGTATAGAAGTCGTACATGTGGCGAATTAAGATTATCTAATCTAGGTGAGACCATAATTTTGGCAGGTTGGGTGCAACGCACTCGTAAAATGGGTGGAATGACATTTGTTGATCTTCGCGATCGATATGGTATAACTCAGTTGGTGTTTAACAATGAATTAGATGCCGAATTATGTGAAAAAGCAAATCACTTAGGACGTGAATTTGTTATACAGATAAAAGGTACTGTTGCAGAGCGTAGCGCTAAAAATGGTAATATAGCAACAGGTGATATTGAAATAATTGTTAGCGAATTAAATATTCTAAATTCATCTGATACTCCTCCATTTACTATTGAAGAGGAGACAGATGGTGGTGATGATATTCGTATGCAATATCGTTATCTTGACTTGCGCCGTAATTGTGTGCGTGCAAACTTAGAGCTTCGTCATAAAATGGCATTTGAGGTGCGTAGATATTTAGATGAGCAAAACTTCTTAGAGGTAGAAACACCAGTACTTATCAAATCTACTCCTGAAGGGGCGCGTGATTTTGTTGTGCCAAGTAGAATGAATCAAGGACAGTTTTATGCACTACCTCAAAGTCCTCAAACATTCAAACAACTACTTATGGTTAGTGGTTTTGATAGATATTTCCAAATTGTAAAATGTTTTAGAGATGAGGATTTGCGTGCTGACCGTCAGCCAGAATTTACTCAAATTGACTGCGAAATGGCATTTGTTGAACAAGAGGATATTCTTAATACATTTGAGGGTATGAGTCGTCACCTTTTCAAAAGCATTAAAAATATCGAAGTTGGTGCTTTTGACCGTATGACATATCAAGATGCAATGAAATATTATGGTTCGGATAAACCAGATACTCGTTTTGAGATGAAATTTGTTGAATTAATGAGTATTTTGCAAGGTTATAATTTTCCTGTATTTGATTCAGCTGCATATATTGGTGGTATTTGCGCTAAAGGAGCTGCAACATACACTCGCAAACAATTAGATGCTCTTACAGATTTTGTAAAACGTCCACAAATTGGAGCAAAAGGTATGGTATATGCTAGAGTTGAGGCAGATGGCAATGTAAAATCTAGTGTAGATAAATTTTACACACAAGAGGTATTACAAGAATTAAAAACTGCGATGAATGCAGAGCCAGGAGATTTGATTTTGATTTTAAGTGGTGATGATGCAAATAAAACACGTAAACAATTGTGTGAATTACGTTTAGAAGTTGGCTCACAACTAGGATTACGTGATAAAAATAAATTTTCTTGTTTGTGGGTTGTAGATTTCCCTCTTTTAGAGTGGAGCGAAGAAGATAATAGATTTTTTGCAATGCACCACCCATTTACATCTCCAAAAATAGAGGATATTCCATTATTAGAAACTGACCCAAAATCTGTTCGCGCCAACGCATACGATATGGTAATTAATGGTGTAGAAGTTGGTGGAGGATCTATCCGTATTCATGACAGTGAATTGCAAGGTCGTATGTTTAAACTATTAGGCTTTACAGATGAAGAGGCTCAATCTCAATTTGGATTCTTAATGAATGCATTTAAATATGGTGCACCTCCTCATGGTGGTGTTGCTTATGGTCTTGACCGCTTTGTATCACTCTTTGCTGGATTAGATTCAATACGCGATTGTATTGCATTTCCTAAAAACAACTCAGGTCGAGATGTGATGATTGATGCACCATCTATAATTGATAATGCTCAACTGCAAGAGTTAGCTCTACGTGTGGTAGAACAAAACAACGATTAACAATAAACTTCTAATGCTCTTTTATATTATTAAAGAGAATGGAAAAAGAAAAAAATATGAATAAAGTAAGAGTAAGATTTGCTCCATCTCCAACAGGAGCATTACATATTGGGGGCGTACGCACCTGTTTATATAACTATCTGTTTGCTAAACAAAATGGCGGTGATTTATTACTTCGTATAGAAGATACAGATTCTGCCAGATTTGTTCCTGGAGCTGAAGAGTATATCATCGAGGCATTAGAATGGTTGGGTATAAAATTTGATGAAGGAGTTGGTTTTGGTGGTGAATATGGACCATACCGTCAAAGTGAACGTAGAGATATTTATCTCAAATATGTAGATCAGTTGCTAACTTCTGGGAATGCATATATTGCATTTGACACACCAGAACAACTTGATGCAAAACGCAATGAAACTCCTAATTTTCAATATGATGCATCTAATAGATTGTCTTTAACTAACTCATTGACATTATCAAAAGATGAAGTTGAAGAGAGAATAGCACGCGGCGACCAATATGTTGTTCGTGTAAAAATAGAACCAAATGAAGAGATTATTGTAAACGATATAATTCGTGGTGATGTTCATGTTAATTCATCTATTCTTGATGATAAAGTTTTATATAAATCATCAAATCAACTACCAACATATCACCTAGCAAATATTGTAGATGATCATTTAATGAAAATATCTCATGTTATTAGGGGCGAAGAGTGGTTGCCTAGTGCACCACTACACGTTTTGCTTTATAGATATTTTGGATGGGAGGATACTATGCCTCAATTTGCCCATTTAGCACTACTACTTAAACCTGATGGCAATGGTAAACTGAGTAAACGCGATGGAGATAGACTCGGTTTCCCTGTGTTTCCATTAGAATGGCAAGATCCTAAAACTGGAGATATATCATCGGGATATCGCGAAAGTGGATATCTACCTGAAGCGGTTGTAAATTTCCTAGCACTTTTGGGTTGGAATCCGGGAAATGATCAAGAGGTGATGAGTATGGAAGAGATGATTGAACTATTTAGATTGGAAAAATGTTCTAAGAGTGGGGCTAAATTTGATTTTGAGAAAGGTAAGTGGTTCAACCACCAATATTTACAAAAATCTAGTAATGAAGAGATAGGAAGTATCTTCATTAAAGAGCTTGAAAATAAAGGTGTTAATACTACGATTGATGTTGTAGAAAAAGTAGTTAGCTTAATGAAAGAGAGAGTTAATTTCACAAAAGAATTGTGGGATACTTGTTCTTTTTT
Organism: bacterium; assembly: GCA_044433285.1. Classification (GTDB taxonomy): domain Bacteria; phylum Bacteroidota; class Bacteroidia; order Bacteroidales; family Paludibacteraceae; genus Aphodosoma. Next base: position 13,149 of record JAWXTU010000038.1, on the reverse strand, counting down.
CTGGGTAGCTCCACAAAGTTACGATGAAAAAGCAGTAAAAAAACGCTGGAAAGAGAATACCCCATCTATGATGCGAGAATTACGCGATTTACTTGCAGAGTGGAACGGTTTTGAAAATGCTGAGACTACAGAAGTTTATGTAAAAGATTGGTGCGAAGCACAATCGTATGGATTGGGTAACGTAATGAATCCATTCAGATTAATGTTGGTTGGTGAACTTAAAGGTCCTCATATTTTCGATATTACAAGTATCTTAGGTAAAGAAGAGACTCTTCGTAGAATTGACAATGCGCTTACTACTCTAGTTTAAGTAATGAATTATATACAAGTAACATTCAGAACAGACCAAGTTGAAGAGTTTGCCAACGATTTGTTGGCAGCTTTTCTTGGTGAAATAGGATTTGATAGCTTTGAAGAGAATGGTCGTGGATTGATTGGCTATTGTCCTGAGAATCTTTTCTCTATAGATGAAGTGAAACAGGTAATTAACTCATTACCAATAGAGAATCCCAAATTAATTCAATATAGAACTGAATTAATTGAGGATAAAAACTGGAATAGTGTTTGGGAACAAAATGAGTACCAACCAATTGAGATTTCTGAAGAGTGTATAATTCACCCCTCTAATAAAAAGCCTGCCCAATCATATAGATATGATATAATAATCAACCCTGTACAAGCATTTGGCACTGGATATCACGAAACTACTCGTTTGATTTTGCGAAAATTAATGCGCTATGACCTAAGTGGTTATAATGTACTTGATATGGGTACAGGGACAGCAATACTTGCAATAATGGCTAGCATGAGGAATGCAAAACATATTGTAGCTATTGATATTGATGAGTGGTCGAAACTTAACGCTATAGAAAATGTTAAACTCAATAATATAGAGAATATTACAGTTGAATTGGGTGATGCATCTCTACTATGCAACTATCAAGAAAACTTTGATTTGGTACTTGCCAATATCAATCGCAATATATTACTCAATGATATGAGCGAGTACGTTAGCACTATGAAAAGTGGCGCTACACTATTGATGAGTGGCTTTTATAGTGAAGATCTACAAATTATACAAGAGAAAGCAGCTGAATTAGGATTGAATTATGTGGAGCACATTACTGACAATAATTGGGTGGTAGCAGAATTCAAATTATAATACACTGCTATCAATTGCTAATTTAAATATTAAATATTATCTCTCATTTTAATTAATAGAGATAATATTTTTCCTGTTTTCATACGAGAAAGTTCTCCGTATTGTTCAACTTTTGCTCCAAATCCGAGATAAAACTTTTCTACTCCAGGAATCATTGACCCCTCAAAATCAAATATAAATTTCTTCTTTGAGTACACCTCTATTAACTTATCAACCAATAAAAACATTGCACTTTTATCTTTACCCTGTTTAGATGATATAGGATTTAGATATATAAAGCGTTGTTTAGTCTCTATCCCAAATAGAGCAGCAATGAGTGTATCATTATCCCACACACCATACCCTCTACCTACCCCATTTATATCCGCTGTAGCCATTAAAGTCTGTAAATTATGAAATTTAGTGCCTACAACATCATTATTCTCCATACAATAAAACTCAAAAACCTCATTACTAGAGAGTTTACCTATATTTAAATTACAAGATTGCGCTTTGCGAATATTGCGCTTTGTGTTTTGGTTGTACCCTCTTCTTATTGCTTCTACTCCGCAATCTAAATTTAAAGTAAGATTATTTTTGGGAGTTATCTTTTTTATGTTATTTGTGTAATTTATATTAAAACAATAGAACAAATATGGTATTTTTGCGATAAATTTATTGGTAATATCTTGATTCAAGTTACTGTTTTTGGCTAATATACCGAGTTGTTGAGTCCATTGAGGTTGAAATAAATAATTAATCCCACACTTCTTTTTCAATGGCAAAGGCATTATAAAATCATAATCATCAGACACAAGTGCTTCCCAATTAGGTGAAACCGTATCAAGATACCAAGTGAAACAATATGGCAATCCTATTGCAGAATCTTCCACTACTTTATCCCACTTTTCTTTATCAATATCTTTATGTCGTAAATGAATAATTTTCATCTCTTATACAATGTCTTAAAATAACATTTTACAGCCAATAAGTATTAAAATTAAGCCTCCAATAATTTCAGAATTAAACTTTATACTCTTACTAAAATTTACACCTATCCAACTACCTAGAATTGCAATTACAAATGCTGTAACAGCTAGAATAGCCATAGCCAGATAAATAATCTGCCCGTACGGAACAAATATAAGCCCACTACCTAAGGCATCGATATTAGTACTCAAAGCAATAATAAACAGCCACTTATTAGAGTTAAATAATTTTCTATTCTTATCATCTGCACCACACTCACAATTCTTGACCTTTATACCCTCGTATATCATTTTTGAGCCAATAAAAACAAGTACAGCAAAAGAGACAACAGAGCTATACTGTTTAATAGTATCGATAAACTCACAACCCAAGCACCAGCCAATAAAAGGCATAAGCGCTTGAAATAGAGCAAAAACAAAGCCAATAAATATAATCCTTGACCATTGTAAATCTTTGCAACTAGCAGAAGCTGCAACTATTACGGCAAGAAAATCCATTGATAGACCAATAGCAATACAAATAATCTCAACAATCGACATAAAGCCTAATCTGTTATATTACCAAAGGTAGATTCGTACTCTTTTGCCGCTTGTTCAAGCTCTTTATACCAACCTTCACCAAACTTTCTAATCAGTGGTGTTTTTAAAAATTTATATACTGGCAATTTAAGTTTAGAACCCAAATTTTCAGCACAGCTGCATATTTGCCAACGGTGATAATTAACAGCCGTAAATTGGGAATATTCAGCTAGTCGTACCGGATAAAGATGACAAGATATAGGTTTATAAAAATCAATTCTACCCTCCCTATATGCCTTTTCTATAGCACATTTACAAGTACCATCTTCCTTATCAATATATGTAAATACACACTCCCCTCCGCCGACAATAGATGTTACCATATCGCCATCTTCATCGCAATATGCAACACCTTGTTTTTCAATTACCGCTTTACATTGTGGTTGTAAATCGTCCCATACATCAGGTAATATTTTCTCCAACTCTGCAACTTCATCTAATTCCAGAGGAGCACCAGCATCGCCCTCAATACAACATTCGCCTTTGCATACGCCTAAATCACAACAGAATAACTGTTCGAACAATTCAAAACTAACAATAGTTTTTCCAATTTCAACCATATAAATTATCTCGTTTTTATTTCTCTGCAAAGATAATGATTATTTTTTGATTTTTAAACTTAATATCTCAATTAAATTATGTATCTTTGCAGTTTGATTATCACAGAGATATTACAACTCTCTAAATACAATTATTAATGCAGGAATTACAACTTTCATTGTCGCCAAAAGAGGCAGCAGATGATGCTACATTAAAATCTATTATTGCAAAGAAATTAAGTGTAAATTCATCGGAAATATCGCATATTCACACAATAAAAAAGTCGATAGACTCTCGTGGTGCATTTCCGATTGTTTTACTACGACTACAAATATATATCAACGAATCGTTTGACTATCAGTATCAAAATGAGATAAAATATAAGAATGTAGCTAATTCTAATGATAACGTAATTGTTGTTGGGGCTGGTCCTGCTGGATTATTTGCGGCACTAAGATTATTAGAGTTAGGAATTAAACCAATTGTACTAGAACGCGGAAAAGATGTTTCTGATCGTAAAATAGATATTGCACAACTCAATCGCAATGTATCGCTCAATATAGAGAGTAATTATTGCTTTGGCGAAGGCGGAGCAGGCACATTCTCAGATGGAAAACTCTTCACACGCAGTAAAAAACGCGGAAATTCACAACGAATATTTGAAATATTCCACTATCATGGGGCACAAGATGAGATACTTTATGAAGCTCATCCGCATATTGGTACGGACATTTTGCCTAAAGTAATTAAAAATATGCGCCAACAGATTATAGATTGTGGTGGTGAGATATATTTTAGTACTTGTGTGGACTCTTTTGTTGTAGAAGATGATAATATAAAAGGTGTAAAATGTAGAGATGGCAAATTATTTGAGTCAGATAATGTAATTTTAGCCTCAGGGCACTCAGCCAGAGATATTTACAGACAACTACACTCGCAAGGTATAGCTATAGAGGCAAAAGGGTTTGCAATGGGGGTACGTGTAGAACACCCTCAAACATTAATTGATAGCATACAGTACCACTGTCGCGAACGCAATGAATTTTTACCTGCGGCATCATATTCGCTTGTATCGCAAGTAGACGGACGAGGGGTTTATTCGTTTTGTATGTGTCCTGGTGGTCATATTGTACCATCTGCCACTGAGAATAATCAAATCGTAGTAAATGGTATGTCAGCCTCACGCAGAAACTCTCCGTTTGCCAATTCTGGCATAGTTGTAGAGATACAGCCAGAAGATTTAAAAGAGTATGAACAGTATGGCGAATTGAGAGGATTAGAATTTCAGAGTGATTTGGAACGAATGACATATAATAATAATGGTGGATTAGGACAAGTAGCTCCAGCACAGCGATTGGGGGATTTTGTAAAAGGACGCCTCTCGATGGATTTACCAGAGAGTTCATATCTACCAGGGTTAATTTCATCACCATTACATTTTTGGTTGCCAGAACATATTGGCAAAAGATTAAGAGAGGGATTTAAAGCCTTTGATCGTAAAATGAAGGGATTTGTTACTAACGATGCTATAGTCGTGGGTGTAGAATCTCGTTCGTCATCACCAGTTCGCATACCACGCAATAGCGAGACGATGGAACACGTTACAGTGCACGGACTCTACCCTGCGGGCGAAGGTTCTGGATATTCTGGTGGCATTACATCAAGCGCAATTGATGGTGAGAATTGCGCAAATAAAATAGCTGAAAAATTATCGGCTAATAATTAAAAAGCTTTATTATGAGAAAAAATTTGGCATATAAAATAATGGATTGGTTGGGGTGGACAATTAAAAATGATATTGAATTACCTAAAAAGTATATTATCTGTTTAGCTCCACATACAACTAACTGGGACTTTGTTTATGGGTTACTCTTTAAATCTGCAATAAGATTAAAGGCTAACTTTTTTATGAAAAAAGAGTGGTTTAGATTTCCGATGGGTAATTTTATGCGCTCATTAGGAGGTATTCCAATCGATAGAGGTAAAAAAACAAAGATTACAGATTTGATAGCTGCTGAGTTTGATAAACACGATGAGTTGTGCATTGGTATAACACCTGAGGGTACACGCAGTAAAACCAAAAATTGGAAACGTGGATTCTATACAATAGCAGAAAAAACCAATGTTCCTATTGTTTTAACCTATATAGATTATAAAACAAAGAACGTTGGGTTTGCCAAAATCTACACTATTTCTGGCGACTTCGACAAGGATATTGTAGAAATTAAGAAATTTTTCTCTCAATTTTCGGGCAAACACCCTGATAGATTCGACTATTAGGAACATTTTCTATCGGTTTAAATAATAATAAAACTTAATATTCAAAATTATTGCAGTTGTAATAGGCTGAATATTAGATATGATAAAAAATAAGCAGGAAAAGAGCAAAAATAATTGCAAAAACATTTGGTAGTTTAGATAATTTGCACTACCTTTGCAAACGCAAAAGAGAAATAATGGTACCATAGCTCAGTTGGTAGAGCAAAGGACTGAAAATCCTTGTGTCCCCGGTTCGATTCCTGGTGGTACCACACAAAAAAAGCATTGAATAATTTCAATGCTTTTTTTGTGCTCATATATTTGGTGTGTTAATAAATTTTATTACCTTTGCAGTGTAAAAAAAATCATATATCATTAGCCTATGATAAAATCTTAAACAAAATTTAAAATAAGCAACTTAACTGTTGTTTGAACATATACATTAAGCGTTAGCTTTACATCTTGTTTTTCTGAAACTTCTACAATTCATTCAAAAAACTATCAAGAGAGTAAAAATTAACGCTCACTGGGTAAATTATATACCCGTGGGCATTACTCTATATATATTTGATAGTTTGGGTGGTAGAAGACCTCAGGAAAACAGATATATAAAAAAGTATTGCCCACGTTTTTTATGTCAATATAAAATGCAATATTTAAGCGTACAAAAGTAATACAAATAATATTTATAGTCTATATATAATGAAATAATTTAATATTTCTGCAAGCCTTGCAATAATTTTGATATTTAAATCTATTTTAATACCTTTGTAGCCAAATTTAACAACACTATCAACTATGGCTAATAATCTATTTAAAATTATAAAAAATATCATCTTCTATAGGAGAGATAGGAAAAGAGAAGCACAACGGAGTTTATTTCAAGAACAGCTTACTGAAAAATATCGAGTAAGTAAAAGACGGATTATTTTCCCTAAAAAATATTTTTCTAGCCCAGATGAAAATCAAATCATATTTACAGCAGGCAATAGGCCTGAAGATCAAGCTATAAATCAATATATAGCAGATAATTTAGAGGTTGTCGAAAAGAAATTTAAAGCTAGGGGTTATGAGTTTTGCTATCTTCCTAAAATTCTTCAAGAATATAGTATATATTTGGAAGATTCAATTCTGTATAACAACCCAGATGTAGACAAAAATTTTATAAAAAATCTTGTTGCAAACATATCGTTAGATAATGATTTTGATATTTTAGATTTAACTGTTGATAAAGAAGTAGATAAAAAAATTGCATTTCATAGGTTTCTTGATGGCATAGAAGAAGAAGATAATGAGTTATATATATCAAAATCTACATTTGAAAACGATCCTGGAAGAAGAAGCGCCTTTATTAGATATTTAGAAATAGACAGAGATTATAAAAGTAATTTAATATTCTCATATTTCGATCTGTTTCAAAAGCCAGATAACATTACATTTGAGACACTAATCGAAACATATATATCTTTTTTAACCCCGGCTATATGCTCAGGGGGGTTCTTTTTTTCATTAGGCGACACAAATAAAGAGACATCTGCCGACGAGCAATTTAATTTAGAATCAATGATACTTATGGATGAAATACGTGAACGTATTAAAAAATTAAGAGAAAACGGAGTTAGCGAAGTCATATTAGAAGCATTAATTAAACCTACCACTACAGTCAGTAGGCTGCATATTACAGAAGATTATAAGATATTCTTAACTGATTATAATAACATAGAAATCAAGATGACTCCCCTACCCAAAGCTGTCTTCTTCTTATTCTTACGACATAAAGATGGCATTATCTTTAAAGACTTATGCGACTATAGAGATGAGTTAACGGAGATTTATCTAAAGATAACACATCGCTCTTCTATCGATGATATCAAAGATAGTATAGCTGCAATTACAGATCCAACAAATAATTCAATAAATGAAAAATGCGCTCGCATTCGCGAAGCTTTTGTTAAACAAATACACGAAACGCACGCAAATAACTATTATATACAAGGATTTAGGGCAAGTGAAAAGTATATCCCCCTACCATCGGATAAAATAGATTGTGATAGTGATATACTAACTTTTTGAATATAAACTATATAAAATAATATTATGAAAAAATCAAAAAAAAGAAGTTGCAGTTTCTTAGCAATTCTACTCGTGTTATTTAGTTGCAATAATAACAAATCAAATTCTGAAAAGATCGATAATAATAGTATTGAGATCTGCCTTGATAAAAATAATAACACTTCAGATAACCTAGAAAAAAATCCAAATTATAATTATTATGATAATGCAGGATTTGCTATTGATAAAAGTTATAATTTAGAGGTAAATGATGTATACATCCAAATGTATAATCAAATGGTGAAAAATATGGATCCAAGTTATAGTAAGCCTGTTCCTAAACTTATAGCAGCCTTGCAATGTTGTCAAAATGCGAATTCTAGTGATATGAATGAAATAAACCTTATTAATATCAATATCTCTGAATGTAAAGATGATATGGATGAGATTTTAGACGAATATAAAGTAGCTTTAAAACAATCTAATATTAAATATGCGGAAGTTAAATGGCAAGATATGAGAACAATTGAGTATTATCATGAACAAAATATGGGCGAGGTATTTTTACCTACTATGGCAAGTTATGGGTATAAAGGTAACAAATTATTTTTAATACAATTAGGATCGCTAAGTAAACATAAAGGTAAATTTGAAGCATTAAAAAACTCAATAATCATATTATAACAATACCGATACTACAATGGAAACAACCCTCCCCTTTTATAAAAGATATTATATGCAATTTAAAGCGCAATTTAAAAAAGATTGGAAATATAATTTGACATTTACAGTAGCGACATCAATTATATTTATAATTGCTATTAAACTTTTTTCTATGAGTACCACAGTACCAGATTTTGTAAATGTTAATATTAACGACATTTATGTATATGATGCTGTTGTATCTGTCTTTTTATCTAATTTTATGAGTAGTTTTGTATTTGTATTTATGTATATATTCATATATAATATAACTCAATATAAACATTATAATTCTCCTATTTGTTATATTAACAAAAAATCAAAACGACTTATAAAATCTTGTATATACATATTAACAATTTCAATTATAGAATTTCTAGTCGTTGCTATCTTAGCAATTGTTTGTTTAAATATGGGATTTTTTCGTATATAATCTAAATAAATAACTATGAATACAAAAATAGAACCTTTATATAGTAATAATACATATAAATTACTAGAATCAAATTTAAATCGCTTTTTATTTACTATTCCTATTTTACACATTGCAACTTGTATTGCCATTGTAATAGTACCTGATAAAATATTATTAAGTTTAGAAGGAGAGAATTTCTATTACTGGGTGTGGGATCATGATGAATATTATTATTTACAATTTAATAATATACAAATTGCTATTATCGCTATTTATTTATTCACATTACTTTTTAATGTACTGCATAGTATTAAATTTGTTTTTAAAAAATCTAATAATAAAATAGCAAGATATTCAAAAACAATAATACATGCATTTATCATTTTACCTATAATAGAGTTGTTTTATCCAATCTATTTATTTATATTACTATTTGTTGTAATTGGAGGAATGATAAATGACTCAAATAGCGGTATAGTCAATCAAAAAAAGTCGAAATTAAAAACTCTACTGCTTATTATTGTAGAGATATTAGTTTATTGTCTACCTATTTTTATATTACTTTCTATAAAATAATACAATTAACAATGAAGTATACATCAGAACAAATTAATGCCTTGTCTTGGAAAGAATGGAATGTAACAATGGCAAAAGAATTAAATAGTGCCAGTTTTAAGGCAAGAGGTTATAATCCCAAAACACATAAAGTTGAAATTAATTTTGCTCCATATAAAGGAGACGGAGAGCCTGAATCTTTTATACTTGGAGAAATAGAAGGTGTTGAAGAGATTGACTTTCTAAAAAGTATTGGTTTATTAAACAATGGGAGGTGTCCATTGTGTGGTTCTAAGATTATTGGAGATCCTGGTCGTTTCACTAATGGTTTTAACCATTCACTACACTTTCAAATATGTCAGAATTGCGTATCAGCAGGAAGAAAGATAGGTGGTACACCTACCATAAAGAAAAAAGATTCAAGCATAAGAACTATATTTATAATAATATTGGTAATGCTAGTATATACCTTTATTCGTACAGTGCTAAAATCATAGCATTTGTAATAATTATTACACTAATAACTAACTATATAAACAACTAATTATACATTATGATACAAAATTTATGGCTCAACATTGTGAGTTGGTTTCAAGATAGAAATGACAGAAATAGACTTATTCGGAATTTTAATGAATCAGCAAAAAAAGCTTATATACAAGGGAGTGTTCCAGTATATTTAAATGCAAAGATATCAAAAGGTGATAGTAATTATCGTCATCAATTCTCTAACAGATTTTATTCTGGATTTAGGATAGTGGCTTTTACTGGTAGACATTTAACTAGAAATGAAGTAATTCAAATTGGACAGGTGGTTCTATCTGATCAAACTTTAGTCCGTAATTTAGTAGTTTTGGGTTGGGATACTCTAGAGGTTCATGGTGAGAATGATAGTTATGGTTGCAAATGGCAACTTAGTGATATTTTACAATTAAAATAATAAAAGTTATGTTAGAAACAGAAATAATACACCAAGATAGTGTTAATACGATAGAATCGGTTATTAACACAACTCATACAATAACATATGATAACATATGGATGTGGATTGCTATTGTAGAGTTCTTGATTATACTAATATTTTGTTTAACTCGTATAGGTGTAAAGAAACGTAATCTAAAATCAAAAGTAAAAAAAGAAATATTGTCAGACCCAATTGACTTTGACAATATAATCAAAAGTTCTTTTCATGCAAATGAATTATATGATAAATTAATAAAAAAATGTCACCCTGATAGATTTCCTACAGATCAAAATCTTAATAACATAGCAACGGAACTATCAAAAGAGATTCAAAAGAACAGAACAAATTTAAATCGTCTCAATGAACTTAAAATTGAGGCTCAAACAAAGCTTAATATTAATATTTAAAAAACAAACAATTATGGAAGGATTTGTAATTTTCTTATTTGGAGTTATAATTGCAGCATTAGTAGCACTTTTAGGAAAAAATAGAGAAATTGGTTACGGTTGGAGTTTTGTGTTATGTTTATTTATTTCACCTATCATCGCAATAATAATCATACTTTGCTCTAAAAAGAAAGATGTGGAATTTATTGATATGAATGATAAAAATAATTAGAAGGAGATTTACTGATGAGAACAACTGGCATTATTCTTATTGTAATAGGAATATTAAATTTTATAATAAAAATTATGGCTCTTGCTCATGGAGATAATCCTCCAAAAGCATTTTTAATGTTTATAGTATTGGGTTCATACCTAGTTCATAGAGCTAATAAGAAAAAAGAGAAAGAGAAGAAAAAGAACAATTGGGGAAATGATAATTAGAAAGTATGAATGATGAGAATATTGAGATAAAATGGGAGGAGATAGATCCTTCTGCGGTTAATTCTAAAATATACGACGATACGCTTTATGACTCGTTATATGATGAATTATTAACTAAATGCAATCCTGCTAACTTCATAAATAGCAATTATAGTAAAGATAATATTATTGCAGCTAACTCATTATACAGAAATTTAATAGATAATCCAGATACTGAACAGATTGAATTACGAAATATTAGAAATCAGGCTGAAGAAAAATTAGGAATTACGTTCTCTACTGCTCATATTTTTCAATACTTACTTGAAGCAACTAATCCTCAGCACTTCACTGGAATTAATTACCACTCAAAATTATTACTATATAGTAACAATTTATATTCAAAAATACTAGAAGCAAAATGTGATATAGTGCAACTTGAAGAATTATATTTTGAATATATTGATGTTTTTAGAGAATTAAAATTGTATAATAATAGAGACTGTGAATTATTACTTTATAGAGAAGAATTAAAAATAAGAGACGAAAAAAAAAAGATAGCTACCCTAAAGGCTGATGAAGAAATGAATAAGACTACAGCCATTGTGGTAATTATTTCCTTAATAATATTAACTTGCATAGCACTAATAATAGATAGCATATACAAATTAAATTATGAATAATGATTCTGAAATAGGAGGATGTATACTACCTCTAGTGATGTGGGGAATGACAATCTTCATATCTATATACTCTGGCATTTATGCTTGGGATTTAATAAACCCTGATGGATTTGGTTCTGCAATTTTATTTCTTATTGCTTGGGCAATTGCTTCACATATCGGGCATTTTATAGCAATGGGTATAGTTGCCCTTCTATCTTATATATTTTCTGATCGTAACTAAAATAAATCTAATACACAAAATTATTATGAAACACTTAAAACTCAAAATCTATTCGATTAGCTTATTTCTTTTATTTATTACTTCATCTTGTTCTCAAGCATCAAGTGAAATCTTTACAATATCTGATGATATTACTTTTCGGATGATATATGTAAAAGGGGGTAACTTTAATATGGGGTGCACAAATGAACAATCTAGCGACTGTTTTGAAGATGAAATTCCTGCGCATAACGTAATATTATCTGATTACTATATCGGAGAAATAGAAGTAACACAGGGTCTGTGGTATTCTGTGATGGGTACAACAATTGAACAACAAGGAGCTAAAATGCTTGAAGAGTATAATGTAAAAGCTGAAGCACCTCTATATGGAGCAGAATCTAGCAACCCTATGTACTATATCAATTATCTTGAATGCCAGGAATTTTGTAATCAATTAAATAACCTACTTAAAGATAAATTGCCTACAGGTTACAAATTTACAATACCTACTGAGGCTCAATGGGAATATGCAGCTAGAGGTGGAAATAAAAGTAAACACACGAAATACTCTGGCAGTGATAATTTATATGAAGTGGCTTGGAATATGGATAATAGTGGATTTATTACAAGAACATGCGGTCTGAAAAGTCCAAATGAACTCGGTATTTATGATATGAGTGGTAATTTATTTGAGTGGTGTCTTGATTACTACGACGAATCATATTATAATACTAGTTCAGCTACAATAAAAGATCCGAAAAATTTAATTGAAAGTTCTACTCAGACTCGTGTGATGCGAGGTGGATCTTGGGGTGCTGGTGGTGGTTTATGTCGCATATCTTATAGAAATTCGCATACTATACCAGAAGATAGAAACCCATTTTTAGGCTTTCGCCTTGTATTATGTAAACAATAGTAAACAATTTGAGATATAACGATTGTTATATACTACAACTACACTACCCACCCCCAAAACCGTCATTTTCTGCACAGATAATGTAGTGAAAACGGTTTATCTGTGCAGAAAATGACGGTTTTGCGATATGATCAGGTTTAAATAGAGATTTAAAATTGAATAGCGTAAATTCGGAAATTCCGAATTTACGCTATCATTCTCTCGAAACCACATCAATTATTAACTAGGGTTTACTGAAAAATCATCAAAAGTACTGATATTTAGTGAATTATTTAGCTAAAACATTTGGTCAAGTGCAAAAAAATGACTATCTTTGTACCATAAAACCTTGCACTTATGATAC
>JAWXTU010000037.1:0-18731 GCA_044433285.1 bacterium | reverse complement strand
TCCGCAGCAGTACTATATATCTTAGCTGCGATCTTCTCTTGAATGTAGTCAAAAGAGTAGAGTTCGTACTGCAAATGCGCCTGCATACTATTAAAGGCGTTGAATTGATCGTTCAGCTTTATTAACATATCCACTGACAATGAGTTGTAGTCGATAATGCTCTCAAGAAGTGCAATCGTCTTTTTGAAGACTATGGTCTCTGCGCCATCAAGACTCTGATCGCTCCACACTTCGTCCTCGATATACATCTCGCTCACTGTCTCCATGATCGATGTTGTGAGGAGAATTGCCTCACCGATAAATCCATTCTCAGCGAAGAAATGCCCCCGTCGGATCAATCGCAAAAGCTTTTGATTGACGAGATTCCAATTATAGAAGGGCTTATTCTTGGGTCGGACATCGAAGAGAGTGTCGTCCGAGAAACAATCGTCAACATCAATGAGTACACACTCAAGTCGTCGTTCTTCAGTCTCTCCAGTGGGATATAATAGCACTTTGACAAGTAAATCCGCAAAGTCGCTATGTCTTTCAGCATAGCTCTGGCAAAAATCGGCTATGGTACTATCTTCTATTACTTGGAATAGAGTCTCGATATCTTGTTCTAATTTGCTCACTTTGTGTGATTTATTGTAGGTGGCTCTTTATTAGATCTCTAACCTTTGAGTTGAGAAGTATTGCTGCTGCTGTGATAGAGCCGATTGCATTTGCGGCAATGTCATAAATGTCGAAGTCACGCCCGACCTCTTTTTGGATAAACTCTATTGCTACTCCGTAGGCTATTGAGGCTAATGTTGTGGCAATTATGTGTGTTACTTTTGCGTTGCCTCTCTTCGCTATGATCGTCGAGACAAGCAACGTGTTTAACCCGAAGTAGAAGCAGAAGTGTACAACCTTATCGAAGCCGATTACTTGTAGATCTGGTGTCGGGGCTGAGATTTGCACTAAACACAATATTGTCAGTGCCGAAATATATATTACTGTTAGTGCTGTGATTATTTGCTTTCTGCTCATTGTTTATTTTTATCTTCCGATACAGTGATATGTGAATCCGTGATCGGCAAGCTCTTGTTGGTCGAATACGTTACGTCCGTCAATCAATACAGGGTTCGGCTTCATTGATCGCTTGATCGCCTCCCAACTTGGCATACGGAACTCCTTCCACTCTGTTACGTGGAAGATTGCATCGGCATCTATTACTGTGTCGTACATATTTTTAGCATAAGTAATAGTCTCGCCCATTCTACGCTTGCACTCGGACATTGACACTGGATCATAAGCAACGATCTCACACCCTGCGTTTTTGAGGCTCTCGATTAGAACCAACGCTGGAGCTTCACGCATATCGTCGGTCTCGGGCTTGAATGCTAATCCCCAGATTGCGACCTTCTTGCCCTTAATGTCGCCATTGAAATGCTTTGCAAACTTCTCGAATAGGATATTCTTCTGCTTATCATTGACCGCCTCGACTGCATTGAGAACCTGCATATCGTAACCGTTCTGTGATGCTGTCTTTACGAGTGCCTTGACATCCTTTGGGAAACACGAGCCGCCATATCCGCAGCCTGCATACAAGAACTTTCCACCGATGCGGCTATCAGTTCCGATACCTTTGCGCACCATATTTACATCCGCCCCGACGATCTCACATAGATTTGCGATCTCATTCATAAAGCTAATACGTGTCGCCAACATCGAGTTTGCAGCATACTTTGTCATCTCAGCCGATGGAATATCCATAAATATCACTCGGAAGTTATTGAGCAACATCGGGCGATAGAGCCTCGTCATAATCTCCTCGGCTCGCTTGCTCTCGACACCTACCACCACACGATCGGGCTTCATAAAGTCGTCGATTGCGTTTCCCTCTTTCAGGAACTCAGGATTACTTGCCACATCAAAAGTCAATTCTGATCCACGCTTATCTAACTCCTCTTGGATTGCCGTTTTAACCTTCTGTGCCGTACCAACTGGAACCGTCGATTTTGTTACCACCACAAGATGGTGATTCATATTCTTTCCGATGGTACGAGCTACCTCAAGGACATACTTCAGATCCGCCGATCCATCCTCATCGGGAGGAGTCCCAACCGCCGAAAATACCACCTCAACATCATCAAGGACTGTTTTTAGATCAGTCGTAAATCTCAATCTACCTGCCTCGATATTACGCTTCACAAGCGTATCAAGGTTCGGCTCATATATAGGGATCACCCCACTCATAAGACTATCAATCTTAGCCTGATCGACATCCACACAAGTGACTGTTACACCCATCTCAGCAAAACACGTTCCTGACACCAAACCTACATAACCAGTTCCTACTATTGCTATATTCATATATTTTCAGTTGTTTGTTTTATTTTACCACTCCCAATCGAGGCGGATAATATCCTCCTCGACGAGGTTTGTACCTGCTTGCACCTCAATGATTTGCATGTCTGTTATTGCTCTTACAGCGTGCTTTTGACCTGCCTTAATGTGAGCTACATAGCCTCTACTTACCTCTATCACTTCGCCATCGAGGATCAATACTCCCTCACCATCAACGAATGTCCAAATCTCCTCTCTGAGGTTGTGATATTGATAGCTGATGTTGCAGCCTGCTTTTAGGCAGAGGAGCTTTGTTAAGGCGTGATGCCCATCTTCGAAGTGCTCGTGCCCCATCACTCGGTATGTTCCCCATCGACGCTCCTCGTACATTGGGCGTGCTGTGAAACGATCTGCATAAGTTTTTAGATCTACACTTGCCTCTTTTTTGCTTACTAAGATTCCGTCTGGGCTTGCTGCAACTATTAGGTCTTCAACACCTAAGCAGACTATTGGAGTGTCAAGTTCGTTTACTACGTGGGTGTTTGTTGAGTTATCTACTACGGCATTACCTATTGTTTTATTCTCGATCTTCTCAGATAGGCTATTCCACGTTCCAAGATCGCTCCACGCTCCGCTGTATGGAACAAGTGCAATAGACTTAGCCTTCTCAACAACCTCATAATCGAAGCTGATCTTTGGGAACTCTTCGTATCTGTTTCGGATCTCTGAGAACGACTTAGCTTGAATATATTTGTCGATGATCTGCTCGATGTAACCCAACTTAAAGGCAAAGACACCGCCATTCCATACTGCATTTTGTTTAAGTAACTCTTTGGCTGTTGCTTCATTGGGTTTCTCCGTGAAACGGTTGACTGTTATGACATCACCAACAGCCTCATTTGGCACGATATAACCAAACTTTGTAGATGGTTCAGTTGGAGTGATGCCCATCAAAACTATTTCAGCAGCATTATTATCAACAGCTTCGACCATTTTTGCGATAGTCTCAAAATACCCAGCCTCAACATAAGAGTCACTTGGCATAACTACCACTACCTCATCTTTATTCCGCTGCTTCTTTTTGATGAGATAGCTTGCAGAAAGTGCAATCGCAGGGAATGTGTCACGTCGCATAGGCTCGGTTACAACATCTACTCCTTTGCCTAACTGATTGACAATAGAGTCGTATTGTGAGACGCTTGTTGCAACGGTCAAACGTGCATCAATACCTGATGCTTTAATCTGACGAGCTATACGCTGCACCATCGACTCATATGACCCATCAGGAGCATTTAATAGCTGCAAAAACTGCTTTGACCGAGTGTCATTCGACAGTGGCCACAATCGTTTTCCAGATCCTCCCGATAATAGTATTATCTGCATATATTATTCTTATCCTTAATTTAATTCTAAAGCAGTAAACATCCATCAACTCCCAAATTTGAAGCAAATATCATATCACTACCACTATCACCAATCATCAATGACCGATCAAAGTCAATATCTGGGTAATCATTTTTTGCCTTGAGCCCCATCCCAATATTAGGTTTTCTGTTTGCATCATCATTTGATGTAGCCGTGCAATAATAGATTTTATCTATCCGACCACCTGCTTTTTCAATCTCTGCAGCCATTTTTTCATGAATATCTATCAGATCTTGCTCCGACATTATGCCACGACCTACACCTCTTTGATTTGTAATTACAATGATATGCTTGAAGTGCTTACTCCAAATTTTAAGAGCAGCTAATATCTCGGGCGTAAATTCAAACTCGTCCCAACTCTTAACATAGTCGTTAGGACGCCATACATTTATAATTCCATCTCGATCTAAAAATAGAGTCTCGTAACCCTCTACATCAATAGACAGCAGACTATCTGTTTCTATGTAACTCATCGTTATAACTCTATTTGTGCGCGTTGATAATCTTCTGGGATTCCGATATCTATGAAATAATTATCAAAAGAGAATCCTAATAGTTTGCCATCTTCAACCGATGGTTGTAGAAACTCTGTCTCAAAAGAGAACTTTGTAGGGAATACTTTTGACAACATATAATCTCTATTGAGAATATATATGCCACCATTGATTTGACCTTTTGCACAATACTCTTTTTCACAGAATGCTCTTATCGTATTACCATCTGTTGTAACATTTCCATATCGATCAAAATCGACCATAGGCTTTAATGCAATAGAAACAAGAGAGTTATTAGATATATGCTTTTGCGAAAAGTCATCAATGTTAATATCGAAGAAAGTATCGCCATTGACAATCATCACGTTTGAGCTTGTTGCTAAATGAAGTGCCTTATATATCGCACCTCCCGTACCTAGTGGCTCATCCTCTTTTGAAAACTCAAATTCAAAAGGATAGTTGCGTCCTTCTTTCTCGATCCAGCTATAAATAACTTCACTCAGATATCCAACAGATAAGATTACTTTATCTATCTCATATCTCTTAAATTGATTGAGCAAGTAGTATAAAAAGGGTTGATCCCGAACTGGAGCCATACATTTTGGCACCTCAGAGACAACGCTTCTTAGGCGTGTGCCAAGCCCCCCTGCAAGTATTATCGCATCCATTACTCTTGTGGTTTAAGTTCGCCGAAAATAGCATCCTCTACGAGATAGCAGATGATATGCCCTATTAGAGTATGTGCCTCTTGTATGCGAGGTGTTTCGGGAGATGGCACTTTAATACATATATCACACAACTCATCCATAGTGCCAATCTTTGCGCCATTGAATCCAACGGTAACAATGCCCATCTCTCGACAGAGTTTAAGGGCTTCAACAATGTTTTTGGAGTTTCCACTTGTTGATATACCGAAAAAAATATCTCCTCTTTTGCCGTTAGCTTGAACTTGACGTGAAAAAAGTTTGTCGAATCCATAGTCGTTACCAATTGCTGTTACGATAGAGGTATCTGTATTCAGTGCTATTGCAGGCAATCCCGGTCTGTCGAAATAGAATTTACTGACCATCTCTCCAGCCAAATGTTGTGCATCAGCAGCACTTCCACCATTTCCTGCCCAGATAGTTTTACCTCCATTCTTATATGCTTCAATAGAGAGCGTTGCAGCCTTATTGATTTGATCTAAGATAACATCGTTGCTTAGGATCATATTAAGAGTATCTCTTGACGACTCTATTTGCGATACGATTTGTGATATATTACTACTCATATTGAATGTTATTTGTAAATAGTCCAACCGTGTGTTCCTCCCTCCGTAAATTGAAATGGCATTACTAACCCATCTAATTCACTTAGAGCATTCATCAGTGTTCGTTTTTTCGTTGGCTCGACTATAAAGATTATAAAGCCGCCACCGCCAGCTCCGCTCACCTTGCCCGATATAGCTCCATTATCCAAAGCGACATCAAACACGTCCTGAATTTTGCTGTTTGAGATAGATGTTGCCATCTTCTTCTTGTTCTCCCAACCTTCTCCAAGTATGCGAGCAAACTCCTTTATGTCTCCTTTTAATAGGGCATATTTCATCTCTATTGAGCTTTGCTTTATTTTGTGCATCGCATCTATTGCACTCTCATTCCCTGATACTGTATTCTTCTTCTGCTCGTCAATAATCTTAGCAGATGAACGAGAAGCTCCTGTATAATACAAGACCATTGATGATTCGAGTTCGTCAATTATCCAACGCTTAATTCTTAGTGGATTGACAATTACTAAATCATCTTTTAGGAACTCCATAAAATTAAAACCCCCAAAAGCTGCTGCATATTGATCTTGCTTTCCTCCACTAAGGTCAAGATCCTTTCGCTCAATCTCATAAGCGAGACGGGCAATCTCATAATCCCCTAATGGGAGCTTGAACCACTCAATGAATGCCTTTAGGATGCAAACTACCATAGTACTTGATGAACCAAGTCCACTTCCTGCTGGCGCATCAGAATAGGTTGTGATCTTGAACGATTGTGCATCAAGATTGTAATCATTTACTATTCTATTGTAGACACCTTTATGAAGGTCAAGGTTGCCATCAATTGGTAGTTGCTTGCTAGAGTCGTAAATAAAAGACTGCTTTAAGTCTGTTGCTACAATCTCTATTTTGCCATTATTTGTCTGCTCTATTGTACAATAAGAGTACAGACTTATTGTTGCATTTAGGATTAAACCGCCGTATATGTCGCTATATGGAGATAAATCGCTGCCACCTCCGGCTAAACCCAAACGAAGTGGTGCTTTGCTTCTGTAGATCATAAATAATATATAATATTTAGTACAAATCAATATAACTAAATCACATAAGCATACTTTTGTAAATGAACTTTATCTGCTCACCTACGATATCATATGTGAAGTTTTCCACAACACGCTGTTTGGCGTTTTGTTTATACTTTAATAATAAATCAGAGTCAGCGAGAAGTTTTTCTATTGCCTGTCCATATTCATTTACATCTCGATTATTACACTCTATACCAGTTTGTTGGTTAATACTAACCCAATTTACTCCAGATCCTTTAATTTGAAATGTAACAGGAACGGTATTACAATACATAGCTTCAGCTAATGTTAATCCAAATGCTTCATTTTTTGTAATTGATGGGAAGGCAAATATATCAGCAGCATAAAAATGGTATTTAAGATCATCATCAGATAATCGGCCTAAGAATTTTACGCGCTCGGATTTATATGTGTTTTTTAAGTTCTCGGTCAATGGTCCAGTTCCTGCAATAAGAAAAACAGCATTATATGTAACAGCCTTTTCCGCTTTTAATAGATATTCTATACCCTTATATTCAACATGTCTACCAATAAAAAAAACTATCGGTAACTCTTCGTATCTTTGTCTAACCTCTGCTACTTTTTCTACTTCTTCTGTTGTTAGATCATATTTTTCAACTTCTATAGCCGATGCCACAACTTCGACTTTCTCCTTGAATTTTGTTAATTGTTGAGAATCTACAATATAGTTTGGACTTGTTGCAAATATTTTGTCAGCACGGTTCAGCAAAGCCGTTTCTACTGGTTTTATTAATCGATACATCAATTTGCCAATAACATCCGAATGCCAATGAACAACAAGTTTTGTTTTTTTGTCGATAAACATTAGCAGGACCGCAGCAACAAGTGGATTCGGCGCATGAAAATGAATAAGATCTGGCTTGTAATTATTGAGCAAAGATCGCAATTCCAAGATCATAGATGGTGAAATTGCCTGACTAGAGACAGTCCCTAACACACCTACTCTAGTAACTTCAACACCATCAATAATATCGACACAGTTTTGGTTGTTATTATTGAAACAAATTACTTTATTTATATAATCTGTTTGCATATAATCTACAATATACTTGCAGGTGCTCTCTATTCCGCCAACATATGGCGAATAGTATTTTGATATGTGTAGGATTTTTTTCATACGCATTGTATATGTATATATAATCGCTCAACTTATAGCGAATAATAGATTTAGCACTATAAGTATTGAGATCACGTAAAAGTTAAATATTACTGTGGAATAATTTATTTTAGCAGTGAGCTTAAAATATTGAGCAATTTGTTTTTAAAACTCTCGTAAGAGAAGTTCGCAATTGCTATATTTTGCATCTCAGATGAGACCATAGAATACAACTCAGCATCATTTATTAAGTGTTCTATTTTTAATGCCAAGTCATCTGCATCACACTTATTAAACAATAATTTATCTGTATAACTTGACAAAAAAGTTTCTACCAACTCTTTTGGTCCTCCTAAATTTGAGGCGATAGTAGGAATACCTTGTACCCAAGACTCTACCATTGACAATGAGAATGTCTCAAATGTCGTTGTAGATGGAATAATTACGAACTTAAATGTTACTATATGATCTATAACATTATTTACATATCCAGTAAATATAGAATTAGGTAATATCTTTTGAATTTTTAGCTTATAATCATTATCTATTATGTTGCCAACAAAAACAGGGGTGATGTGATGATTTGATAGCTTATTTATTGCATGCGCAAGTATAAGCTGACCTTTATCAGGATGAATATCTGCTACTACGGCAACTTTAATTTCCACGCCATTATTTACAGGCTTTATTATTGTGTCAACACAATTATAAAGGATTTCCGACTTATCTCGATTATTCGGAGTAAGTTGATTTAGCGTATAATTAGACACTCCAATTATTCTTTTTACAGAAGAGAAGCTAAGAAATTTATTTAGTATAAATTTACTCTTGTTATCACTATGCACAACATGTAGGTGTGACACAACTGAAATATTATATCTTTGGCCAATAAGTGCCGCAATAGGTAATAATGCAGAAGATTGAACATAGATAACATTAGGCGTAAACTCTCGAACGCATTTACGTAAAGCTGAATATGAAGAAAAAAAATTGATTATAAATTTTATTATATCTTTCAGGCTCTTTTTCCCTCTATTATATGAAAAAAAATGATAGCCCCATTGATTAAATTGATTTAGATAATCTGCAATTGGACTTTGCCCTGAAGGCAAGAATATCTTTACTTTGTATCTTTCTGTCAGAGCCGTTGCTATTTTCTTTGTCATGACTTGACCTCCACCGATATTGCGCTGTCCTTCTATAACTAAGATTCGATTTTTCATTTATCAGCCTATTAGTATATTAGTGTAATTTAAATACGGACCGCCAAAAGATGGATCAAAGACTACCTTGCCTAGTGAATAGAATGCATAACAAATCACTACAGTCCAGATTAATATTTTATCATATTTTGTTTTTCCAAGGTCTATAAACATTGGTAATATTATTAGTTCTAAGATTTTGAAATAAGCACTTCCACGAGTAGCAAATTCAGAATTTGAGTTGAATACCATATATATAATTAAACCATAAAAATATAGATTCGTAATTATATCTATCCCCATCGTTTTGGCACCTATGGATTTTTTATAATAAAATAGGAATCCGAATATTAGTAATCTAAGAAGTAGGGATATATTCAGTCCTAATGATTTTCCATAAGTATCTGAATAAAATGTATAAAATTGAATTTTCCCAGCAATATGGCTGGGCATAAATCCAGATATTTTAATTAAAATATCGTTTATACTAACTACATAAAAGCATAATCCAAACAACAATAAAATAAAAACAGTTTTGGATGTTAGTCTATAACTATAAATAAAATATACAGGCAGAACAAGCAACGAAGAGTAGTGAAATAAAAGTCCTAAAATGAAGGATATCCACATATGTGCTTTATTGCCTCGAATCATTGAACCATATGATAACATAATAAAGCTAACAGCCATACCGAACCTTATTTGCCCCATATCGTTTATCAGCATAGCAATGCTAAAATATACAAGAAGACTGCTTATTGGATAGCTTGAATATTTACTAATAAACGTGCATTTTGTGGTGATTGCTATAGATGCCATAACAAATAGCAACAATGGGAAATACCCTAACGGATATAATATCTTATTAAGCAGTAGATATGCCGGCTCAACGGGCACGTTAAGATTATCATTACCTATGTCATTAAATATTGATAGATAACTTCCATAATCAAAACCCACATTCTCACCTCTGAAACCAACAAAGATTATTAATATCGCAACCAATGACCAGAAAACTGGTTGTGATGATCTTTTCGAAGTTAAAATCTCAAGTAAAGAGAATATGGCAATTATAATAAATAAATATATATATATCAGCATATCTACCTAGTTGAACAGATCTATCCAAGACTTTACAATTGCATCAATATCAAATTCAGCACTTTTGACTATTGCATTTCGACTATATTCTAATTGTCTATTTTTGTCTCTAATTAATACATACATAGCTTTTGCCAAGTGCTCAATATTCTCGGGCTCTACCAACACTCCTGTAACTTGATGATCAACAACATCTCTTGGTCCTGTTTCACAATCAAAACTTATGATTGGTAGTCCCATTGACATAGCTTCAATTAATACTAAAGGAAGACCCTCAAAGCGAGACGACATAACATAAATTGACGCATTTTGATACTCGCTTACTACGTCTGTCGTAGGAGGTAATATCTCTACACTATCATCAACTCCAAGTTCCTTGATTAAATCTATCAATTGATTTTTCAGCTCTCCATGCCCAATTATTCTAAGCTTCCAACCATCATGTTTGTTTTTTAATAATGCCCAACTATGAATCAAGAGGTCAAACCCTTTTTGTTTCGTAAAACGACCTATTGATAAGATTCTTTTCTCAGATAAATTAGACTGGACAGTATGGTTGATAGTTATCGGATTAGATATAACTGTGACATTTTTAGCTTTATATCGGAGCTTGTAATTCTCTTTATCTTGATTTGTTAGTGTAACTATCTTTGTTGAGAATAATTTCGCTAATTTGCGTGCTGATGGGGACGTTATTGGATTCCAGTCAACATTTGAGTTAAAATGTTCCCAAGTAATGACTTTGGTATTTAAGCCAATAGTGGCAGGGATACTCATAAGTGACATTGCACTACAAACATCGACAACAATATCGACACTATTGTTTTTATATAATCGATGGAGACTCAACACATTCTGTAAATAGCTTGTGTAAATATTTTTATATCCTTTAGGGTTTACGTAGTGTAATTTTACATTATCATTTATCTGAAAGAAAGGTGCGCCACCTCCATGTAACGCTATCAGACCTATGTCATACCCTCGAATGGACAATTCATTTGCTATTATTGTAGCTACACGCTCAGTCCCTCCAGCTGTGTGAAGAGAATTTATAAGGAAATATATTGTCATAATATTGCTATTAGGGTAATATTGCAATAAATATTATTGATATGTTTGCTAACAAAGGGTATCTCCCAAGAATTTTTTAGACTTGTTTATTGATTCTGATAACAGATGACTAGTTGCTTTACAGTCAGGTTTCTCCATATCGCCTACGACATCAGGACTATTAAGTCTATTGACACATCCTATTTTATCAAGAATATTAATCATTCGTGATATGTTATCCCCTTTATAAAACGTATAAAATTCTTTCTCAAATATTATAGAAAATGCTGTGGCATGAAATGAACTCGAAATAATAACCGTCGCATTTTTAATCAAAGACACAAACTCCGCTGGACCTGCATCACAAATGCTTCTATCAGCATATTTAACTTTAAACGCATCATTTATCGCTACTAACGGCAATCCAAGTTTTTTAGATAACTTAATAGCTGATGTTTTTAACGAAGTCTCCTTCATAAACATGTCATAAACTAGAATATAGGGATATTCTATTCTGACAGTACTGGTGTTTGCCAAATTACCCCATTCCTGCTTGTCTAACAAAAATACTGGATCAACTACTTCAACCGCAGAGTCGATATTTAAATTTGACAGTATATCCAATCCAGATTGCTCTCTAACCGATATTGAATTTACTCGATTTAGCCAATTATATATTTGGGGTTTCATTTCTTCTGGAATTTCTGCAATCCCAAAACTAGCTGCATAAGAAATTCGTTTTATATTATCATTGCCAAACTGCAAGTAAAAGGATGGATCCTTGCCATTTCCTAATGAAGTGTTCCATATTTGATCACTTCCCGCAATATAGAAATCAGCTTCAGGCGGATTTGTACATAAATCTTGATAAGTTGTATATCTGTTAGTACAAGACAGGAACTCCAACTTAAATTGATCAAACGCTTTTTTACGACCAAATGTTTGACTATACATAATCAAACGCCTCATACAATATAAAAACTTGATTATAACATTCTTTTTACAAATATTATAATAAGGTGACTGTTCTGACACAAACCAGAATGTATAATTTTTACCACTAATATAACGAGGAAGGTAATCTATAATTTCAACACGATGTCCTAAAGATTTTAGATAATATTGAAGGGCGTAAGCCTGCAATGAAGCCCCATAATTATATACATCATGGCAGGTTATAGTTTTAATTTTCATTTTGTTTGTATTCGATATATGTCGATTTAACATCTTTTCAATCTAACAATTATACGATTTGTAAGATTCGATAATTTTCTTGGGATACATAGTATATATTCTAAGAAAAATATAGATTTATATAATAATTTAGTATTACTACTATTGCTCTTCAATATTAGATAAATAAGATTAGACAAAACAGCTTTTCTTGCATTTTGCTTCATTTGCCCCTCTGCAACTACCTCAAAAGCATGTTCTTTAAGAGTCACTCCAGAAAGAGCTTTTATTACATTATTACCTAGCTCTGTAAAGGCAACTAATGCGCTAACTCCATCTTCATTATCTTTGTAGGTATTCCCCCACAAATCTCCAATTCTTATATCTGCTGAGGATTTATCATATTTATATTTACAATCTTTATGGCAAGCTGGATTGCAGCAAAAGTCACCTAAAAAAAGTTTATAAAAAATATCTCCTTGAGATAGTCTAGAAGTATAAAAGTTTTTTTTTTCCCGAATTTGGATGTTGTATGAATTGTGCCAATTCACTTTATCACCACCTAATTTTCCATCAATACCCATAGCCCACGAGTCGTGCCATCCTGTGTGTTTATTACGCCAAGAAGCATATGTAATCTCTCCCGTCTGCTTTTCAACCAATTCAATATACTTTCGCCAAGCTAGCATAGATGGAACACTATGACAAAAAAAGTCTAAAAGGACAAAATTATCTTCTATTTTGAATCGCTGAATGTATCGACGAAATGAATCTATCTGGCACGGTGTTCCCGTAACTAAATATTTATCTGTTTTATTTATAGCCTTAAACCCCTCAATAGTATAACTTTGAATGTATTTAGATCCAATACTTGGAATGTAATCTTCGACTGTCGAAGCGACATAGTGTTCAGCTCTCTGAGATTCAGCGTTATATTTAACACCACATGCTTTGTACCCTTGCTCTATTAACTGTTTCCCTATTTCAAAGCCTATTCCACCAGATGAACATTTTCGTTGAACACGCTTGTCGTTGCTCCAAGCAGCATAACTTGTAACAGTTTGATCAATTGATACCAGTTCTTTATGATTAAAAGCACATACATCAACGCAAAGCCCACAGCCAATACAATTGTCTACATCTACCTTCGGCTCATAGAAGCCATTGTCATTAAGGGTTATAGAGATTATATTTGAGGGACATGCCTTAGCACATATTCCACAGCCATAACAATTTTCTATTGAAGATATGTTTATCATTATTATATGCTATATTATTGATTTAACGGTTACTCATTAAAACGTATGAGCCAGTTGCTATATTCATATTTATCAATAAACTTGTCTACGCTATGATTGTATTCAGAATGTATAAATGCATGCAATTTACTTTCATCATCTATATCAAGAATAAAGATATTATCTGCGCAGTAAAAATCATAATCTTTAATCTGTTGAAAGTTGGTAATTAATTTTTTATGCATAAATAACGCTTCTAACGGGCGAAGAGTTAATCCAGTTTGATTCTTACTAACTATATCTACGATACAACGACTCTGCAATATATTCTCTACGACAGTTTCGTATGGCATCCAATTCTTTTTATCAAATTCGTCTTCAAGTATTATAAATTTGTTGCTTAGCCCTTGATTTTCAATGATTTGTTTACAGGCCAAAACACACTTCACCCTGCCTTTATTTTTGCCTATATAAAATACATCTTGCTCTATTTTATTTACAGAAATATTTCCGAATAAACATTTGAAATAATATTGAGTATTGTATTTCATTCCATATTTAAAGCAGTCAATCGGATCGTATGACCATTTCTCGATTGTTTGATCAAGTTTATTTACAAACGATGAATCATCTATATGATTCCAAAACCAATAAATAATTCTTAACTTAGGGTATTTTGACTTTAAATAATTAGCAGGAACGTCACCAATAGAATCCGTAACAATAATTGTATCTTCATTTTTCCCAGCTGATCGAAATTCACAAGTATACCAGATCCAAAATAAGGGCAATTTACTTCGTCTGTGAATAGCTCTTAGCACATGAAGACACCGATACATCAATGGTTTATACACCAATGATGTATTAATATATTTACAATAAGTGTCAAAGAACATAACACTCTTATTTAACGTATATAATTTCACAGATGCGAGTCTAAAATTGTTTAATGATTCTTGCAGGAATGCCAGCCACCACAGCATATGACGGTATATTCTTTGTCACAACAGAATTCGCTCCAATTACAGCACCTTCACCTATTGTTACACCTGGCATTATAGCAACTCCTTCTCCTACCCATACATTATCACCAATATTAACCTCTCCTTTTGTAGTAAGATTTCGTAGTAATGGTGGGATCAATAATTCTGCACGACTATTAACACTCCCATGAAAATGGTCTGTTATAAATACTCTTGATGCAAATAAAACGTTATTTCCTATAGTTATTTTCTTTATACAACCTATGTGGCAGTCATAATTGACACTAAAGTTATTACCTATTGTTATACACGGTTTATACTTAGAGTCCTTGTGCTTATTAAAGGTTTCAATCCTTAATCCTTTTGAAAAATGACAATTATCCCCGATCTCAATATACTTGCCACCTCGCAAATATAATGGTCTTATTGCATAGAAATTTGCGCCTACAGTCTTAAAACCTTTTTTTACCCACTCGCTATAAAAAATATTAAATACACAATTTAATAGGTTGTGTATTCTAATACTGTATATAAATGAAGATAAAAGAGCTAATTTTCTAATAATATAGCTAATAAACTTAATCATGCTAAATATGTATACACCCAAAAATGACATACCCCCACGAAACTGCTATTTCAGGCAGGTCAGTCGTAAAACTCAGGTTTTATTTTAAATTAAATTGTATTTTTCTCTTTTTTGCAGCGGTTCATGCTGCGACATGATGGGCTACAAGAGCCCAGTTTCTGTATTATTTGTATTTTCAACTTTATAAGCCCTCTTGCAGAAATACGATCTATACCATCGCTCGAAGTGAACATAAACAACACCCTTACTCCTGCAATATAACTCAATGCTAATATCTCGCTTAACACCCTCTTTCTGATACTGCTCCCATAACTTTTCAAAATCTCTATAACTTGCCATTTTTTTCATATTTTTGGTTCGTTACAAAGGTGTGACATTTTAGCTAATTTTCATAGACGCCATTTTTGGGCGTATACACTCTGTACGAGCCTCTATTCGCAACCCTTAGATATTTGACAATTATCCCCTATAATGATATTCTCACCGCCAAGCAGGTAAAATGGAGGCACAACATAAAAATTGCACCCGACCGATCTAAACGCGCGCTTAATCCATGCGCCATAAACCCTATAATAACAGTATTTCATGCGCATATGAATTTTGAACGTATAAAGATAAGAAATAGCTTTTCCTGTCACTTGCAATAGAAAGAATAGTATTCTTTTCATCTCTAAAATCACTATTTTAAATAAAAATCAACTCTGGAACAACGAGTTTCATAATATAGTAGAAAAATTACATATTCGACCAGTGATAGATACATGATATTTTCCAGTCCTCTGTTGCAAAACGAAATGTAGGAACTCACTTTATCATATAGAAATATGTATAAACTATAAGTTCGATCTGCACAAATATTCATAATATTGATTGTATGCTATCGCTATTAATAATTCATTATAATACGTTATAAAGCACTCCATTTAACAATTTCACACTACTCTTATCTATCTTTAATTGGTGCTGTATAAATGTGCTTATCATCATTTCACCCAGAAATCCAGCTCCTCTATAGACAATCTTTTCACTACAAGGATCTTTAATATATCCTTGTTCGACTACTTGTTTCTCAAACTCAAATAGCAAATCAAATAAAATTGTTATATACTTCTTATATAAGTCTTTTTGCATAATATAGCAGCTTGAGTAATTATATGAGTTAGATTTACACAGCTCTTTAAATGTGCCGGCTATATCAGGGTATTTATCAAAGAGAATCTTTTCGAATAAAATAAATAACCATTTTGAAATAGGTTTTTCATTCAAATCTTTTATTGTTAAGTTTTGCATTGTAATAGGCTTGTATCCATACACAAGATGCTTCCCTTGTTGTATATCTCGCTGTATATCAATAGTAAACTCATCAATATATCTCTGAAAATCCTCTTCTTTATAAATATAGTGAGCATTCCAATCCCAGCAACTTCTATAACGTTTAATATATTTACCCAATTGACATCCTATTTTAGCTTTGATATATCGCAATGAAAAAGGTCTTTTAAACGAAAATATCCTACGATAGTGACACACCCCAATATAATCTTCTTCACAAGTATCAATATAGTTTTTCAATAGCCAATAGGGTGTAACATAATCTGAATAAAATGGTTGCCTCTTACTTATATTATCTCCCGTATTATCTCCAATCATATCATCCAATAAAACAGGGAACACATCTCGCCCAATCTGAATAGGCTCGAACACTTCATTCTTTACTCTATAAGCATCTTTGTGATATGATGCGAAGATCTTGATCTTTTTCATTGTATTTTTTTTTTGTTGAAATAATATAATTGACGATGAATTGCAAAGAAACCAACTTTAACAAATCCGAAATAGGATATATCCAATATCTTGCAAGCATCATACGGCCATTTCCAATTGTTATATGATGCCTGAACTGCAAATTGTACTAGCAATACGATCCAAATCGTTGGCATTGTAAATTTCAAAAGCAGATATGAGGTACTTACAATTGCTACACCCGAATAAATAGCAGCCT
Source organism: bacterium (assembly GCA_044433285.1). GTDB lineage: Bacteria > Bacteroidota > Bacteroidia > Bacteroidales > Paludibacteraceae > Aphodosoma. Next base: position 1,719 of record JAWXTU010000037.1, on the reverse strand, counting down.
TTACAAATGGCGCGCTATTACCTATTGAATGAATATTAGCAAATCCAGAATGCTGAGACTCCAGAAAATAGATAAGAAATAGAAAGATAACCTGCCATATAGGTAGTAATTGTGTTTGCGACCCTATAAAATTTAATAAGTAGTTTCCAGCGGTCAACAAGCCAATACAACCGAACAGATAAACACCAAACATTACAATAACCATTATACCAAAATGCTGGCGTACAGCGATTATATCATTCTTAAAATAATCGTGCGTAAGTCTAGGATACATCAAAGAGATATACGATGTTGCTAACCCAGTAATTACTGTGACAAACTGCATTGTCAAGCCATACTGTGCCGCTAATGTTAGGGTAAAAAAACTTGTCACCAAAAATTGCCCTGCTTTATTGATCAAGAACCCCCCAATTCCAACAACCCCAAATCTTTTCGCATTATACCACAATATCTTTATGACACCTTTTTTCTCCTCAATAGTTATATCTTCATTCGATTGAGCAAGAATTGCATTTAACTCCTTATCATAAAAAAAACGTTTAGATATAAACCTATTAGCAGCAACGGAGATAAACGAAGCAGTGACCAATGCAACAATACCATACCCTAAATTCAATCCTATTAGAGCCAGAGACATCATTATCACATTAGAGATAATAGCCGCCTTTTGAGCCTGTCTTACATATCCTCTACCTTGTAGAAATGAATTTAAGTATAGATAATAGAAGTTTATAGATGTGTTAATTACAACTATTACCCATGAAATCCATATTTCGGTTGGATTAGCAACTGCTTTCTGTTCGATAATTGTTGAAATATAATAACTTCCAACAGTGCTTATTATAACAAATACTGCAATAGCAATAAGAGCATATATAGCACGAGCAGATGATATTACCTGTTTTAATAGTTTGGGATTTATCTCTCGATTTTCATCATTTTCTATTCGCTCGATACCTTTCGGGAGTAACTTCTGAGCTCCACTAAATACATATGTTATATTTCTCTGTATAGTCGATGAAAAACCAAAATCAAACAGCAATACCATAGATGCAATACTAGCAAATAGATACCAAAACGCCAACTGCTCACTCGGGATCAATCGTAATATAAAAGGTAACAATATGAGAGAATTACCCCATCGTAAGAATTGGGCGATATATCCCCACATTAAGTCTTTCTTGCCTACCTGCATATATCACTATTTATATTCAATCCGCTCAAAAGGCTCTGGTCGCTCCACAGATAGTCCCACTCGCCAAATCGCCCAATAGTCTCGATTCCCACGCTATCAAGATAATCTCTCACAATCTTTCGGGAGTCATAAATGTTGTGGTCAAATATCACATTTGCATATTTCTCGAATCGGACATCTGTAAATAGAATATCTGCCTCTTTTATAATATCCAATTCAATAAGTTTTCCAACAGAGCGAGCTATTAACTCCTCTTTAGAGTAGGCATCTTTCTCGCAATATATCTCCATCTGGAGTGATGAACACCCCTCGGGTGCATTATCAGGTGACTTTAGAGATGGTGAATATACTCGTGCCGGAAGAATGTCCTCATCATAAATATACCACCACAAATATGGAGGAATATGCTGAATTCAACCTGCAAATGCAACTGAACTCAAGCTGTTAATTGTTTAAATTTTTCGTTAGGTGTGAGGTATCCGAGCCTTTTGCGAGGACGATTATTGAGGATGTTCTCGATCCTC
>JAWXTU010000036.1:0-19380 GCA_044433285.1 bacterium | reverse complement strand
TATTGCCGAAGAGCAAGATACTATTGTTCGCCCAAAAGAGTTGATGCGCCCACGTAATTTTGATTCACAACCACCTAAAACAGACACTCTCACTGAAGCGGAGAAGCGGAAGAGAATAGAGTCAATACGCAAGCAAAATAAGGAAGAATTTATGCCCGACCCAAGTAAGAGTTTGTGGTATGCTCTACTGCTCCCTGGTGCAGGTCAGATATACAACAGAAAATACTGGAAACTCCCAATTGTAGTCGGTGGTTTTGCAGGTGTAGCATATGCAATATCTTGGAACAGTGCACGATATAATGAATACACTATTGCTTATCTTGATATTTTGGATACAGATCCTAGCACCAATTCATATGAAAATATAGTGCCAGCAGGTTATCCCGATTCATCTACAGAGAGTTATCTAAGCAATAGTATCACCTATCTACGTCGCTACCGAGATATGTCGATTTTAATAGGTGTAGCATTTTATGCAATTACTGTGATAGATGCTTATGTAGATGCTCAATTAGCAGATTTTGATGTATCTCCAGATTTGTCGATAAAGGTGCGACCAAAACTAGAGGTGGTGCCTAATAGTACCCAACCAACCATCTCCTGTAATGTGGGACTATCATTTTAGATTTCCCGTTAATTAGTAAACAATTTTATGAAGAACTTTACTCATCTTTTTTTAGTTATAGTATTACTCGTTGCAGTACCATTTTTGACTTATAGTCAAGAGAATGCAGACACATTGAACATTGAAACAGATACTACTATCACTGTCCTCGATTCTCTCCCCACTCAACTTTTTTTAGATTCATTATCACTTGCCGAGTATGAAAATCATTTAGAGATGATGTTGCATAATTTCTATCTAATGAAACTCTCTGATAATTCAGATAGTTGCGACGTGGAAAAATTCACTCCAGTCTACTGTTCCGATTCGGTATATATTGAGCGTTTGCAGCAATTGCCATATATAATGGAGATGCCATTTAATTCGGTTGTGAAGAGTTTTATCGAGATGTACGCCAAACGGGATAAGCAGATAGGTAGAATGCTTGGTGTGGGTAATAGATACTATTTTTCGCTTTTCGAAGAGGCTTTAGAACGATATAATGTACCGTTTGAGATGCGCTATCTGCCTATAATAGAGAGTGGTCTGAATCCACAGGCAACATCATATGTGGGTGCAAAAGGGCTGTGGCAATTTATGGCTGCCACAGGTAAATATTACAAATTAGAGGTAAACAGTTTAGTAGATGAGCGTTGCGATCCGATAAAATCATCAGATGCAGCAGCTCGTTATCTATCTGATTTATACCAGATGTATGGCGATTGGCATCTGGTTATAGCGGCGTATAATTGTGGACCAGGTAATGTGGCAAAGGCAATTCGTCATGCAGATGGCAAAAGAAATTATTGGGATATCTACCCTTATTTGCCACGCGAAACACGCAATTATGTACCTATTTTTATAGCAGCTAATTATATTCTCAATTATCACAAAGAGCATAATATCTGTGCTACAGAGCCAGATTATGAGCTTATTACAGATACAATTATGGTTACAGATAGAGTGCATCTATCTCAAATTTCAGAGGTACTATCTATCTCGATAGATGAGTTGAGATATTTAAACCCTCAATACAGAGCTGATATTATTCCTGGCAATACTAAACCATATTCGTTGGTACTTCCGATGAAAGATATCAACGGTTATACTGAAAATAGAGATACCATATTGGCATATAAAACAGAGTTGATAGAGCGTCAGTTGAAAGTGGAACCCAAAGAGGCGTCAGTTATAACGTATAAAGTAAAGAGTGGCGATACATTAGGTGGTATTGCATCAAGATACAAAGTGTCAGTGGCTAATATTCAAAAGTGGAACGGACTAAAATCTACAACTATTCGTATAGGGCAAAATCTAAAAATACATAAATAATATTTATGGCAACACAAAAGATATATTACTCTATCTCAGAAGTTTCTGATCTGCTACAACTTCCGCAATCTACGCTGAGATATTGGGAGAAGGAGTTTGATTCTCTTCGTCCCACTCTATCTAGCAAAGGCACTCGCAGATATACCCAAAAAGATATAGAGATGGTGCAAACGATATATTATTTAACTAATGATTTGGGTTTAACATTGAGTGGTGCAAAAAAGCGATTGCAGTTGAGCGCAGATGACGATATGCGACGGATGCAGGTGGTTAATAAACTCAAAAACATAAAAGAGGAACTTCTTGCTATCAGACTAGAGTTGAATGATAGAGAGGCGTTGGCAGAGGAGATAATAATTGAATAAACAACGATCTATTTTGACCGTTTAATAATAGGAGTTTCAAAAAACTCCCCGATAAAAAATTAAAACAGTAACGATATGAAAAACAGATTAATGTACCTATTTTTAGGATGCGCGCTTTTTGCTACATCTTGTGTATCAAACAGTAACAACGAAGAGAATTTGCCTGCTGCGGAGGTGAAAAATGTGATTTATATGATAGGTGACGGTATGGGAGTGAGTCAAATACAAGTGGCTCTTACTGCATTAGGCGGAGAAAAAACAGCCTTTGATATGTGTCAATATTCAGGTTTTGCTCGTACATATTCGTCGAGCAATTACATTACCGATTCGGCAGCAAGTGGCACAGCTTTGGCTACAGGCAACAAAACTAACAACGGTGTGATTGGTATGTCGGCTGACTCAACAAATGTATATTCGGTATTGAAGGATTTTGAAGATACAGAACGACCTACAGGTTTGGTTGTAACATCTTATATTACACACGCCACTCCAGCAGCTTTTTATGCACATCAAGTATCTCGTAATCTTTACGAAGAGATTGCAGTCGATCTATTACATTCGGGTGTGGACTATTTTGCAGGTGGCGGTCGCAAACATTTTATCAATCGTGCAGATAGCGTGAATTTAGTAGATTCGCTAATTGCAAAAGGTTATGAAATTGATTTTGAACTTGATCTTGTAGAGCCAGTTAAGTCATTACCATACGGTCTGTTAGCTGCCGATGACCATATGCCTTCTTTTGCTGAGCGTGGCGGTTTCTTGCCAGCGGCTGTAGAGCAAGCAATCAACTCGTTAGATGCAGAAGATAAAGGATTTTTCCTTATGGTAGAGGGTTCTCAAATAGATTTTTGTGGTCATGGCAACGATCAAACCTGCCTTACTGGCGAGATGTTAGATTTCGAGCGTGCAGTTCAAATTGCACTTGATTTTGCCGCTAAAGATGGCAATACACTTGTAGTTATCACTGCCGACCACGAAACAGGTGGTGCTGTAGTGCTTGATGGCTCTTATGCCGATTCTACGCTAGATGTAACATTTACTACAGGTAATCACACAGGTACAATCGTTCCTATCTTCTCATACGGTCCATCTGCCGAGAAATTCTCGGGCATAATGGAGAATATAGAAATTCCTCAACGCATCAGAGAGATAATGGAGAAATAGTCTTGAATCATATAGCTAAATGCCCCACTGATTTAGAATAGATATAAATCAGTGGGGCATACTTATTTCGGTTATCAATCAACTACTCTTCACCAAGCATTTTCTTGTATGGTGCAGTCATACCAGCTTGCATTTTAGAGCTGAATTTTGGATTTTTCATCATCCACCCTACCAGTTTCATTAGCAAACTGCGTTTCCATTTGCGTTGTGGGAAATCATCGTAGAATCCTTTCTCTTTATAGAATTTGTGGTCGGCACTCATAATTCCACGCATCTCATATATAAGGTCACGAAAAATTTTATGTCCGCCTACACCCAAGAAATTTTGCGGTAAAATCAACTTGTTTTGTAGAGCATAATCGAGTTGTGATGCTAGAGATTGTAGATTTTTTGCAGCATCAAACTCATCGCTCGCCACATAAGCAAGGTAGTTATGCCCCACATTAGCACGAGCATTGATTAGCGTGCGCAAATTATCTTCTTGCGATAATTTACCTGCCACGATATATCCTACAGGAGTGCCCATTGTAGTGGTGCGGTGTCCGTTGCAGAAGTTGCGGTCGTCGTATGTTTTAAACACCGAACCCATGCTATGGTCTTTAATATCAAAAGCATAGATAGTGGCATTAGAACTCTGTATCTCTGTGCGCAAGAAATCATCAAACCTATCTTTCTGTATACATTTTGCAGTGTCGGCACATTTTAAACAGCCGAAACAGCCCCCAGTAAATTTAAATTCTGCGATATTTACGATGCGCAATTTATTAGGATATATCGCTTTGAAATACTCTATCATCTCGTATAAATTACCCTCTTTTTTTGTAAGATAGGTAACGAGAACAGTATCGAATTTATCAGATTTCTCTGTGGTTTGTGCTGCTGGTGCGGGGAGAGATATTTGAGGTGATGCAGCACTTGGTTGAATTGCACGCATAATGGTAGACTGCTCTATATTATTGTTGTATGCAAACTCCACACTGCGCCAGAAAGCCAAAGCGGTCTCTTGTCCTTTTGGTGTGAGGATATCATCCATATCAGCCGAAAGACCTGGGATAATTCTCATATTTAGGTCGGCAGCATTATCCTCTATATAGCGGTGAGCCGTAAAATCGTATACGTGTTTAGAGGTGGAGATTTGTGTTACCCACTTACCGCTTAGGTCGATATTCTCCTCTTTTATCAACTCGATAATTCGGTGCAGTTGAGCAGGAGCAATAAATGTGTATACAGGATAGGCAAATACAATGATGTCTGCCTCTTTGAGAGATTGTAGTTGCGAAGGATTTTTTTCGTAAGACCTTACCTTTTGTGCCACGTTTATCATTTCAAACGTGTGTTGAGGAAAGTTTTTTGCGATAAATTTGGCTGTAAAAAGAGTAACGGAATTGTTCCCTTTCGGACTGCCATTTAATACTTTAATGTGCATAGGATTTGTAGATTATTAGTTTCTGCAAAGGTACAAAAAAAAACTCAAACACAAAAAAAAACTTAAATAGAAAAAAGCCATAAAATATTATTAAAATCTTATTGTGAGTATCGTAATAAATTTGTAACTTTGCAGAAATTTTGAGAGGTAGTTATAGCTTCAGTTCTCATAAAAATATTTCTTTTATTATCAAGGTAATAGTGATGGAAAAATCCACATTTTGTTCCGCTTTATTTCGAAAAAAAGATATAATAACCCACTATAAAAAGGGCTGCTAAAGGTGCGTGTGCGCTTTTATGCAGCCCTTTTCGCTTTATATGTGAAATTAATTAATTAACACAATAGATAAATTTATGAATCCGAGAGTAAGTATTATTATGGGTAGCACAAGCGATTTGCCCGTGATGGAAAAAGCAGCTAAAGTATTGAATGAGCATCAAATACCGTTTGAGATGCTAGCACTTTCTGCGCACCGTACACCAACAGAAGTAGAGACATTTGCAAAAAATGCAGCTAGTAGAGGTGTCGAGGTGATTATTGCTGCGGCTGGTATGGCAGCTCATTTGCCAGGTGTTATTGCAGCAAGTACTACTCTCCCTGTAATTGGTGTGCCGATTAGTGCTTCGTTGCAAGGTGTAGACGCTCTTTTGGCTATCGTGCAAATGCCTCCTGGTATACCTGTGGCTACTGTGGGCATTGATGCCGCTATGAATGCTGGACTGCTTGCTATTCAGATGCTTGCTGTGGGCGATGAGCGATTGAAAAAGGAGCTTGTAGAGGCTAAAGAGACTCTGAAAAATAAAATCGTGAAGGCTAACAACGATTTGCAGGCTGTGAAATATGATTTTAAAACTAATTAATACCCTAGTTCTTAGGGAGCGATAATATCAAATGAATTATAGAATTTTTGTAGAGAAAAAAACTCAGTTCAGAGTAGAGGCGTCGAGTCTTGAACGTGAATTGAATGTAAATCTTGGTTTAAATATCAAGGGTTTGCGACTTATTAATGTGTATGACCTACTAGGTTTTAATGCAGATTTGCTCGAAAAAACTCGTTATGGTGTTTTTGGCGAGGTGGTAACCGATGAGGTAACAGATCAATTAGATTTAACTAATTGTACATATGTAGCAATTGAGAGTCTGCCTGGTCAGTTCGACCAACGAGCTGCAAGTGCCGTGGACTGTGTGAAACTGGTAGATAGTGCTGCAGATGTGCAAATCAAATGTGCGCGCCTTCTGCTTTTTGCCGAACCTCTTGATGAGGCTACACTTGCTCGCATTCGCAATTATACTATCAATGCAGTGGAGTGTCGCGAAAAAGATATGAATCAATTGGGAGTGGTGGAACTCTCGGACCCTGTTGATGTAGAGATACTCAACGGTTTTTGCAATATGCAAGAGACTGATTTGTTGCCATTTTGCAAGGTAAATGGTTTGGCAATGAATGTTGATGATTTGCGTTGTGTGGTGGAGTATTTTAGAGCAGAGAACCGCGATCCATATCATACAGAGTTGATGATTTTGGATACCTATTGGAGCGATCACTGCCGTCATACTACATTTACCTCTCGCATCGAGGAGATTACAATTGACGAATCGTTCTTGAAAGCGGAACTAGAAGGGTCGCTTGAATTATATAATAAAATGCGCAGCGAATTAGGTCGCGAGCACAAAGATATCTGTTTGATGGATATGGCTACAATTGGAGCTAGATATCTACGCAAAAATGGATATCTCGATGATATGGAGCAGAGCGAAGAGAATAACGCTTGCAGTATTTTTGTGAATGTAGAGGTGCAAAACGAGACTACTGGTGAGACTGAAGATCAACGTTGGTTGTTGCAATTTAAAAACGAAACACATAATCACCCTACAGAGATAGAACCGTTTGGTGGTGCATCTACTTGTGTTGGTGGTGCTATCCGCGATCCATTATCTGGTCGTGCATATGTTTATCAAGCAATGCGTGTAACTGGTGCTGGCGATATATATCTTCCTGTGGCTGATACGCTTGAGGGTAAATTGCCACAACGTATTATATCAACAAAAGCTACTGCTGGATACTCTAGTTATGGCAATCAAATCGGACTAGCAACTACTCACGTGCGTGAGATTTATCATAAAGATTATGTAGCTAAACGCCTAGAGGTGGGTGCTGTAGTTGGTGCTGTGCGTGCTGATGCAGTACGTCGTGAGTCGCCAACTCCTGGTGATATAGTGATGATGTTTGGCGGTAGAACTGGTCGTGATGGTGTAGGTGGAGCAACTGGTTCATCTAAGGAACACACATCCGAATCTTTAGAGACTTGTTCGAGTGAGGTGCAAAAAGGTAATGCACCCGAAGAGCGTAAATTAGAGAGACTTTTCCGTCGTCCAGAGGTTACAAAATTGATTAAAAAATCTAACGATTTTGGTGCTGGTGGTGTCTCGGTGGCTATTGGTGAATTGACAGATGGTCTGGATATCTATCTCGACCGTGTATGTACAAAATATAGCGGTTTAAATGCTACTGAACTTGCAATTAGCGAAAGTCAAGAGCGTGTGTCTGTGGTAATTGAGGCAAAAGATAAAGAGGAGTTCGAACGCTATTGCGCTAGCGAAAATATTGAGGTAGTGCAGGTGGCGGATGTTACCGATAGTGCTCGTATGCGTATGTTCTATAAAGGTAAGACAATTGTAGATTTGAGCCGTGAATTTATCGACTCTGCTGGTGCGCCTCACTTTGCATCGGCAACTATTTCGGCAGTAGAGGAGCGTAACCCATTCGCTAGAGAGATACAAGGCAACACTCTAAAAGAGAGATTTGAGAATAACTTGCAAGACGATAATGTGCTCACTCAAAAGGGTATGATTGAGACTTTTGATGCTACGATTGGGGCAGGTACAGTACTTATGCCTTTTGGTGGCGACAAACAACGCTCTGAAACTCAAGTGAGTGTACAAAAACTACCTATTTTAAGCGGATACACCAACGATGCTAGTATGATGAGTTTTGGCTACAACCCATTCATCTCTAGTTGGAGTCCATATCACGGAGCTGCATATGCTGTGGTAGAAAGTTGCGCTAAAACAGTGGCAGCAGGTGGTAATTATAGCACAATGCGTTTCTCTTATCAAGAGTATTTTGAACGTATGACAGCAAATCCAACTTCGTGGGGCAAACCACTTAGTGCGCTACTCGGTGCATTGAAAATGCAAGAGGCTTTCAAACTTCCATCTATCGGTGGTAAAGACTCTATGAGTGGTACATTCCAAGATATTAATGTGCCTCCAACGCTCATCGCATTTGGTGTCTCAATGGTAGATGCTCGTAAAGTGATTTCTACCGACTTCAAGGGTGCTGGCGAAAATATATATCTATTAAAACATACTCCACTCGATAATCATATGCCAAATACTGAGCAGTTGATGGCTAACTTCCACTTGATGACACACCTTACTTATGATGAGTTGATTACATCTTCTTATGCAGTTGGTATGGGTGGTGTGGCTGAGGCTATCGCCAAGATGAGTTTCGGTTCTGGTGTTGGTTGCGAGGTGAATATCGATGAGGATACGCTATTTAATTATAACTATGGTTCGATTGTAGTTACCTCTCGTAGAGAGTTGAATTATGATTCGATGATACATTTGGGTACAACTACCACAGATTCAACACTAAATATAAATGGAGAACTGTTTGATGTAGAAGATATGTATCGTCTTAATACAGAAAAACTAGCTACGATATATCCAATTACGGCAGACGCTCCAGAGGTAGAGATGCCTACTAAATTGGCAGTTAAATCTTCGATTAAATATAGTGGTGAGGCAGTTGAAACACCAAATGTATATATCCCTGTTTTCCCTGGTACTAACTGCGATTATGATTTAACAAAATCATTTGTAAGAGCTGGTGCCGCTGTGCGTAGTACTGTTTTCTGTAATCTTACTCCAGAGGCGGTAGAGGGATCTATTGCTGTGATGGTTGAGGAGATTAAAAAAGCCCATATTTTTGCGTTGGCTGGTGGTTTCTCTTCGGGTGATGAGCCAGATGGATCGGCTAAATTTATCGCTACAGTACTCAACAACAAAGATATAGCACGTGAGGTGCACGCTCTTTTAGATCGTGGGGGTCTAATTTTGGGTATTTGCAACGGTTTCCAAGCATTGGTAAAATCGGGTTTGCTCCCTTACGGACGATTAGGAACTACTACTACAGAATCTCCTACGCTCTTCCGCAATAATATCAACCGCCATATCTCGCAAATGGTTACAACCAGAGTGAGCAGCGTGGCATCGCCTTGGCTTGATAGCTTTATTTTAGGCGAACAACATGCAATTGCAATGAGCCACGGCGAGGGTAAGTTTGTAGTTAGCGATGAACTAGCAGCGGAACTATTTGTAAACGGTCAAGTGGCATTCCAATATGTTGATGCAGAAGGTAATACCACAATGAGCAGTCCAGAAAATCCTAACGGATCAAGTTATGCAATCGAAGGCATAATTTCAGAAAACGGACAGATATTAGGTAAAATGGGACATAGTGAAAGGTATGAAGATCAGTTATTTAAAAATATTACAGGCGAAAAGTGCCAACCAATATTCGAAAATGCTGTAAATTACTTTAGAAAATAGCTAAAAAGGGGGAGGATTTAAACATTTTCCCCTAACTAATAAGGTAAAAAATAAAATGGAATTTATAAATCTTACCCCTCAGGCGGAAATGCTATATGAGGGTAAAGCAAAACAAATCTTCGCAACAGAAGATATTGATAAGGTAATTATTCATTATAAAGATGATACATCTGCATATAATGGTATTAAGCGCGCTCAGATTACTAATAAGGGTATTCTGAATAATAAAATTTCGTCGATTGTATATGAGTTTTTGATGCAAAAAGGCATTAAAACTCACTTTATCAATCGTGTAGACGACCGTAATCAACTCTGCTATAAAAAGCGAGTGATACCGATAGAGGTAATCGTGCATAACTATGCAGCTGGTTCGCTGGCTCGCCGTCTTGGTTTGGATGAGGGTATGAAACTCTCAAATGTAATTTACGAGTATTGCTACAAAAATGATGAGCTTGACGACCCAATTATCAACGAGCATCACGCAGTGGCACTTGGATTATCTACATACGATGAGATTGATGAGATACATTCAATTACTAAAGAGATAAATAATATTCTTATTAAATTATTTGATAGTATTGATGTAATTCTTGTAGATTTTAAAATTGAGTTCGGACGAATGGATGATGGAACACTTGTTTTGTCCGACGAATTGAGTCCAGACACTTGTCGCTTGTGGGACAAAAATACGCAGGAGCGTATGGATAAAGACCGTTTCCGTCGCGATTTGGGTAGAGTAGGTGAGGCATATGAAGAGATTTTAAACCGCTTAGGAAGGGTATAACAAAAAGAGTTTGAACCCAAAATTTAGGGGATTTATAAAAACTTCCCGAACTAAAAATTAAACTAATAACTAAAATATGAATGCATTAACTGCAACGGAATACAATTTTCCGAATCAAACAAAAGTGTATCACGGTAAAGTGCGTGATGTTTACACAGTAAATAACGATATTCTAGTGATGGTGGCTTCTGATAGAATATCTGCTTTCGATGTAGTACTACCAAAAGGTATACCTTTTAAAGGTCAGATACTTAATCAAATAGCAGCTCGTTTTTTGGATGCTACTGCTGATATTTGTCCTAACTGGAAAATGGCAACACCAGACCCAATGGTTACTGTGGGTGTGGCTTGCGAGGGTTATCCAGTAGAGATGATTGTGCGTGGCTATTTGTGCGGTAGTGCATGGAGACTATATAAAAGCGGTGTTCGTGAGATTTGTGGTGTGAAACTCCCTGACGGAATGCGCGAAAATGAGCGTTTCCCAATGCCAATTATCACCCCTACTACTAAAGCCGAAATTGGTGCACACGATGAGGATATATCTCGCGAAGAGATTATTTCACAAGGACTTGTATCGGAAGAGGAGTATGCAGTACTCGAAAAATATACAATGGAGCTATTTATGCGTGGTACTGAAATTGCCGCGCAAAGAGGTTTGATACTTGTAGATACTAAATATGAGTTCGGACATAAGAATGGTACTATCTATTTGATGGATGAGATACACACTCCAGATTCTAGCCGCTATTTCTATGCTGATAGTTATCAAGCAAATTTTGAGGCTGGTGAGGGTCAACGTCAGTTGAGCAAGGAGTTTGTGCGTGAGTGGTTGATGGATAATGGTTTCCAAGGTAAAGAGGGACAAGCAGTGCCTGAAATGACAGATGAAATTGTAGAGTCTATCTCTAATCGTTATCGCGAATTGTACGAAAGCATCGTGGGCGAATCTTTTGTGCCTGCAACGGATAATGAAGATATATTAGGACGTATCGAGGCAAATGTAACCAGTTATATTAATTCTCTATAAATAACATATGAGTATAGATATAAATAACAACCCAATGAATGACCGCTACGACGACGAGCAGTTGCATGAAGAGTGTGGTGTGTTTGGTGTATTTAATGTTCATAATGCATCAAATTTAGCCTACTATGGATTGCACGCCTTGCAACATCGTGGACAGGAGTCGTGTGGTATTGTGTCGGTTGATGAAAATAAGGAATTTCATAGAGTTAAAGGCGAGGGGCTTGTAGCTGAGGTATTCAACGAAAAGAAACTCAATATGCTACAAGGTGATAAGGCTATCGGTCACGTGCGCTATGCAACTACAGGTGGTGCTGGATTAGAGAATGTGCAACCGTTCTATTTCCGCCACTATACAGGCAATTTTGCTTTGGCTCATAATGGTAATTTGGTCAATTCTCGTGAGTTATCTCGTTATCTGGAGGGTCGCGGCAGTCTGTTTCAATCTACGTCAGATAGCGAACTGTTGGCGCACCTTATCAAAAAAGATAACAATACAAAGCACCGTATACATAATATAATAGATGCGCTCAATATGATTGAGGGAGCTTTTGCTTTTTTGATTTTGAGCGATAAACGTCTGTATTGTGCTCGTGATAAATACGGACTTCGTCCGCTCTCGATTGGTAAACTCAATGGGGGATATGTGGTGAGTTCGGAGACTTGCGCTCTCGATGTGGTAGGAGCAAAATTTGTGCGCGATGTAGAGCCTGGTGAGGTGGTTGTGATTGATGCCGACGGATTGCATTCTTACGACTACTCGCAATTCAAACACCACTATATGTGTGCGATGGAGTATGTATATTTTGCTCGTCCTGATAGTGATATTGAGGGTACAAACGTACACGCTTATCGCAAAGAGTCGGGTCGAATTCTATATCGCGAAGACCCTATCGAGGCAGATATCGTAATTGGTGTACCCGATTCGAGTTTGAGTGCCGCAGTGGGATATAGCGAGGAGAGTGGTATATCATATGAGTTGGGATTGGTGAAAAATAAATATGTAGCTCGTACATTTATCCAACCAAATCAGGAGTTGCGCGAAAAAGGGGTGCGAATGAAACTCTCGGCTGTGCGCTCTATCGTGAATGGTAAAAATGTTGTGATGATTGACGACTCTATTGTGCGTGGTACTACCTCACGACGTATCGTTACTCTGCTCAGAGAGGCAGGGGCTAAATCGGTACATGTGCGTATTGCATCGCCTCCGTATTCTCACCCATGTTTTTATGGTGTTGATACTGCTACATTCGACGAATTGATTTCATCGCGCAGATCAGTAGAAGAGATTTGTGAGGCAATTGGAGCTGATTCTCTTCGTTATTTATCTGTAGAGGGATTATATAAAAGTGGTAAGCGTTGCGAATTGTGTACTGCTTGTTTCTCAGGAAATTATCCTACATCGATATATAGCTCGCTTGATAAAACAAAATAACTCTATAAAACAAAACAGGGGAAGTGGTTATTTCCCCTTCAATTAAATTTAAATTTTTATTCGGGAGTTTTTATAACTCCCTTAAACAAAACAAATAAAACTATGGCTCAAAGTTATGAAAATGCTGGCGTAAATCTCGAAGCAGGTTACGAAGTAGTTCGTCGTATTAAGAAACACGTTGCATCTACCTCTCGTTTGGGAGTGATGGGGAATATTGGTGCATTTGGCGGAATGTTCGACCTTTCGGCTCTTAACGTAAAAGAACCAGTGTTGGTTAGTGGCACTGACGGTGTGGGTACAAAACTAAAAATAGCATTTGCTATCGACAAACACGATACTATCGGTATCGATGCTGTGGCTATGTGTGTTAATGACGTGTTGGCACAAGGAGCAGAACCTCTATATTTCCTTGATTATGTGGCGGTAGGTGCTAATGAACCTGCTAAAATCGAACAAATCGTGGCTGGTGTGGCTGAGGGTTGTCGTCAGTCGGGTTGTGCCTTGATTGGTGGAGAAACTGCCGAAATGCCTGGTATGTATACTGATGGAGAATACGATATTGCGGGTTTTACTTGTGGTGTGGTAGAAAAATCACAGTTGATTGATGGCTCAAAAGTAAAAGTTGGTGATGTATTAGTTGGTATCGCATCTAGCGGTGTGCACTCTAACGGATTTAGTCTTGTGCGCAAAGTAGTTAGCGACAATGCAATGGATTTCAACACTATATATCCAGAACTTAATACTGAAAAATCGCTTGGTGAGGTACTACTTACACCTACAAAAATATATGTAAAACAGGTGCTTAATGTGGTTCGCAACTGCGACGTACACGGTATTAGTCATATCACAGGTGGCGGTTTCGATGAGAATATCCCACGTATTTTGAGCGAAGGACAAGGTATTGAGGTAGTTGAAGGTAGTTGGGAGATTTTGCCGGTGTTTAATTTCCTAGAGAAATATGGTAAAGTAGCTCATCGTGAGATGTTTAATATCTATAATATGGGTGTAGGTATGGTTATTGCTCTCGATGCTTCTGAGGCTGATAAGGCAATTGAGATACTACAACAACACGGCGAAAAAGCGTCTGTGATTGGTAAAATCACAGACAAAGCAGGCGCAGTGGAGATTATTTAAATTTTATTCGGGGAGGTTTAAGAAAATCCCCTAAATTTTATTTGGGGCGTTTTTATAAACCCTTTTAACTATATCTTAGGGGAGTTTTTAGCCCCTCAATAACCTGATGAGTAAAACAAAATTAGCAATATTTGTATCTGGTAGCGGCTCTAATTTCGAGGCGATAGCGTTGGTATGTGCCAATGGTACAATCGATGCGGAAGTATCACTTATGGTGTGCGATAATCCAAAAGCATTTGCCATCGAGCGTGCTGGGAGATTAAATATCCCAACGTTGGTATTGTCGCCAAAAGAGTTTGCCTCTAAAACGGAGTACGAGCAAGCGATTGTGGCGGAGTTGGATAGTCAATCGATTGATTTTGTTTGTCTTGCTGGCTATATGCGCATCGTGGGCGAAACGCTTTATAGTGCGTATAAAGATAGAATACTCAATATTCACCCTGCGCTATTGCCTTCATTTAAGGGTGCGCATGCAATAGATGATGCCTTTAATTTTGGGGTGAAAGTGTTTGGTGTAACGGTGCATTTTATCGATTTAACCATCGATGGCGGTGTTATCGTAATGCAGCGAGCATTTGAGTACAACGGCACAGATCGCAACGAAGTGGAGCAAAAAATCCACGAGATAGAACATATTCTATATCCCGAAGCGATAAATTTAGTGATAAAAAATAGTCGAAATAAATTTTGATATAATTAAGGGGATTTTTAAATCTCCCATAAAAAAACAGATAATAATGAGAGCATTAGTTAGTGTAAGCGATAAAACAGGACTCGTTCCGTTTGTGCAATCGCTAAAAAAACTTGGGTGGGAGATAATTGCCACTGGTGGTACAATGAAATTGTTGCAAGACAATGGCATTGAAGTTATTAACATTAGCGAAGTTACAGGATTTCCTGAAATTTGCGACGGTAGAGTGAAAACCCTCCACCCAAAAGTGCATGGCGGACTCCTTGCTCGTCGCGATGATGAATCGCATCTAGAGGCATTGCGCGAAAACTCAATCGAATTTATCGATATGGTTTGTGTCAATCTATATCCATTCAAACAGACAATTGCAAACCCTAACGTAGAGATGGAAGATGCAATTGAAAATATTGATATAGGCGGACCATCTATGCTACGTAGTGCAGCAAAAAACTATAGCGATGTAACCGTTGTGTGCGACCCTGCCGATTATGCTCAGATTATATCAGAAATTGAGGCTGGTGGCAACACTACTAAAGCTACTCGCCTACAGTTGAGCGCAAAAGCATACACACACACTGCTCAATATGATATGTGTATCGCTACTTATATGCGCAAACAGGCTGATTTGACCGAAAAATTATTCCTAGAATTTGATTTGGTGCAGGGGTTGCGCTATGGCGAAAATCCTCACCAAAGTGCTAAATTCTTCCGCGCGCAAGAGGAGATGCCTTTCTCAATGGCATTTGCTACTCAATTGCACGGCAAAGAGCTTAGCTATAACAATATACAAGATGCAAATGCAGCGTTGGCTATCACTCGTGAGTTTGACAAACCATTCTGCGTGGGACTAAAACATATGAACCCTTGCGGTGCAGCAGTGGGCACTGACGTGGTAGATGCGTGGAATAAGACTTATGAGGCTGACAAAGTGAGTATCTTTGGCGGTATCGTGGCTACAAATTGCGAGGTGAATTTGGCAGTGGCGGAACTTATGAAACCAGTTTTCCTTGAACTCATTATGGCGCCAAGTTTCACTGCTGAGGCGTTGGAGTGTCTGCAAACTAAGAAAAATTTACGTCTAATTCAAGTGCCAATGGGTGCAATTAACCACACACCATCTACATATGTGAGTGTAAACGGTGGCGTTTTGGTACAAGATTTAGATATTAACACAGCGGTAGTTGAGGAGTCGATGACTGTAACCGAAAAACGCCCTACAGCTAACGAAATAGAGGATATGAATTTTGGATTGCGCGTGGTGAAACACGTTAAATCTAACGCTATCGTGGTGGTAAAAGATGGTATGACTCTTGGTGTGGGTGCAGGACAGATGAACCGTATCGGGTCGGCAGAAATTGCCCTTAAACAGGCTCATGCAAATGGAGTTACAGAGGGTCTAGTGCTTGCATCCGATGCCTTTTTTCCATTCGATGACTGTGTTACATTAGCCGATGAAATGGGCGTTTCTGCAATAGTTCAACCAGGCGGTAGCGTGCGCGATGAAGACTCAATCCGCAAGGCAAACGAGTGCGGCATCACAATGTTATTCTCTGGAATGCGCCATTTTAAACATTAATATTTTTAGATGACCTCATTATAAATTACCTAATTTTATGAAACGGATAATATTTTTCTGCTCTCTCTTTTTAGCGTTGCAATCGTCTGCGCTTAGTGCACAAAGAAGCACCGCTCCGATGGATTTAAACACTATGGAAGAGATGCTGAACAAAAAGCTAATCACCTCGTACGAGAAGAAAAACAATTCAGAATATCCAGCACTGATTAAGCGTCTTGATGACTCGTATAACTCTACAAAAAATGATTTGTATTTATATTGGAAAGCCTATGCGCAATTTCATAACAGCGTGATTTATAAACATAAATCCAACGATGCAAAGGCTAAAACAGAGATAGAGAGTGCAATAGAAACATTAGAATCTATCAAAACGATGAAATCTGATGACTATGCGCTCTTATCGTTGGTACAACTCTTTTCGTGTCAGTTTATCAAAGTGCCTCGTCTGATTTTTAGAGCTAAATCGGCAAAATCTAATGCAGAAAAAGCTATCAAATTAGACTCTAAAAATATCCGTGCATATTACGTATATGCAAGTCTCAACTACAATATGCCAGAGAATCATGGCGGACGAGTAGAGGTGGAGGAGTATGCGATGAAAGCGTTGGCACAGCCAGATCAGAGCACTGTTAATCCGCAGATGCCAGTTTGGGGCAGAGAGTTAGTATATGAGATGCTTACCAGTTTCTATATCGAGGAGATGGAGAATGTTAAGGCTCAAAAATATGTAGATGAAGGGTTGAAAATATTCCCAGAGAGTAAAAAACTTAAAGCAAATAATAAAAGAATACCAAAATAATTATGAACGTATTAGTAGTAGGTGGTGGAGGTAGAGAACACGCTATAGTACACGCACTTAGTCGCTCAAAAAAAGTAACAAAAATATTTGCAGCACCAGGCAATGCCGGTATCGCTCAATTGGCAGAGTGTGTAGCATTAAAAGAGACACAGATTGCAGAGTTGATTAGTTTTGCCAAAACCAACGATGTGCAATTAACCGTAGTTGGACCAGAAGTGGCACTTGCAGCAGGTATTGTAGATGAATTTCAGAAAGAGGATTTGCGTATCTTCGGACCTACACGTGCAGCGGCACAAATTGAGAGTTCAAAAGAATTTTCAAAACGCCTGATGAAAAAATATGCCATTCCAACGGCAGAATATGCAGTGTTTGATACATATGATGCAGCATTGGATTATGTAAAACAGGGCGAGTTGCCAACAGTAATTAAATACGACGGACTAGCAGCTGGTAAAGGGGTGGTAATTGCCGAAACATTAGAAGAGGCAGATGCAGCTTTGCGCGATATGCTGTTAGATGACAAATATGGCAAAGGCAAAGTGGTGATAGAGGAGTTTTTGACAGGACCAGAATTTTCGTTTATGTGTTGCGTATCCAACGAAAAAGTCTATCCGCTAGAGGTGGCGCAAGATCACAAGCGAGCCTTTGATGGCGACAAAGGACCAAATACTGGGGGTATGGGGGCATATTCTCCACTGCCATTTATTTCGCAACACGATATAGATTGGAGCTACAACCATATTATGTGTGCCACTGCCAATGCTATGATAGCAGAGGGGTGTTCATTCAAAGGTGTGTTGTATGGCGGATTGATGAAGACACCAAAAGGGATCAAAGTGATAGAGTTCAACGCTCGTTTTGGCGACCCAGAGACCGAAGTGGTACTTCCACGTCTCACCAGTGATATTTACGACCTCTTCTCGGCTGTGGTAGATGAGAGCGATGAAGAACCACGCTTAACGTGGGATTCACGTGCTGCAATCGGTGTGGTATTAGCCTCAAAAGGTTATCCGGAAAACTATGATAAAGGTGTAGAAATCAACAATATAGCCTCGCTTGATGCAATAGTATATCATATGGGTACGGCAGAAAAAGATGGTAAATATGTAACCAACGGAGGTCGTGTGCTTTTTATTACAGCAATGGGAGATACATTGCAAGAGGCGCAACAAAAAGCAAATGCAGAAGTAGCTAAGATAGAGTGCGATAACCTATTTCACCGCACCGATATTGGCTGGCAAGCTATTAAGTAGCAATGAATTTTTAACTTTAAAATCAAAATATAATGGAAATTATTAGTGGAAAAGATTTGGCTGCTGCAATGAAAATGCAGATGGCTGAAGACGTAAAAGGTTACGTAGAAAAATATGGTCGTGCTCCTCGATTGGTCGTTATCCTTGTGGGGGAAGACCCAGGTAGTGTATCATATGTAACAGGCAAAGCGAAAGCATCTAACGAAGTGGGTATCAGCAACGAAACCATTAGTTTAGCAGATACAACAACTGAGACAGAATTGCTAGCGTTGATAGAAAAACTCAATGTAGACAATACAGTAGATGGTATTTTAGTGCAGTTGCCATTGCCAAAAGGCATCGACGAAGATAGAGTAATTGAGACTATTGCAGTAGAAAAAGATGTCGATGGTTTTCACCCGCTTAACGTGGCAGGACTATGGCAAAAGCGCGAGTGCGTACTCCCATGCACACCAAAAGGCATCATCAAATTGATGAAGAGCAAAGGGATAGAGATATCTGGCAAACGTGCGGTAGTAATTGGTCGTAGCAATATTGTAGGACTCCCTGCAACAAAGCTACTTATGGACGAAAATGCAACGGTAACAGTATGCCATAGTCGCACACAAAACCTAGCAGAGATTTGCGCACAAGCCGACATCCTAGTACCAGCACTTGGCAAACCAAAATTCGTAAAAGAAGAGATGGTAAAAGAGGGTGCAGTAGTAATCGACGTAGGCGTAAACCGCGACCCAGAAACAGGCAAACTTTGTGGCGACGTCGATTTCGACGCAGTAGCCCCAAAAACCTCATACATCACCAAAGTACCAGGCGGCGTAGGTCCAATGACAATCGCCTGCCTAATGGAAAACACTATCGAGTGCTATTTGCGTAATGTAGGGGAATAAGATGCTGTTTTAGTGTAAAATTACCGATAAAACCTAACTACACCCCCACCACCATCGTATTATAATACGATGGTGGTGGGGGTGGGGTAAAATCTTCTTTTGTGCTTTTAGATGGTTTACTCTATGCCAAAAGTAGATACTACAGTTCTTTTTTCATCAACATTATTTGGGGTTTACTGAATTTATCCAGCCACAGCAAATTTCAAAAATTTCGTGGTTGGGTAATTTTTGTTTGTAAAGTCTATAACTTCAAAAAATTGCCTTAAAATGGACTTATATTGGGGTTCAA
>JAWXTU010000035.1:0-19450 GCA_044433285.1 bacterium | reverse complement strand
AGTTAAACTTTGTTAAATACAGTACTATGTATTGCATAATACTATAATTATACCTACCTTTGCAGTGTCAAATAATATCAAAATTAATATAACCAATAGAAATATGGCAATACAGAGTGAAAATATCAAATCGCAGATGAGGAAGGGATTTCTGGAATACTGCATACTACTGTCGCTAAAAAACAATTCGGCTTATGTGTCCGATATAATAAAAACCTTGAAGGAGGGAAAATTTATTGTAGTAGAGGGCACACTATATCCACTGCTTACTCGGCTGAAAAACAACGGTCTACTATCTTACAACTGGGAAGAATCGACACAAGGACCGCCACGCAAGTACTACTCCCTAACAGATGAGGGAGAAAAATTTTTGATAGAACTCGAAGAGTCGTGGAACGAGATAACAGGTGTAGTACAATATATAAAAGATAATGCTAAAAAATAATCAAACCAAATAACTATAAAACAATGAAACGTACACTTACAATAAACCTAAACGGCATAATCTTCAACATTGACGAAGATGCATACCAAATGTTAGACAATTATCTAACTGAGATAAAAAGACACTTTAGTGCCGACGAAGAGAAAGAGATACTAGAGGATATTGAGGCGCGCATTGCCGAACTACTGCTAGAGAAAAACCGCACCAAAGAGGCTGTGGTAACAATTGAGCGCATTACAGAAATTATTGAAACTCTGGGGTATGCAAATCAATTTGAAGAGGAGAACAACGAAGGCGAACAACCTAAAAATGAGAACCAAGAGCCTAAGAAGACAAAAAAACATCGCAAATTCTACCGTGATGCAGACAATCAAATTCTTGGCGGTGTAGCTGCTGGTTTGGCTGTTTATCTACAGATTAATGTAGCATTAGTGCGAATTTTATTCTTTATACTTGCCATAATCGGTTTTGGGTGGACAATATTGGCATACATAATATTTTGGGTGGCACGCCCCGAGGCTAAATCTACAGCCCAAAAACTGGAGATGAAAGGCGAAGAGCCAACAATTGACAATATAAGAAACTACCTTAGCAGCGAGGAGTTTAACTCGTCGGCTGCAAATGTAGCATCAAAAGTGGGTAGGGTTTTAGCCATAGTATTTAAGATAATGGCAGTGATGGTGGGTATTGTGATGGCTGCATTTGGGGTAACTATTATTTTTGGTATTATATCTGTGGGTATTGCGCTGATTGTAGGCACATTACAATCTCCAATACCAAGTGCTACTCTACTTGTTGTATTTGCAATAACGTTTATTTTATCGCTCATAATACCTACAATTGCAATAATAATAACCACTATACGAATATTAAGAAACAACACAAAACCACGCAACAGAGTGGCTGGTTGGAGCTGGTTCTCGGTATGGGTGGTATCTGTGCTATCTTCAATTATTATGTTTATCTTTATCTGCAAGGGTTATGAATCTCTAAATCATAGATTTAACTACTACTATTTTGATAATTTCACCTCGATAAACGACAATAACAAGACAACTAGAGAGTATTTGAGAAATAGCGATTTTAACGCAATAGTGGTTGAGGGCGGTGCAAAAGTGCTATTAGTGCCAGACACTGTTAATTATGTGGAGATGTATGCATCGGAGCAAGCTCAAGAGATGACAAATATACGCATCGACAACAATACATTGTATATAAACAAGTGGCACAAAAGCCCTAACTCAAAAATTGTTGTACACTATAAAGAACTCAATGGTATTACTGCGAATGGTGCATCATATATATATAACAGGGGTAAGTTGAGGGGCTCGACAGTGAAAATAGAGGCAAATACTGCATCGAAAATTGAGCTAGATGTGAAATGCGATACTATTAATATATCTGCTACCACCGCATCAAAAGTTGAACTAGATGGAGCGGCAAATTATGCTATTATTTCAGCAGCTACTGCATCAAAAGTGGAGGTAGACGATATGAGGATTGCAAAGGCAAGAGCCACTGCCACAGCTGCATCGCTTATTGAAGTAGAGGCGGATATATTAGAGCGAAATGCCTCGTTAGGGTCTTTTATTAATGATTAAGAGGGCGAATTTAATTAGATTTATAAATTTTAAAAACTATAGAGTATGAAAAAGAGAACTATTTTATTATCAATTTTAACGGTGTTAGGGTTGATAAGTATGTCGGCAAAGAGTGTAAAAACAACTAGTGATGAAGTTACAAAAGTTGTAACAGTTACTTCACGTGTAAATTCGATTGAATTCAACAATGCATTCAATGTAATATTTACAGATGAAGTGGAGGCTAACAGCATAGAAATCACTGCTAGTGAAGATATTATTAACTATGTAAACGTTGTTATCGACGATGACGAAGTAAAAATTAGTCTAAAAAATCGCAATTTCAAAAATCCTGAGATATTAATAAGAGCCAATGCAAATAAATATAAAGATGTGGATGCTAGTGGCGCAGTGTCAATCACTTACGCTACTCCAGTAGTAGCTTATGGATATGATATTGACCTTAGTGGTGCATCTTCGTTGAGCGGTTTGAAGATTGAGTGTACAGAATTGAGCATCGACGCATCTGGCGCATCAAGTGTGAAAAATTTAACTGTTAATTGTACCATTTTAGACGTGGATATTTCTGGCGCAAGCTCAGTAACAGTGAGGGGCAATGCTACTAGTATTGATGAGCTAGAGTGCTCTGGTAGTAGCACTTTTGATGGATCAAAATTGGCAACTAACCGAGTGGAATTTGATTTATCTGGTACAAGCAATGCAACTGTACAAAGCGATGGCAGTTTATCATTAAGAGGTAACTCAAGCGGTGTGAGCAGTTTGAAAATAGTAAACTCAAGCGGCAAAACAACCGAAACTATCAGCAATCAAACAATAAACAGATAAATATTTTTGACCCTTATTAGTTATTTTAATAATTCTTCAAAAATATAAGATAAGGGTCTTTTGAAATCCACTAAATTATTTAAACATAATTTAGTGGATTTTTTTGTCAAATATTTGTATGTAAAATGTTTGTCTATATAAATTATTATCACTACATTTGCAACATTAAACTAATATACTATACATACTAAAAAACATCTTTTATCATGAAAAAGATTAATCCTCAACTAATGAAAAGGTTAATAGGTTATTTTATCTTATTAATCTGCTGTTTGGTAATAACTTATCGATTGGTAAATATTTCACCAAACAAAGATTTATCGCCTAACGAACAGGCTATAGCTATCTTAAATTCGGGTAAATGCACTATGTGCCACAATCAAAATCCAGAGCTTCCTTTTTACTCTTCGTTTCCAATTATTGGTAATTTAGTAAAATCTGATGCTTTGTTGGCTGTAAGAGAGATTGATTTAACTCCTGCAATGACAGCTTTAGAAAACAATGAACTTGTAGACGAAGTATCTCTAAACAAAATCGAGAAATGTATTGCTGATGGAACTATGCCTCTTGCAAAATTCTATCTTATGCACTGGGGGTCATCTATCAACAAAGCAGAGAAGAGAATGATGCTTAATTGGGCAAATGAGTATCGTGCTGAGAACTATAACGATGGTTTGGCAGCTGAAAAATTTGCATCGGAACCGGTGCGCCCAATACCAGATGCTCCAGAATTGGATATGGCTAAATTTATGTTGGGACATATGATGTACAACGATGTGCGCCTCTCTATTGATAACACTGTATCTTGCGCTACTTGTCACGATTTTGACAAAGGTGGTACTGATAATCTTCCATTCTCGGAAGGCGTTTATGGTCAATTTGGTGGTGTAAATGCTCCTACTGTATTCAACGCTGTGCATAACTTCGTACAGTTTTGGGACGGTCGCGCTGCTGATTTGGCTGCACAAGCTGCAGGACCTCCTGTAAACCTAATTGAGATGGGATTTACAAGTTGGAGAGAGATTGAAGTAAAATTACAGGCTGATGCAGAACTAGTTGCAGCGTTTACAGAGATATACCCAGACGGTGTTACAGAAGCTAATATCACAGATGCAATTGCTGAATATGAAAAGAGCTTAGTTACTCCTAACTCGCCATTTGACCTATACTTAAAAGGTGATGAAACAGCAATAAATGATATGGAAAAAGCTGGTTACGAATTGTTTAAGAAAAACAATTGCGCTACTTGCCACGCTGGCATCAATTTAGGCGGTTTGTCGTATGACTATATCGGACTAAAAGAGGACTATTTTGCTGCACGTGGTACTGAACTTACAGAAGAGGATTACGGACGTGGAAAACAAGAGGAGGATGTATATTTTGACCACCGCTTTAAAACTCCAGGTCTTAGAAATATTGCTCTTACGGCTCCTTATTTCCACGATGCAACACAAAATACTCTTTCTGATGCAGTTACAGCTATGATGAGATTTCAAATTGGCAATAATCTATCAAACGAAGAGACTGAACAAATGGTATCTTTCTTAGAGTCGTTGACTGGCGAAATCCCTGCAAAATAAAAGAATATTTATTATAAATCATTTGTTATGAAACTACTGAAAACCATTAATGTAACATTATTAGCATTAACGCTATCACTAATGGCGTGTAATAAAAAAAGTGCCATCTATGATTCGCCTGAATTTGTGTGGGACGGCAACGTTATCACTCAAGATAAATTTACTGCCACTGCAGAGAGTGAGAATCATATAAAATCTAACTACAATGGTAAATTCTCTGAAGATAACAAACAGAGAGAATGGAAATTGACAAATAATATTACTCCGTATACAACATATGCAGCACCAACTCTGTTGGAAAATGCAATATACTATATGGGATTAGATGAGATGATTAATGCAGTGGAACCCGACTCGACACTGCGCACAGGCAAAGAGTGGCCCGGAGTATGGACGCGCGATGTATCCTACTCTATTATACTATCGATGGCACATATGCAAACTGAGGTTTCTAAAATATCTCTTATGCACAAGGTTACACCACAAAAACGTATCATACAAGACACTGGAACTGGTGGTGCTTGGCCCTGCTCTACCGACCGTATGATTTGGGCATCGGCAGCGTGGGAGATATATCTAGTAACTGGAGATATGGAGTGGTTGAAAACGGTATACCCTATTATTTGCAACTCTATAGAAGATGACAGAATGGTGGCTTATGATGCTCAAACAGGGCTAATGATGGGTGAAACTTCATTTATCGATTGGCGCGAGCAATCGTATCCACGATGGATGCAACCAGTTGATATATACCAATCAAAAGCATATGGCACAAACGTAATACATGCAAATGCAATGCGCATCGCTGCTCGTATGGCTGAAATTATTGGCGACCACGGTATCGCTCAAAAATATACCACGTGGGCTAATGAATTGGTTGAGAATATCAATAGAGAATTTGCAGTGGAGGGAGAGAGTTATCACGCATCGTTCTCGTACGGGCGTAACAATAATATGGTTGAAAACCGCAGCGAGACACTAGGTGAATCGCTTGCAATACTTTGGGATATTACACCTCTTGAAAATCAAGGAAATGTGGTAGAGACGCTGCCACTAACCCCATACGGAGCACCAATATTCTACCCTTTTATAGCTGATATTCCGCCATATCATAATAATGGTGTGTGGCCCTTTGTATCGTCGTATTTTGGGTTGGCTAGTGCCAAAGCTGGCAACGAAGCAGGTGTATTATACACATTTGCAACGATATATCGTGCTGCTGCAATGTTTTGTACAAACAAAGAGAATATGGTGGCTACTTCAGGCGATTATAGCTATACAGAGATAAATTCGGATAATATGCTATGGTCTTTATCGGGCAATATCTCTATGGTTCATAAAGTGCTATTCGGTATGCAATTTACAGAAGAGGGGTTAGTGTTCAATCCATTAGTGCCAAGAAATATGGCTGGTGAGCGTATTTTAAATAACTTTAAATATCGCAACGCTACACTAAATATCACATTGAGCGGACACGGTAATATTATCAAATCGTTTAAAGTAGATGGTGTGGAGTGTGAGCCTAAATTGGCAACAGATATTTCTGGCGAATATAATATCTCTATTGAGATGACTGACAACGGTTATCTATCTAATATGATTAGCGTTGTAGAGTGTGCGTTTTCACCAAACAAGCCTAAATATGAGATAATTAACAACTACATCTATATCGCTACTGACTCAAATATTGCAGAGTATTATATATATGTAGATGGGGAGAAACGCAATACTATAGTAAATGACCGTGATACTATTGAATTTGAACTAAATAGTACATATGAGGGTGAAATTCAGTTGAGAGCATTTGATGGTAAATTTGAATCATTTGCGACAGAACCAGTAAGATACTATTCGGATATTACGATTTATGAGATTGAGGATTATTCGCCTAAATCTACATTTAATTCTAATGGATATAGAGGCAGTGGTTTTGTGGCACTCACAAACTCTATGCAGCAGATTATCACGCTACCAATTGATATTGCAGTAGCAGGAACATATGCAATTGATTTTAGATATGCCAACGGTAATGGACCAATAAATACTAACAATAAGTGCGGTATTCGTTCGCTATTTATCAATGAGGATTATGTACAATCTGTAATACTTCCGCACCGTGGCGAGGGCGAATGGGATAATTATGGCTGGAGTAATAGCGTAATCGTAGATTTTAAAAAGGCGGGCGATCAAACATTAACGTTGAGGTATATGCCATATAACTTAAATATGAATTTGGAGGAGAACAGTGCCCTACTTGATCAGTTGAGAATTACGAGAATTGATTAGTTATTAGCTGATTTTCAGATTCACATTATATATTACGCCTCGATTATTATTGATAATCGAGGCGTTTTGGTTATAGTATGTCGAGTTTTCAACAGATATTCATTCGATCTATCTCCTCTTTTCCCAGAGCGATTCTTCGTGATGATATGGTTCGCCACGCATAATAGTCATCGCACGGTAGAGTTGCTCAAAGAATATTGGACGGATAATTTGATGAGAGAAGGTCATCTTAGAGATTGATATATAACCATTTGCACGGTCGTAAATATCACGAGAAAAACCGTAAGCACCACCGATAACAAAAACTAACCGTTTTGTAGATGCAAGAGCCATCTTTTCAATCCACTGCGAAAATTCAGTGCTAGTGTGCTGTTTGCCTTTGTCATCGAGCAAAACCAGATAATCGTCAGGCTTAATCTGCTGTAAAATAGATACTCCCTCCTTAATCCGTTGCTCATTTATATCCATAGATTTGGTGTTACGCAGGTCGGGTATTTCCACAATTTCTACAGACATATAATGTTTTATTCTGTTGAAATATAAATTAATAGCCTCATCAAAATATTTGGCAGTAGTTTTACCAACCCACAGAACTGTTAACTTCATAATAGTAAGATATCTAAATAATTTGTAATAATTTGACTGCAAAGATAATAATTTTATCGTTAATACGTTGCAATAATAAACAATTATTTTACAATAACTTAAAAAACGGATGTGAATGACAGATAATCTAGACTCCTTAATTAAATTGTGGTTTGCCGAAGATATTGGCGATGGCGACCATACAACATTATCATCAATACCAGCCAATGAGATTGGAAAACAGCAACTTATCATCAAAGAAGATGGAATAATTGCTGGTATTGAGATTGCCAAACGCATATTTAGTAGTTTTGACCCAGAGCTAAAAATGACTCAACTTTTGCACGACGGAGACGCAGTGAAAGTTGGCGATATAGCATTTATAGTAGAGGGCAAAATCCAGTCGCTACTACAAACAGAACGCCTGATGCTCAACATTATGCAACGTATGAGCGGAGTGGCTACTCGCACTGCAGAATATGTAAAACTCCTTGAAGGTACAAACACAAGAGTGCTTGACACTCGAAAAACTACACCAGGGTTGCGCCTGCTTGAAAAAGAGGCTGTAAAAATTGGTGGTGGTTGTAACCATCGTATTGGTCTGTTTGATATGATTCTATTAAAAGATAATCACGTGGATTTTGCTGGTGGAATTGCTAATGCAATAAATAACGCAAAAAAATATTGCACCGAGAAAGGCAAAGAGTTGAAAATTGAGATAGAAGTCAGATCATTTGAAGAGATACAACAAGTACTTGATAATGGTGGAGTTGACAGAATAATGCTGGATAACTTTACACCAGAAAACACACGTAAAGCTGTAGAGATAATTGCAGGTAGATTTGAGACAGAATCATCTGGCGGTATCACATATGACACAATGCGTGCATATGCTGAATGTGGTGTAGATTATATCTCTGTGGGTGCACTAACCCACTCTGTTAAAAGCCTAGATATGAGCTTCAAGGCGGTAAAATAATACCTCACAAACTTTAAAACAAAAAACTTCAACTTGCTATTGTACAATTCATAAAAAAATTGTATCTTTGCATGCTTAATTTATAAATAAGGATGAGACAGCTAAAAATTACAAAATCGATTACTAATCGTGAGAGCGCATCGCTCGACAAGTATTTACAAGAAATTGGTCGTGAGGATCTTATCTCTGTAGATGAAGAAGTAAAGTTGGCTCAACGTATTCGCAAAGGTGACCATGCGGCACTTGAAAAATTAACACGCGCAAACCTGCGTTTCGTAGTTTCTGTAGCAAAACAGTACCAAAATCAGGGTTTATCACTACCCGATTTGATTAATGAAGGTAACTTAGGCTTGATTAAAGCAGCTGAGAAATTTGACGAGACTCGTGGTTTTAAGTTTATCTCTTATGCCGTGTGGTGGATTAGACAATCTATCCTTCAAGCTCTTGCAGAACAATCACGTATTGTGCGCCTACCGCTGAATCAAGTAGGATCGTTGAACAAGATTAACAAAGCTTTCTCTCGTTTTGAGCAAGAACACGAACGTCGCCCATCTGCTGAAGAGTTGGCGGAAGAATTAGATCTTCCGATTGACAAAATTTCAGACACTATTAAAATCTCGGGTAGACATATCTCGGTTGATGCTCCATTCGTTGAGGGAGAAGACAATTCACTTCTTGATGTATTAGTAAACGATGACTCTCCGATTGCTGACCGCTCTCTTATTAATGAATCTCTAAATAAAGAGATTGAACGCACACTCGATTCGGTACTTGCCGAACGTGAACGCGAAATTATCAAAATGTTCTTCGGTATTAGTGGCGTACAAGAGATGACACTAGAAGAGATCGGGGATAAATTTGGATTGACTCGCGAACGTGTACGTCAAATTAAAGAGAAAGCAATCAGACGATTGAGAGACAAATCAAAAAGCAAACTACTTAAAGTTTATTTGGGTTAAGACTTTGATAAATAAGTCCTAAACTATAGACGCAAACAAATCTCATAAGAGCACTAATATTATTTTTTTAAGATAAAATTGTGCTCTTTTTTTAGGAGACTTCTAAAAACTGCTTTGCTGAGATTTTTGAAGAATTATTAGAAATATTTTAACTAGCAATATCACGAGTTTAGCGGGCTAAATGAGTGATATAAGAGGTAAAATTGGCTAATAAGGCTAAAAAATATCGCAAAAGAAAAGTTTTCGATCTTAATCTTGTTAATTTTTGTTCGGGGAGTTTTTAGAAGTCTCCCTTTATTACGTGGATATAAAAAAAGACTCGATATCTCGCCTACTCTGGTACTATACTGTACCATCGCTGATAGGCACTTTGGCTAATGGTCTATACAACATTGTAGACCGCATATATATTGGTCAAGGCGTAGGTGCTATGGCTATAGCTGGACTGGCAATCACATTTCCGATAATGAATATTATTTCTGCTTTCGGTATGTTGGTTGGTCAAGGTTCTGCCGCTAATTTATCACTAAAACTTGGTAAAAACGACACCGAATCTGCTAATAAAATCTTACCTAACGCTCTCTATCTCATTATATTCTTTAATATTTTGACTACAGTTTTTGGTTTGATATTCTTAGAGCCAATACTGCGTGCGTTTGGTGGCTCTGAGGCAACTATCCCCTATGCCAAGGAGTATCTAAAAATCATTATCCCTTTTAACGTATTCTCTACAATAGGTTTTTCACTGGCAAATATTATGCGTGCGTCTGGACGCCCAATGGTTGCTATGTATACTCTTGTAATTGGCGCAATTTTGAATATCGCAATTGACCCTATTTTTATATTTTGGCTCGATATGGGAATACAAGGTGCTGCTATTGCAACTGTAATTTCGATGGTGATATCATCAATTTGGGTATTATTGTGGCACTTTGGAGATAAAAAAATGACTGTACGATTTCAATCTACTTTATTAAAGCCTGATTTTAAAATTATTGCAGCAATTGTTGCAATTGGACTATCTCCATTTATACTACAAATATGCACCAGTTTAGTGAATATAATTATCAATCACTCTCTACATAAATACGGTGGCGACCTAGCAATTGGTGCTTTTGGGATTGTTAGTTCATTTGTAATGTTAATTATTATGGGGGTAATTGGGCTCAGCCAAGGTATGCAACCAATTATAGGATATAATTATGGAGCAAAAAGATATGACAGAGTAAAAGAGACTCTAAAATTATGTATCATCGTTGCCACTATTATAACGTCTCTGGGGGCTACTGTTGCACTGATTTTCCCAAGTGCAATAGCTAGATGCTTTACAAATGATATTGCTCTCATAGATATCACAACTAACGCATTACGTATCCACTTCTCGCTATTCTTTATAGTTGGGTTTCATATTATCTGTACCAACTATTTTCAAAGTATCGGGAAAGCTGGAATTTCAATTTTATTATCTACATCACGACAAATTTTATTCTTAATTCCAATAGTACTTATTCTACCAAATTTTTGGCAACTAGATGGTGTGTGGTGGTCGCAAACCATAGCTAACTTTTTGGCAACCATAACAGCAGTTGGAATCCTTGCTCATCACCTAAAATACAAACTAAAATAAAGATATGATACACTCAATGACAGGCTATGGAAAAGCCTTTTGCGAATATGACAACAAAAAAATTGTTGTTGAAATAAAATCGCTCAACTCAAAACAACCAGATATATCTACTAGATTAGCATCTGTGTACAGAGAGAAAGATATAGACATTCGTAACTTAATTTCGCAACGACTTATTCGTGGTAAAATAGAGTTTGCGCTATACATAGAAAATGGTAACTCTCAAACCTCTAGCAGTATAAACAGAGATGCTGTGGAGTGTTACAAAAATCAAATTGTAGAGACTGCAACAGCACTTAATTTGCCTGTGCCTGAGAATATGCTTGAATTGATATTACATCTACCAGATTCGATGAAAAACAGCGCAACTACCCTCGAAAAAGAGGAATGGGAGGTTGTTCGCGCGCTAATCGACAACGGATTTAAAGAATTTGAGGATTTTCGCATACAGGAAGGAAAATCATTAGAGAGGGTTTTTAGAGATAAAATTGCTAATATCTCCGCCCTATTAGATGAGGTAGAACCATTTGAAATTGAGCGTGTAGAGAAGATTAAATCGCGCCTTGAAGAGGGGTTGAAAAACTTGGAAGAGAGAATATCTATCGACCGCAACAGATTGGAACAAGAGATGATATTTTATGTGGAGAAATTGGATATTAACGAAGAGAAAGTTCGCCTAAGAAACCATCTGAACTACTTTATCGAAACAATGGAGAATGAGACTGCACAAGGCAAAAAACTTGGATTTATCACTCAAGAGATTGGTCGCGAAGTAAATACATTGGGCTCGAAATCAAACCACAGCGAAATGCAAAAAATCGTGGTTAAGATGAAAGATGAGTTGGAACAAATAAAAGAACAAATTTTAAACGTTTTATAAAAAATGATACTACCAATATACCTATATGGTCAACAAGTGCTACGCAAAGAGGCTGAAGATATTTCGGCTGACTATCCTGCACTTAAAGAGTTAATTGACAATATGTTTCAAACAATGTATCACTCGGAGGGTGTGGGATTGGCTGCGCCTCAAATAGGCAAGGCAATACGCCTATTTGTAATTGATGCATCTCCGATGAAAGATGCTTATGAAGATATCAATTGCGACAAACGAGTGTTTATCAATGCTGAAATAATAGAGAGAGGAGAGGAAACTGAAACTCTTGAAGAGGGGTGTTTGAGTTTACCAAATATTCACGAAAAGGTGGAACGTCCGTTGTCAATTACAATTCGCTACTGCGATGAAAATTTTGTAGAACATACAGAGACACTTAACGGATTTTTTGCTCGTATAGTTCAACACGAATATGACCACCTAGAGGGGCACGTATTCACTGACCACGTATCGCCTCTGCGCCGCTCTATGATAAGTGGAAAACTAAACAATATTGCAAAAGGGAAAGCAAGATGCTCATATAAAACAAAATAGATGACAATATTTTTCGATAAATATAGATATTTGGCAGTCAGCATTTTATTATTTTTATTAAGCTGCTCTACTGGCATTTTAAATGCTAGCAACAGTGGTGAAATGGCTATTGAAGAGTGCGATACAAATAAAATTGTTTGGCACGAAATATTTATTCAGTATGGATTGCCAGAATATTATGAGTATTTGCCATGTGTAATATCTAATTTTGAACGAGAATATGCAGATAATCAACGTGCTGGATTGTGGGGATTAACTCCTTTTGTTGCCACAAAATATGGACTGATTATTGATGAGAACATTGATCAACGTTTTGATATAAAATTATCTACATTAGCAGCTACGAAATATTTGCGTGATTTGCTATCGCATTTTGAAGGTGATGAGTTGGCTGCAAAAGCATTTGTATATGGTGCTGCATATATAGATGATTGCATAAAACGAGGTGCGGTAATAGACAGTTTAGATACAACACGATGTGAAATAGATTTTAAAGTATTGGAAGATCAGTTTGAGAGAGGGAAATTGATAGAGATATATCTTGAAAAAGCAATAAGAGTAAAATCTATTTGCGACACATTAAATATATCTAAAGAGCAATTTTTTGCAGATAATAGTGCTATTAAAAGTGATGCCATATGGCTAAAAAGTGGCTATAGTATACTGATAGACAAATCATTGGATATTGACAGTATTAATTCTGTAATAACAGAACTATATGAAATTGAGGAGAGAGAAATAGAGAGAAATAGAGAACTGCTAATAGCAATAAAAACAGCAGAGAAGGAGGCTAAAGATAGGGCTATTGCAGAGGAGATTAAGAGACAAAATGCAGTAAAAACATACGTGGTAAAGTCTGGTGATACCCTTGGAGGGATTGCCTCTAAATACAATGTAAAAGTGTCTGACTTGAAAAAGTGGAATAATATAAAATCTGATATAATACAGATTGGACAAAAGATAAAAATTTACAAATAAAATATATGAAATCGTACAAAATATTACTATTTATCTGCTCGGTATTTTTGATGCTTGGGGCTATTAGTGCAGCCATACCAACAGAGGGAATAATGATATATAATAAAACTGTAACATTTCCACAAATAGCTGATATAGTGCAGTCTGATGAAGAAGATGATAAAATCAATATATATAAGGCTAAAGCAAAAATAGATGGTGAAAGTATTGCTGAATTTATTATGAATCGTCAGCTATCGGAGATGAATTTAGTACGCAAAAAAGCGATAAATTCGACAATGTCAATAGATTTTCCTAATGATAGTGTTGAGTGGTTAGATGAGGTGTTTGAAGCACTACAAAATGCAGAACAAGAACCAGTTAGAGTATTACATTACGGCGATTCTCAAATCGAAGAAGATAGAATTTCGGGTAATTTGCGTGCATCATTACAATCTCTTTTTGGTGGATATGGAGTTGGTATAGTGCCTTTTGTACAGAATGTGGCTACATCTGCAATAGGACAATCTGCTTCGGCTGAAAATGATATATATAGTAGATATCTGGTATATGGACCAGACGATATGAGATTGGACTCAAGAACTTATGGTGTAATGGGGCAATCGGTAAGAATCAACGGCACTTTTTCTACTTCATTCTACCCTATCAATCTAAAATATACATATCCAAACACTAAGAAATTTGGACAAATCACTATAATGGTGGATAGTATTGTGGGCGAATTAACAGCCTCTGTTACTGTAGGTAACAGAGTAATTGAAAAAAAATATTGCGCACCAACAAACTTTATCAATTTTGAGTTGGGCGACTCGACCTCAAGGGCTACAGTAACACTAAAAGGCAACGCATTAGTATATGGTATACTGGTTGATGGCAACGAGAATGGAGTCGCACTTGATAATGTAGCGATGAGAGGTTGCTCTGGGACTATTTTTACATCTATTTCGCCTGCAAGTATGAAAAAATATTTCAATAATTACAATGTACCGCTAATTATTATGCAGTTTGGTGGAAATAGTGTTCCGTATATCAAAAATGAAAAACAGGTGGAGAACTATTGTAAGAGTTTATCTAAACAGATAAACTACTTGAAACGTCTCTCGCCAGAATCGAAGATACTATTTGTTGGTCCGTCTGATATGTCTACTCGCATTAATAATAAGATGGTTACATACCCTCACTTGAGTGGTTTTATAGATGAATTGCGAGATATGTGTAATGAAAATGATGTGGCATATTGGGATTTGTACAAAGCAATGGGTGGGGAAAATTCTATGGAAAATTGGGTGAATAGCGATCCACCACTTGCAAGTAAAGATTATATACACTTTACTCAAAAGGGTGCAGACCACGCCAGTAAATTACTATTTAAGGCTATAAATTTAGCGTATGAATTTTATATTTACAGAGAAGAAAATGAGTAAAAACTTAGTCATATCATTGATTATTACCACTATACTATGTATAGGTGGGAAGAATATTAGTGCTCAAACTCAAAATACAGACACTGATACAATCTCAGTTGATTCATTAAAATTACTTCTTGACCCCTCGTTCATACAAATAGATACACTTGCGCCTTGCACACTACCGTTGCAGCAACAACTTCCATACTACAATTGTGTAAACTACGATAAAAACAGATTTATATTTCCGGGAGATAGCAGCAAGTTTAATATTCTATATGAAAAACTAGATTCGCTTGCCTTGTATGGAGATGCAAAAATAAATATTGTGCATATTGGGGGATCGCATGTGCAAGCTGATATTATGTCGAACAGAATAAGAATGAACCTGATTGATGCCGAGCAGGGATTTCAATCGGACAGAGGTGCAATTTTTCCATTTAAAGCAGCCAAAACAAACAATCCATTCAACTACTCTATTGAATATTCTGGCGAGTGGGTAAAATCTCAAAATTCACTTCCACCACTTAAATATAGTGTCGGTATGATGGGTATTTCGGTTACGACAAGCGAACGAGATGCCTATATAAGTTTTGATTTAAACAGTGGCAGATACGAAACTAATTGGGAATATAACAAGTTAAAACTCTTTGCAGATATTTCAACAGAAGAATATTCACCTATGCTGATAATAGATGGGGATAGTGTGCCGAGTAATATCGAAGATGATTATTTTGTTTTTAATTTACCATATTTCGCAAACAACGGGCTAATCATCATAACAGACAGTGCGACTAATAACAGCCTAATATCTAAATATTTAAATAAAATTGAAGTTAATGACAGCATAATTGCAGTTATTGACAGTGTAAATATGCACAATGATAGTATATTATGTGATACAATTGCATATGACGAGACATTAGAGATAGGGTTAGAGAGTGATAATACCATTGCTGTGGTGAGTGATAGTGTTGTTGATATTATTGCCGACAGTATCATAGATAAGAATATTGAGATTAAAGAAGAGAGAGTATATTCTGATTTTACATTTACACTGATGGGGTTATTGCCAGAGAATGATTTTAATGGCATAACATACCATTCATTAGGTGTTAATGGCGCGTCGTTGTCATCGTGGTTGAGAAGCAGTGAATTTTCAAAACAGATAGAGAATATAAAACCAGACCTTGTAATATTAGCTGTGGGGGTAAATGATGCAAATGTGCCATATGGTCAATTTTCGTCATACCAATACAAAGAAAATTACACTTCTCTATTACAAAGTATATATGCAACTAATCCAAACTGTGCGGTGATATTTATAACGAACAACGACTGTGACCTACGTGTGGGCAGATACTCAAAAGGGGTAAATCGGAATACTGCGCTAGTGCAGACTGCTACATATGAAATAGCTGAACAAGAAGGGGCTGCGGTATGGGATTTATATGATATTATGGGTGGTTATGGTTCTATGGGTTTGTGGAAAAATGCAGGGTTAGCGAACAGAGACCATGTACACTTT
Source organism: bacterium (assembly GCA_044433285.1). Lineage (GTDB taxonomy): Bacteria > Bacteroidota > Bacteroidia > Bacteroidales > Paludibacteraceae > Aphodosoma. The sequence goes on along the minus strand of JAWXTU010000035.1, from coordinate 3,222 downwards.
TTACTCCCAGGATATAATCTCTTAGGGGATATGTTGTATAATGCGCTGATATTCGACTGGTTATATAAGATAAAAAGATAATATATGGAATTGATTTTATCATTTTTGGCAAAGACATTTGCTTTTGATCCTAATTCTCCACTACTGTTTACCCAATTTTATTTTTGGGCATTCTTTGCTATTGTCTTTGCTGTATTTACTGTATTTAAATCTAAACGCCTGCTGCGAAATAGTTACCTCTTTTTTATTAGCCTCTTTTTCTACTATAAAACTAGTGGCTTATTTGTTTTGATACTACTCTTCTCTACTGTTACCGACTATTTTATTGCTCAATGGATTGACTCATCAAAAAAAGAGCGAAATAGAAAGATTTTTGTAGCATTGAGTATCCTTTGTAATTTATCTGTACTTGTATACTTCAAATATTCATACCTTTTTATAGAGACAATCAATGATATATTTGGCACTCAATTAGCTGTTTATGATATATTTGCCTCAATTGGCAACTCCATTACTGGCAGTGATAGATTTAGAGTAGATCAAATTATCTTGCCTGTGGGTATCTCATTCTATACGTTCCAGACCATCAGTTACTCAATGGACGTATATCGCAAACGGATAAAACCTGTGCGAAATATTTTTGATTTTGGTTTTTATGTCTCATTTTTCCCTCAATTAGTGGCAGGACCAATTGTAAGAGCAGCTGAATTTATACCACAAATATATAAACCATTTTTCCTCTCGCGCCGCCAATTTGGTATTGCTATATTCTGGATAATGAATGGATTATGCAAAAAAATTATCTTAAGTGATTATCTGGCTGTGAACTTTATCGACCGTGTGTTTGATAATCCCCTACTATTTTCTGGTTTTGAAAATATAATGGCTCTTTTTGCCTATTCATTGCAAGTATATGCCGATTTCTCTGGCTACACAGATATTGCAATCGGTGTGGCGATGCTAATGGGTTTTTATTTGCCGTTGAACTTCAATTCGCCATACAAAGCTCAAAATGTGGGTAATTTCTGGAAACGCTGGCATATATCATTGTCGAAATGGTTGCAAGATTATCTATATATACCACTAGGAGGAAACAGAAACGCTACATTTGGCACATATTTTTGGATAGGAACAATTGCTCTTATCGGTGTAATACTATCTGGTAGTTGGGTAATTGCTGCTATTGTATTGGGTATAACAGCAATGATTGTAATATGGAGCATTTTTGTACCTCAACGACGAAATAAAATAATTACTAACCTCAACTTAATGGTAACTATGTTATTAGGTGGATTGTGGCATGGGGCTAGTTTTAACTTTATAATTTGGGGTGGATTAAATGGCGTAGGCATAGTGCTATATAAAATTTGGCGTGGATTATCGATGCATATTAAAATGCTCTTAATCACAACAGTATCTATTATTTTAATATTGATATCAAATCTATACCCTGCTGCCATATGGAATATATTAACAGCGTGGGCTCTGATAATTACACTTGGGACATTAGTGCGCTGGATATATTTTATATTTGGAGGTAGAGGTGAATTTGCAAAAAGTAGTATGGTGTGGGGGATATTTCAGACATTTGTATTTATCACATTTACCCGTTTGTTCTTCCGCTCAGGCTCTAATCTTGACCCAAAAATGGCAAATGAGCAGGCTTGGATTACTGCAAAAAATATGGTACATCAAATCGGTTCTACATGGAATATTGATATAATACCTCAAATATGTCTTGCATATTGGAAGGTATTTTTACTATTCGCTCTTGGTATGATTATACACTGGGTGCCCGACAATTTTAAACGCAGATATCGTATTAATTTTGCGCGTATTCCCCTCCCTCTGATGGCAATTATTGTAACTGCAATAGTTTTTATCGTATATCAATTTGTAACGGCTGATATGCAAGCTTTTATATATTTCCAGTTCTAATTTCCTAAAAAATTTGAAAAAAATTATCTATTATATGATAGATAATTTGAAAAATAGTACTATCTTTGTAGACATTATCACACATAAAAATTCTTTCAAAGATATGAACAAATTCACTCATTTACACGTACATACACATTTTTCCGTGTTAGACGGAATGTCGAAAATAGACGACTTAATATCAAAATGTAAAAAAAATGGTATGAATGCTATTGCAATCACTGACCACGGAAATATGTTTGGTGTTAAGGAGTTTTTTAATGCATGTACAAAGGCAAATGGAGGGGTGAAGAGTGAGATAAAGAGCATTGAAAAGGAGCTTAAAGAGATTGAGAAGACAGATGCTGCAAATCAAGCGAAAATAAATGAACTACAAGAGAGATTGAGTAGTAAAAAAGGTGAACTATTTAAGCCGATTATCGGATGTGAGGCATATTGCGCACGACGCACACTATACGATAAGGATAAAAATGTAAAAGAGACAAATCCAGAGAGTGGTAGACAATATATTGTCGACTCGTCTGGATACCACCTTATATTATTAGCAAAAAATATTACCGGTTATAAAAATCTTTGCAAACTAATTTCCACTGCTTGGATAGATGGTTTTTATTCTCGTGCTCGTATCGATAAAAATATCTTAGAAAAATATCACGAAGGGTTAATAGTTAGCTCTGCCTGCTTGGGTGGTGAAATTCCACAGCTGATAATGGCAGGAAAGATTAAAGAGGCAGAAGATAGCATTATGTGGTTTAAAAACCTATTTGGAGATGATTATTACCTTGAAATACAGCGGCATAAAACAGACAAGCCAGAAGGAAACCAAGAGGTATATTTGCGTCAACAAGAGGTAAACAAAGTAATCATTGAACTGGCGAAAAAGACCAACACGAAACTAATTGCTACAAATGATGTTCACTTTGTAGATGAGGAACATACAGAGGGGCACGATAGGTTGATCTGTCTATCAACAGGAAGGGATTTGGACGATCCAAACCGTATGCGCTATACAAAGCAGGAGTGGCTAAAAACCCCTGAAGAGATGTGGGATATTTTCAGTGATGTGCCTGAAGCACTGGATAATACGCTAGAGATAGCCGATAAAGTAGAATTTTATGATATAAATAGAGGTCCGATAATGCCAGTGTTTGAGATACCTACTGACTTTGGCACAGAAGAGGAGTATCGACAACGCATTACGCACAAACAGTTATTCGATGAGTTTACACAAAATGAGAAAGGAGAAGTCGTTGTAAGTCAAGAAGAAGGCGAAGAGAAGATAAA
>JAWXTU010000034.1:0-19509 GCA_044433285.1 bacterium | reverse complement strand
AAATTCTGCACTGTGTTGTTTTCTCATTTCTCTTAATGATTTTTGTGCACAAATATAAGCATTTTTTTTCAATCAACAAACTGTCTTACGAAACTGTCCTAATTTGGGGTAGTAGTATAATCTCTAGTTGGATGTATTTTTAATTCAACTTGTCCTGATTTTATATCGTCTGCAAGCATCAATATTCCCTCTTCCACATCTCTGGTATAACTTGCATTTTTTACATCATCTATAAAATCTGTTCTATATTTTTCATATGCTGCCTTACTTACCTTTTCATTTGCCAAAAATAATAGTTTTTTATTATGCTCTCTATAAACATTATCTATATTAATACCGACAAGAATCTGAATTTTAGGGGGATTTTCCAATTCACAAAACTCTTTTCGTATTTTGAAATAACCAGACGAACGAAAATATCCTACAACAGCATGAAAACTATGTAAATTTTGCATACCACCAATTATCCCTTTAAACTTGTCAAAAAGGGTATTAGTTTCGTGATTAGTAAAAAATTTAGAACTTGACATTATATATAATTTTTTATATTAAATTTTATTTGCAAATATAAGCAAAAAAGCGTGAAATACCAAATATTTTCCGCACTATTTTACATCATATGGATTGGACCTTCTAGTCCGAGTGGCAATCCGCAATAGAACCAGATAGCTAATAAAATTAACCACACAATCATAAATATTACAGAGAATGGTAACATCAAAGAGATGAGTGTTCCTACTCCACTTTTTTTATCGTATTTTTCGGCATATACCACTAAAAGAGCGAAATAGCTCATCATTGGGGTGATTACGTTTGTTACTGAATCGCCAATACGGAACGCAGCTTGTGTGAGTCCTGGGTGATAATCTAAGAGCATAAGCATCGGAACAAATACTGGTGCAAGAATTGCCCATTTTGCTGAGGCACTACCCATAAACATATTGATAAATGCCACAAGAATTACAAAACAAACAATCATTGGGAAACCTGTAAACCCTATCTCTTTCAACCAAGTAGCCCCCTCTATGGCGAAAATCATACCGAGATTACTCTCCTTGAAGAAATAGACAAATTGTGCTGCAAAGAATACCAATACGATATATCCGCCCATTCCACTCATAGATTTACCCATAGCGTTCATCATCTGTTTGTCGTTGTTGATAGTGCCCACAATTTTACCATATACTAAACCCGGCACTAAAAATACAAGAAGCAATGAAACGATGATACCACTGAAGAATGGAGATCTTAATATACCACCAGTCTCTGGATCACGCAACAGTCCGTTTTCTGGGATAATTGTAAGGGCTAATAACGCAATCAAAATTAAGGTGCTATAACCTGCCCATCTAAGTCCTTTGCGCTCTTTATCAGTTGGTTTATCTATCGCTAATGCCTCTACATCACCATTGTATTTGCCCAAACGGGGTTCTACTATGCGCTCTACGATAAATGTACCGACAATGACAATCATAATGGCTGATGCCACCATAAAATAATAATTTACCATCGGATTTACGTGCATCTCTGGATCGATAATATTTGCTGCCGCTGATGATAGTCCTGCAAGAATAGGATCTACTGAGCCGATAAGGAAGTTGGAACCAAAACCTGCACTAACTCCTGCAAATGCTGCGGCAAAACCTGCCATCGGGTGACGACCAATTGCCTGGAATAACATAGCACCTAATGGTATAAGTACCACATAACCAACCTCTGACGCTAGGTGAGACAAGATACCTGCAATGATAAGGGCTGGGGTGATGAAACGTGGAGGGGCAACTAGAACTAGTTGGCGAACCAACATCGTGAATAGCCCAGACCCTTCCGCCACTCCGATACCTACCATAATAACTAAGACTAAACCTAATGGTGGGAACATCATAAAGTTATGTTCGATATTGGTGAATATCCACCTGAAACCATCGGCAGATAAAAGGTTATTGACACTAATCACCTCATTGGTAACTGGGTGAATTGTATGCAAATTAAAGTAAGATGCTATTCCTGAACATAATACAACAATAGCTGCCATAATTAAGAATAGTGTGGCTGGGTGAGGTAATTTATTACCTACAATCTCGATTTTGTCTAATGCTCTGGCAAAAAGGGATTTTTTCATAACTGTTTAATGTTTTGTTTTTTAGGTTTTTAATATTTTGTTTTTATTTAAAGGAACTTCTTAAAAACTCCCCTAATATAAAATTAAATTAATAAAATGTGATCTATTTTTTGGCACCACTACAGATAAAAAAATGCAGGGACTTTTTGTGGTTCTGAATAATTTTCTACAAATTTCTTCTCGGCTATTTTATATAAGATGCCGCCCCATACTCTAGCGTCGTGCGGACAGGCTGCGATGCAGTGGGCACACTTAATGCAGATATCGCTGTTAGTCTTAGGTTTTGGAGAACCAATTGCTCCTACAGGGCAAACCGCTGCGCATATTCCACACGCATCTTTATCTTTTTTGACTGACTTAATACATTTGCCTTTAACTGTCTTAGGCTTAATCGGAATGCTACCTGGTGTTTTGTATGGATTATTGCCTGGTACGTTTAGTTCTGCATCTCCCGAATTTGGAACAATCTCGCATGCTTTAGCACCAAATTCTCTTGCTGTCTGTAGATCAGCTTCATTTGGTCGATCAGCCGCCACTTTGGGAAATATTGAGTGCTCGGCAATAAATGTTCCAGCTGCAATAGCAGTAAATCCATTAGCTGTAACAATATCTCTCAACTCCAACAGTGCATCGTCGTACTCTCTATTGCCATAAACTGCCACAAGAATTGCACGCCCGCCTTTTGTTTGAAATTTATTAATTTGCTCTACTGCAATTGCAGGAACTCTACCTGCATAAACAGGTATAGCAAAGAGAGTTAAATCATCTTTATCTATTACAGTTTCACTGCTATTCATCTTAATTAATGGATAGTGTATCGCCTCAAAATCTTTGTTTTGTGAGATGATACCCTCTGCAATTGCCTCAATGATACGCTTTGTAGTACCTGCCGCACTAAAATATATTAGGTGTAGTTTCATAGTGATTTTATGTTATTTTATTCTATTTTATTTTATTCTATTCTATTCTATTCTATTCTATTCTTTGCAATCTTGCGAAATTACCATTTCGCAGTTGGAGCAATCGAATGTTAATCTGAATTTTTCTTCGCCATATCGCAAATATAATGGTTCGGTGATTGCTGTATTGATATTTGCCCATTTTGATATCTTAATCTCATTTTTGTATTTATGGCATAGTCCTACTGCATATTTAATACAATGGCGAGTGCGCATTAGTTCGGCATCATCAATTGGCTCTTGTTCGTATGCCATTTGAGAGACCTCAACCCCACGTTTTTCGTAGAACTGCTTTGATAACTGATTAGAGATATTTGCTCTGTAATTTACACTGTTATCAGGATAATTAACCACGACATTAGGTTTGACAAACTCTTTTCTGATATGATTATCTACAACTGCTGATAATAATTTATCAACTAATTGACGACGCCAATCTGCAATTTTTGATACTGGAACAAACCAGATTTTTGCCATTGCGTCGAGATTTATTTCGCCCAATTCAAAGATTGTATCACCCAGTTTACCAAATTGTGTGCGCCACGTATCAATTGCTCGCTCTATATTTTTCGACTCCTCGTGTGGCGATTCTACAAGTATCTCGGCAAAAATATTTGCTACAGAAGGTGTTTTAATATTTGCTTCAGAGGGAGTTTTAATCTCTGCTTTTATTGCAAAACCATTGTCCGTATCGCTCACTGCAAAATTTACTGTAAGTTTTCGTTGTGCCGAATTTGTAGATAATAATTTCTCAAATGCTGTATCTTGATTGCGATATAACTGCGCACCTATTTTAATATCAGGCATTCGCAAAGGAAACAGGCGATTTAATTCTACTTTATTAACTCTAAAGCCCTCAAACTCACCTTGCGAATTTAAGAAACACAAACCATCTCCATTAGCAAATTGTACACCAGGAGCATTAATACTAATGGCATTTCGCCACATATCACGCACTTTCCCCACTGGCTCACCAAGTGATTTTGGGGTATCAAACGACCATATATTAGGTGCCCGACCATTCAGAAAATATTCTGTTGAGCCCCGATAAAATGTTTTTTGTGGGTTAGGTTCAAAACTGAAATTTACCCTGCCAAGAGATGAATGGTTATAGGTGTTTGACTCAAAAAGTATATCTAATTGTTTACGATAATATGCCGTTATATTCTTTACATAGTTGGCATCTTTTAGTCGTCCTTCTATTTTGAACGACGATATACCAGCCTCTAACATCGATTGTAGTGAATTTGATGCATTGAAATCCTTCAACGATAAAAGATGTTTTCTATATAGAAGTTCATTGCCTGCAGAGTCAATCAAATCATACGGCACACGACACATTTGAGCACACGCACCACGATTGGCACTACGACCTCGTGCCGACTGACTCATATAACATTGTCCGCTATACGACACACACAAAGCACCGTGCACAAAAGCCTCGAGAGCTACAGAAGTGCTAGCCGAAATTGTGCGCATCATATCTATAGATGTTTCACGAGCTAACACCACTTGCGAAAAGCCACAATCTTGTAGAAACTGCACCTTTTCTGGTGTGCGTATATCGCATTGAGTACTAGCGTGCAACTCGATAGGCGGCAGATCCATTTCGAGCAGTGCCATATCTTGAATGATGAGAGCATCTACACCTATTTCGTATAATCTAAATATTAAATTACGAGCTGCTTCAAGTTCATCATCTTGCAAAATGGTATTAAGTGCCACATATACACGAGCGTGAAATTGATGTGCATATGTTACTAATGATTCTATATCACTGAGCGAATTAGCCGCCGCCTGACGTGCACCGAACTGTGGTGCACCGATATATACGGCATCTGCTCCGTGGTTGATGGCTGCAATACCTATTTCTGCATTCTTTGCAGGCGAAAGTAACTCTATATTTTTTATGTTAGTCATAATCTAAATTCCTTTTAATTCCTTAATAACCACGAGGGGCCATTTCCAATTTTGATATACCAGTTGCGCCAAAGTTGGAGCTAACACCATACCCCACAAGCCCCATCTTAAAATCACAACAAAAATAATTAACAGTACTAACGTAGCGGCTGCCGACCAAAGTGAGGCTTTAAAAAACGGCACTTCATTTTTCGACATAATAAATTGAGCTGCATTAGCGTGATTTGTCTCTAAACCATACTGTAGCATTATCATTATAAATATGATATTTGAGACCAGATAGGTGTTACTACTCATTAATGATAATGCCCAATTACCACACAAAGCAATAACCAAACCACTACCCACAAATACTGATATCAATATTGCTGTTGAGATATAAAACGTGCGTTTAATTGCCTGCATATTATTCTCCACGCGCCATTGAAACACCTTAGGCATATAGACACGAGAATAGATAGTAGATATTGAACATATCACAATAACCAACTGAAGAGTAATACCATAAGATGCCATCTCCTCTAACGAAACATATAGCGACCCGATAAAAACACTAGCACGGGTAATGATAAATCCGCCGAGAGTTGTGAGTCCCATTTTCACTGCATTAGGTGAAATAGCCTTGAGCACCTGCATATAATCTCCCTCTTGTGCATCGGATAATTTTGCACGCAATTGTGGTGTAAAAAACGAGCGATAACTCAATATGCGCACCACAATTACAGAGAGAGCCTGCGAAGATACCACAGCTAAGAGCCCGAAATCAAACAAAATAAGAACAGATGCCAATGTGATATACAGCACATTACCTATCAAAACTATTTGATTAGCACGCTTCACCAGTCCTTGTCCGTTCAATAGCGACTCAAAATACTGTGTATATAGATTATAGCAACTAACCAGACAAACCACGAGCCACGAGATGTAAACCTCTATCTTATCACCTTGATAATCTTGCGCTACGGTATAGATATAATATGAACCCAGAGTGATAAATACAACAAAAAGTGCAATTGCCATTCTCGAATAAAAATGGTGCATTGCTCTGATTGTATTTTTTAGCAATGAGGCATCTATTTCAGCAATATTTGCATCTTTAACCGACTCAAAACCTAGCTTTTTCAACCCTTGTACACCACTAAAAATATAGGAGATATTACGAGCAAAAGATACATTAAACCCAAAATCGAAGAGAAGAACAATAGTAGTAATCGAGGTAAATATAGTCCAGATACCCACAGCCTCTGAGGGTAATGCCTTAAGAATAAGAGGGAACAGCAGTACACCAGCACCAATTTTAAAAAAAGTTGCTAGCAAACTCCACACCAAATCTTTCCTGCCTATATTTTCTACTGCCATTTATTATCTTTTGCATCAAAAGGGGTGATCGAAAACCGCCCCTAAATTAATTAACTGCAAAGATAATGAAAATCTTTCAGAGATAAGAATTTTTGTGAAGATATTTTTTGTTTAACAACAAATAAAATCGTATCTTTGCAAAAAATACACATAAAACAATGATAAGAATATTTTGTTTCTCAATTTTACTACTAATTAGTAGTAGTTGTTCATCAAAAAACAGTCTGCAAATTGATGGTGAAATTGCTGACAAACCTGAAATTAAAACAGCTATCGAAACTAAAACTGTTGTCAAAACTGGTATCGAGGTGCTGCGTGATAATAATTTTGATATCCTCAAAGGTAAAAAAGTGGGATTAATTACTAATCCCACAGGGATAGATAGTAAATTTCGTTCGACAATCGACATTTTATTCCATGCAGAAGATGTAAACCTTGTTGCCCTATTTGCGCCAGAACACGGGGTGAGGGGAAATATGGATGCAGGCGCGAGAGTTGCAAATAGCACAGATAACATTACGGGTGTCCCTGTATACTCGATATATGGAAAAACAAACAGACCGACAGCAGAGATGCTAGAAAATATTGATGTGTTGGTATATGACATTCAGGATATTGGTTGCAGATCGTACACATTTATTAGTACTATGGGGTTGGCAATGAAATCGGCAGCAGAAAATGGTGTAGATTTTGTGGTGCTAGACCGTCCTAACCCATTGGGAGGTGAGAAGATAGAGGGTAATGTTGTAGAAGATGGTTGCTATTCGTTTGTGAGTCAATTTTCGATACCATATATATATGGTCAAACACCTGGCGAACTTGCACAGATGCTAAACGAAGAGAACTATTTAGGTAAGAAATGTAACCTAACAGTGGTAAAGATGGAGGGGTGGCAACGTTCGATGAATTGGGAGGCTACTGGACTGCCATGGGTGCCTGCATCGCCACATATTCCTCATGCTGAGACTGCTTTTTATTACCCAGCTACTGGTATTTTGGGTGAGCTTGGATATATAAATATTGGTGTAGGATATACGATGCCGTTTCAAACAGTTGCTGCGCCATGGATAAATGCCGATTCATTATCTATTGCGCTTAATGATATGCAAATGGTGGGGGTATATTTCAGACCAACTCACTATAAACCAATGTATTCTGCGCATAGCGGTAGCTATTGTAGCGGTGTGCAGATATATATTACGGACTTTGCAAAGGTGAGATTAACAGAGATACAATTTAGAATAATGGAAGCTCTAAATATTTTGTATCCGAGTCGCGCTACCCTAGCAAATGCTAATAGCGGACGATTTGCGATGTTTGATAAGGTGTGTGGAAGTAAATATATTCGTGCAACATTTACGGAAAATCATAGGTGGGCAGATATAAAAGATTTTTTTGAGAAAGATGAGGCAGAATATAAAGTCAAATCATCGAAATATTATCTGTATGAATAACAAATAAGTGGTACGTCGGAAATTCCGACATACCACTTATTTGTTATAGATCATAATGTCAAATTCCAAACATATCCTTAAAAGCTTTATCAAAAGCCCTACTGTTTTCTTCAATATAAAACGGCAAACCACACACACTAAAAGTATCTCCACCTCTTGTTGAAAATAAAATTTTTGCTTTGTCATTGAGTTGAGACATAAATTCTTGTTTCCATTCATCGTGTTCTTTAAGATGAGAGCCCTTGGGTTCAACAAATATTTGATAATTTATGTATCCAGTCGAATCTTTTTGCTTCATAAACAATAAGAAATCAGGTTCAAACCTACGTCCACCATTTACACCACCTGCAAACTCAAACAGAGCCATTTCTCTTTCATTTCTAACGAGGTATACATCTTCATACTTCTCTTTAAGTTTAGGAACAATAGTTTCAAAATACTTTACAAAATATTTCTCTTCAGATGTTCCATAACAATCATCAAACGCATACCAATCTTGAGTACTTAAATCAGTTGAAGAAAATATACCAGATTCTTTCATTGATTTCCCAAACTCTTTATCAGAATTATCATCTAGGGTTATCTTCATAGTTTTATCTTTGAAGATTTCTTTAACCATTCCAATAAATTCAAATTCAGTTTTACCCCTATATCCTGTAACAGATTTCCCAAACATCGGTTCAATTTGTTTAAGAACATCCATTGCAATAACCAATTTTTGCTTTTGCGATAAATTATTTAATATCTCCTCTCTTCCAGATACAGACACTCGTATATCAGCAAGATATTTTGGCGATTGAATAAATTCCTCAATTGATTTAAGCATTGGCATAACTTCATTAAGTTTTGCAAAAGAATAAGCACCTAACCTATTAATTGCTGCTCGCAAAACATTACGTCCAAGCTCTTTTAATGTTATTGTTTTGATCTTTAAAGAGTCATTATCAAGTTTTTTTGTTGGAACATCAGCATATATAACAGATGTTTGTATCTCTCCACTTCTAAGCCTAATCTTAAATGTTGTATTTAATATATCCTTACCAATATCTCCTATATTATCAAGAATTGCATAACTTTCTCTTTTATTACCAAACACATAACCATCAGTATATAGTTCAGTCTTCTTAAAAGTATCTTTTAGCTTAACTTTGATCTCCGTTGCACGTTTGGCTATAATACCAGTTTGCTCCATAGCAGTCTTTAACTCAGAAATATAACGTGGATTATGACCACTATGATAGTGAAGTTTTTCTACAGCACGAAGTCTGTTTTCTATATCCTTATCATATTTTCTCTCTCCTTCAGGTTTCCCCTCTTCTGGAGCAGTAAAAGGCATATATCTCGCTCCGCGACCTATCAACTGCGCCTCTTGCATTGTTGTTTTACCAGGAGTATTACCTTTCGAATCACGCGTTTCGTATAAACGTACAATGTCGTATAGATTAAGAACATCCCAACCTTCATTTAACATATCTACTGCAAACACCACTCGGAACTCATTGTCTTTTGCTTCAAGTGTATTTAACTGCAATTGTTTTTCTGGTGTTATATTATTACCATCTACTAACAGCAAATTCTCCTCTTTAAAATCTTCTTTAAGTTCGAGCAATAGATTATCAAAAGTTATACCTAATTCATCAAAGAATATAAACGCTGATAATATATCATCTTTAGCATTATCCTTAATTTTAAGTAAAGTTTCAACTTTTAGAGAGTGTATAGCCTCAACAAATTCATTATAAAATTTCTTGTTCTCTGCTATTGTCTTAGACTTTAGCATCATAACTGGCTTAATATCTTGCCCTATTGATGCAAAAAGTTTTCTTTTGTATTGATTAAGAACAACAGTTTGAATAGCTCGCTCAATAGGAGATAAATCACTTTGAACCACCTCAATATCTTTTGAGTATCCATCCTCTCTAAATTTCTTTAACGGATAGTCAAAGATTATTTTATTAGCATATTTCTCTGCAATATTAGCATCTGTCAGATCAGAAGTTGCAGTAAACTCCAACAACACATTTGGCATAACAGAGCTATTATTAGCTTTGAATATTCGCATAACTGTTGTTTCCCAATCATCAGATGTATTTTCACCGTTAAATAGATCGAGTTGTGTTGTTTCAACAATATTTTTTCCTTTTTTTGTAGCCGTATTTATATGGTGAGCTTCGTCAGATATTAATACAATTTTATGCTCAGCAAAGTCATCATATGTAATACTATTTTCACGAGGAGTATTAAGTGATGTATGCAAACCTTGAATGCTTGTAAGACATAGGTTTAAACAGTCATCTGATACACCTTGAAAATTATCAACCAATTTTATCTCTACACGCTTACCCCCAATCTCAATCATTGGCGCAAAAAGGTATTTATGTGATGCTTGATTCAAAAAGTTTTCTTTGGTTTTTTCTATGATATTAGTAGAATTCACAAAGAACAAAAAGTTGCGATACCCTTTCTCGTATAGATAGAGCATAAGACCTGCCATAATAAGTGTCTTACCGCTACCAGTAGCCATATGAAACATTAACTGCGGCATAAACTCTTTACCCTCAAATGGATTTTCCGAGTAGTTTAAGAAATATTTAAAACACTCCTCTTGATATGGACGAAGTTTGAATGCTGGGTTAAGGGACGTAGAAAAGTATTCCGGTAACTTCGTACTTTCTATCGTACGTTTTCCAAACTCCTCACGAATTATATCTTGTAGATTCTTTATAGCTATATTATTACTTTTTGCCATTTGTAAGTTCTTTTACTCGTTTTATATCTGCATCAAGTTCTTTAATGCTCTCTATGCGTTCAATTTCTTTCTGATAAATTTTATACTTTTCGTACTCTTGTTCTGATTTTTTCTGTGCTAAAGCTTGAGCTATTTTACCTCTATGAGTAAGTATCTCCTTTTTATTCATCGTCAGAAGCATAGATAGATGCTGTATCCAATCCACCATATACATAGGTCGATGAGCATATGCTTGAGCCTCAGCAAATGTCAAATATTGGTCAACTATAAATTTTAAAGATGTTATCTCCTCCTCACTCAAGTAGTTTTTACCTCTTGAAACATCTACTTTCAACACCTTGTTGGGTTTCGATGTTGATGTAAGCCCCATCTGTGGCAATTCTGCATTAGCTCTATAATATACCAATTCAGCAGCAGTTTTTCCACTCACAGCCCATAATAGCTTATTTTGCACCTCTTGAAAAAATGTAATAGTCAAATCATTTTGCGGATCATAATCTATACTAGTAGTGTATATATCTTTTATCTGTTGATAAAAAACCCTCTCTGATATTCGGATATCACGTATCCTGTCGATAAGTTCACGAAAATAGTTCATTGAAGAACCACTTTTGAATCTATCGTCATTTAAAGCAAACCCTTTGACTATGTAGTCATGCAACCTCTTAGTTGCCCACATCCTAAACTGCGTACCTTGCTGAGACTTAACACGATAGCCCACTGAAATTATCACATCAAGGTTATAAAAATTTGTTGGTTTAGTAGAAAATTCGGAATTTCCGAATTTTCTCACCACATCGGACTCAACTAGCTCATTTTCAGCAAAAATATTTTTTATATGTTCATTAATGGTCGACACTGATTTTCCAAACAATTCTGCCATTTGATTTTGTGTAAGCCAGGCTGTTTCATTTTCAAAAAGAACATCAACCTTTATAGCTCCATCTTCACTTTTATATAGTATTATCTCGTTCATATTAATCATTTAAATAAAATCAATCTTCTGCATTATATGATTTGATTAATTTTTCTTGTTCTAACAAATCATATAATCTTTTAAGTGATTCTTGTTTAGTTTTGTTTATACTTATTGTATCTCCATCTAAATTCAAGTACCCATTTCTCACTAAATCCAAATATAATTTTCTACGATTATTGTGGAATTTTCTTTGCGTTGCATTCATCTTATAATAATTACTCTCTGTATATTTAATTGATTTTGAATAATTAGCAATTATTTTATTTGTAGGCATTTTAAGTATAATATAAATATTTCTTATATATCCCCCACCCCTATCGATATAATCATGTAAAACATTTCTTTCTATTATTCCTGACTTTTTAATCTGTTGAATAACTTTTTTTCTTTTAATTTTAGTCTTTTGAGTACTGATATACGATAGTATTACAGCAAATATAATTATAAAAACAATCAGAAAAAGTCCATATATTATCACTCGTTGAACCTGAATCCACAAACCACCGTTAAAAATAGTTGTTGCCCATGGTATATCTTCCTTGTTAATATCTACGAGTGATATCACTCTTTGATTAATAATTTTACCTTTAATATTAAATTTTGGTTCTTCTTCATTGCTATGTAGTATACCAAATTTAAGAATGTAAAATTCATTTACATCAAGGGTGATTGGTGGTATGTGAATAAAATCTTTGCGATTAAATTTTGAAATTTCATTAAATCTTTCTACAATATGCGAAGACGAAGCTACAACTTGTGTAGGATATTCTACTAGTTCACCATTTATTATTTGCAAACCAAAATCCCCCTTATCATACAACTCTGGAGTTATACATTCTCCACCATTATTTATAACTTTAATTTTGTATATACTAATGTTATTACCCGATTTATTTATATCTAATGTATCTACCATAATACGCAATGCAGATACAGATTCATTTTTAGCTAAAATCTTAATATTTGATTCTACCTCATATTGAAGTAATGGAGTATCAATTTTTATAAAATTTTCATATACTAACCATAAAAAGCCTATGGCAGCAAATATAAATCCCAACCATTTAATGATAGGATTATCAACTAAAGATTTAAATTTATTATCTGCCATAAAACTGTTCGTTTAAGTGTTTGTCTGTGTCAGATACATTGTAGGTTTCATCTTCTATGTCGGCTAGTGGGACATAGAGGAGGTTTTTGTCGAGGATCTCTAGCAGGAAGTTTTGTTTGTCTTCTAGTGAGAGGTTGTCGAACTCGTCGGCTGCCTCGTCAATCATTCTAGGGCTTACTTTCCAACTTATGAAACCAGTTTGTTGAATGTCGTTCCATATTTTGGTAAGTTCTTCGTCTGTGGATGCAGCGATAATATCTTCGACAAATTGTTGGTTTGCCTTGGCTAGTTCGCAGTAGACGAATGAGCCGCCGCCTTGCCAATTCACCGCCTTTGAGATACCACCTTGGTCGCTCTCTATCTTATCAAACATACCATTTGGTGATTTCACTCCTACTACCTTTTTCAAGCGTTCAACGGCAACGGTTTCAATGTAGTCCATCTGTTCCACACCGATATATCTGCGCCCCATCTTGTGAGCCACAGCCGCAGTTGTTCCACTTCCTAAATGGTAATCAAGAACAATATCACTAGCCGTTGTAGCTATTTCAACTATACGTTTTAATAAAGTCTCGGGTTTTGGAAATGCAAATACTTTTTCCCCAAATAATTCTTTCAAATGTACTGTACCTTTTTCTGAATTAACATCCTTATCCCACCAAACAGAACGAGCAAGCCTTGCATTTTCTCGATATTTTTCAACAATCATATATCGACCTTCATCTTGCATTTTCTTTCCAACTATGTTAATATTAAGATTTTCTATAGCTTTAGGCTTTCCCCATCTCCATACTGTTTGTATACCTTGCGAAATAGCAGGATTTACCATTACCCAACCTTCAATTTCTTCAACCCCAATTTCATAGAAACCATTTTCGTCTTTATTGTGTGGATTAAGGTAGAAAGGGTAAAATAGATTCTTTCTATTATTAGAATTAAATGCAGTATTTCTATTTCGTAGTTCTCTTATATCAAACCCTCCTAGAGTGTCAGCATATTGAAATTCTTTATCTTCATCAACGATCCTATAATATGTCGCATTTAAGAAATCCTTTGCATATACATGTATTAGCTCATGCATATTTGCTATACAACCATAATCTCTTCCTCTTGGATTGTTCACAACTGAAATTGTTTCAGCAAAATTTTCTCTTCCAAATATCTCGTCCATTAAAACTTTGAGATATGCTTGTTCATTATTGTCACAATGAACAAAAATTAGTCCCTCTTTTGATAATAATTGATTAGCAATAACTAAGCGATTGCGCATAAAGGTAAGCCACGAAGAGTGGTTAAATGAGTCATTATATTGGAAGCCGTCATTACCAGTGTTATACGGAGGGTCAATATATATCAGCTTTACTTTACCCCTATACTTTGCAAGTAGGGAGTGAAGCGCAAGCAGGTTATTACCCTTGATAATTAGGTTATCTTTATCTGAAATTTCATATACTTCGTGCTTGCCATCAACATCGTAACGAGCAAAAGATGTGAGAGCTTTTGGCTCTGTAAGGCGGTTAATCTCGTCGGGTGCGAGGATCTCGTTCCAAAATATCTCGTTACGCTTAGCATCCTCTTTAGTTTGACCACCCTCCAAAACACAATCTTTGTAGGGCCACGACAATACAACCTCACAGCTATCAGCCAAGAAATCACCATCATCACCAGTAAGCCCGATCTTATTCTTAAAACTTGTGTAAGAGTCAGGCAAAAAACGTTTGTTCATCACAAATTTCTGGAAACGTACTTTATCAAATACCATAACACCCTCCACATCAGTAAAAAAGTTACTCTTAATGCCCTCGTGCGAAAGCAACAGCTTAATCAAGTCAGGGCGCAAAGCCAAAGCCGACTCCACAATGCTATTCTTCAAAAGATTACCATCCTCGCTACAATAGCGACTCTCCATCCTTAGGAGGGTGTAAAGTTCTTCGTATAGTTTTAAATTATTCATATCTATTAATTTTGTATGTTTTCTAATAATATTTGATTGGCTAATCTCTCTTTTTGGGAAAGTAATTCTTTAGCCACAAAAAACATTTCACCTTTATCTAACTGATAATTGACTATTTCAGACAATCTTTCTTCTATCGCATTTTTAATTTCAAAAGGCAAATCTTCTTCTTTTACCTCTCTTTTAATACAAAGGAGTTTACTGTAAATATTGACTTCTTTGTTATACTCAGCAATGATCAGCTCATTTTTAGATATATTTTTTATACTTGTATAATTATCATCCACGTATTCAAAAAATTCTACCATAGAGGTGTTCTGTTTTAAAAAATTTTTCAACCTAATGATAAATACAAAATCACTAACATAAATTCCATATATAATTAATTTATCCCTAAATACATTCCCACACCTTTCATCTAAATCATTTGCAGCAAATGTTGTAAATAAATCAAATTTATTTCCCATCATCTCTACATCTCTATTAATTTGCATAAGAGAAATCTCAGCAGAAATTAAATCTTCTCTATTAATACAATCTATTGCCATTGCTAATCTTTGATAATCTATTGTTTTGTAACTTTCGTCAAATAAATCTTTTAAGTTATCAATCTCTTGCATTGCTCTATTATATTTTGTTGTATTAATTTGTAATTGTAACAACTTACGATTCTGCTCTTGATTATCTATGTGATTTTTTTGATTCTGCTTTAACGTAGCTTCTAAATTATGATTATTCTGGTTATATGTTATACGCAAAACATATAACGTTACCAGCCCTGTTATACACGCTCCTAAATAGCCTCCTAGAAAACTCAACCAATGAGTTTCATCAATTTTCCCAATATATTCAGACATTGGATTTTCAAAAATCATTAATATACACACTATAAATGGAATAGCAACAAATGCCAAAATCCACCATCCAATATTAATTTTATTCTTTTTGATAGTATCCATAAATTCTATTTTTGTTTAATGCTAATATAAAGTGCAATAGCAGAAATTACTAACGCAATGACAGAAATTATTGTATTAATAATATACTTTTTATCATCCCATATTGATGGATTTTTAAGGTTAGGATTAAATGACATATATGCACGAGATTTATCTGTTAAATGAGTACAATATATTTGCTCTGATACATCCTTACTATTTATTACAAGTCCTTTTTGTTCTAATAAAAGTAACCTCCGTTACAATCTGGATGCATAGTACCCATGTAGCCATTTTCTTTATTTAAAAGATTTAATAATCTTTTTTCTTGCTTAGTTAGTTTTATCTTTTCCATTACTTAATCCTCCATCTAATTATAAAACTATCAACCATTTCACTTTGCTGATCTGCAAGAGTATAGAGGTCGGAAATTAATTTATTTTTTTCTGATTTAAGCCCCTCTCTTTGCTGATCAAACTCTCGCCAGGCATCATCTCTTTTAGAGGATAGAGCATCTTTTTGTTGTTGAATAGCTAACTTCTTGCGTATATTACATTCTCTAACAAATTCGCCATCCAAAATCTCAATATCTTTATCTAACTGTCTTAATTTACCCTGTAAACTCTTACGATTGTCTTCTGCCCAATTCTCAATCTTTTGTACTTCTTCTGTTACAAATGTAGAGTTACGCTCTTCAATTAACAAAGACTGCTCTCTGCATTTATCATCCAATAAAATTGCTAAACTCTCCTGTTTAATAGTATCGACAGTAGGAACTGAAGATGAGGAAACAGTCATTAACTTGCCGACAAAACCATCTACCATGATATCACCATTATCATCTACAGCAACCGAAACAATATACTCTTCATCATCCTTAAACGAAGAAGATTTCATAAATCTAACACCTAACCAACCAGAATTTCCAATCTGAGAACCAAGTATAGAAATAATAAAATCGTGAGAGGAATAATCAAATTCAACCTCCATAGGCATTGTTTTTTCTAACTTTGCCTTATGAATTAAATGCTGTGCCAATGGGTGAGAAATACGATAATTCATACCAACACTACGCTCTTTACCAATAACATAACGTCCAGTCTTAAAATCAAGGAGAGACCTATTTAAGACAAACTGATATTTACTGTTATCCTCAACAGTAATTTTAGAACCCAACATACTTTGCGTAAATTGCCACAACAATCTATTAAAGGCGTTTAATCTATCCTCATCAGAATCTTTACGCAACTTTAACTTATTAATCACATCCTCATCAAAATGTTCGATTAATGACACTTGTGTATTATTTAATCTTTCATCAATAGAATCTTTGAACTCAGACTGTAATTGATCAAAGGCAGCATCAATCTGTTCTGGAGTGCGACACTCTCTATAAATAGATAATATACGTCGCTCAAAATCAACCGTATTTTCAGCCAATCCCAAAACATCATCACTCGCACCAAAAACACCTTTAAATAACTTAAATTTCTGGTCAAGTAACTCAAATACTCGTTGGTCGGCACGATTATTTGCATTAATAAAGTTTACTACCACCACATCATACCTTTGCCCATAACGATGACAACGTCCGATACGTTGCTCTACTCGTTGAGGATTCCAAGGTAAATCATAATTGACAATTAAAGAGCAAAATTGCAAATTAATACCTTCTGCGGCAGCCTCGGTTGCAATCATAATATCTGCACTATTACGGAAGTAATCTACCAAAGCCTGTCGCTTATCTGCTGTAGGAGAACCTGTAACTCTACTTGTACCTTGATGTACTTTTAACCATTCTTTGTATATCTCTTTAGAATTAGGATCATTATTGCTACCATTGAACAAAACAATCTTTCCATTATAGCCATTAGACTCTAAAAGTTGCAATAGATACTTTTGTGTTCGAGTACTCTCAGTAAATATCAACGCTTTTTTAGGTGCTCCCATTGACTCCATCTCTGCAAATCCAGTTGATAGGGCTGTAAGTAAGCATTCTCCTTTATTATTATCTGCAATTGACAGAGCCAATTCTAAGATGGTTTGAAGATACTCTATTTCTTTTTTAATATTTTCTATCTGATCTGGAGATAAAGCCTCATCCTCAAAGCATTCCTCATCTTCATCGTCTTCATCTAACCATTCTTCAGCATACCCCTCATAAAGTTCTTCAGAATTAGCATCATACAAAATGCTATCACTACATTGCGACTCTATAAGACGCTGCAAGCGATCTATTATCGTTTTAAGAGTACCAGCAATAGCAAAAGTAGATGATGCCATAAGTTTTAGCATTACCATCGAAATCAATTGATTCTGAGAACGAGGCAATCCATATGATTCCTCTTGGCGAAGATAACCCATAATAATATCTTCGAGAGCTTGTTCATCTGAAGATGGTGTATAAACTTGCACCATAGATTTCCGTTGAGTATATTTCACATATTCCTGCACATCGCCTCTTAATGTTCTATGCACTAAAGGAGTGAGTCTTTGTCTTAAGACGGAATATGTATCTTCCTCACGTAATGCCACCTTATTATATTGATGCGCAAAAGAATCTAAACTACCGAAATAACTGTCATCAATTATAGAGATAAGACCATATAATTCTTTTATATCGTTTTGGAGAGGTGTAGCTGTCAAAAGAATTTTTTTAAAGGGCTGCAAAGCATATTTTAAAGTCTGTGCAGTTTTATTGTTCTTCTTATATACGTTACGAAGTTTATGAGCTTCATCAAGGATAACCAAATCCCAATTAACTCGTCTAATATGAGCCTCCTGCTTTCGAGCAAATGGATAAGAACATATTATTATATTTGTATTTTGATCAAATGGATTTTTGTAGGTATTGTTTAGAATCTTATCAAAATTTCTTTTTTCAAGAATAACAGATGGCAAAAAAAACTTCTCTTCTAATTCAAGCCCCCACTGTTTGCGGAGTGTTGCAGGTACAATAATTAGAATATTTCTCTTCCCTTCTGCCCAGTGCTGACTGATCACTAATGCCGCCTCAATTGTCTTTCCCAAACCAACCTCATCAGCAAGAATTGCACCCATACTAAGGGGAGATCTAAACGCAAAAAGAGCTGCCTCAACCTGATGTGGGTTGAGATCCACTTGCGCTTCGGATAACACTCCAGTAAGTTTTTCATCATCAGATGTACTCCTTTTGCGAGTTAACTCGTAAGCGATATACTTATTTTGACTTTTATTATACATAAAAACATAACAGCTAATTATATATAACACTCTAATAACTTACTCTATTTCTCTGCAAGTTCTAGCAATTCTGATACCTTTATCTCATCACCTGCGGCATCAACCATTTTATATTGCAGAAACCCTATATCTTGTATAGGCAACAGACGAAGACCAAATCCATACTTCATACGCCATTTGAGGAGCATCGAAGGGAAACCACTTTTAACATAAGAGGCTAAATAAGGGTGAACATGAATTGTAAATTTCTTAATATTCAATTGATTAACCAGTATTTCTATCTTCTCTTCTATTTGATCGGTGAGCAGGATTGCTGGTTTGGCTTTTCCTGTACCGAAACAAGTAGGACAAGTTTCACTAGTCTCAATGTCGAGTGCAGGGCGCACTCTCTGACGGGTAATTTGCATCAAACCAAACTTACTGAGAGGTAGGATGTTATGACGAGCTCTGTCGGTGCTCATAAGCGTTTGCATATGATTTAGCAACTCTGCTCTGTGAGCTGCTTCTGCCATATCAATAAAGTCTACGACAATGATACCACCAATATCACGCAAACGGAGTTGACGTGCAATCTCAGTACCTGCGGCTAAATTTACCTCTAACGCATTCTCCTCTTGAGTTTGAGTAGATCTGGTACGAGTGCCGCTATTAACATCAATTACATGCATTGCCTCAGTTTGATCAAGGATAAGATAAGCACCACGCTTAAACGAGACAGTACGTCCGAAAAGCGATTTTATCT
>JAWXTU010000033.1:0-19810 GCA_044433285.1 bacterium | reverse complement strand
TGGTCAATGCTGTTGTATTGGTAAAATTGATTTAATTTCTCATCATTGCTTTGGTTGTCTGCTCTGTGCACCGACATATTTCTTATTCGTCTTAATTGACCTAAGTTCATTTTTAAAAATTTATCGCTCTTATCTGTAAATAAAATGTTGATTATAGCATTGAGTTTGTGCGAGATATCTATATTACTTACATCTGATTCTTTGCCCGATGGCTTATATCTAAAGCCTTCTGCTTCATCTTGTGTATTGAGCTGAACGGTAGAAATTAAATCATTGATATTCGGATATTTCTGTTCGAAATAATAATTAACAACTGCTTCTATTTGATGAAATGCACTTAAGCAAAAATTGATATATCTATCTTTTTCACTGCAAGTTTGCTTGTATTCTAAAGTGGAATTCTCCATTCTTAGATTATCAATTATCAACTGATCTTTTAGCCTTTGTGACTTAATAAATTCATAATTAATACTGACGTTTGCACTGATTTCTAGCACTTGCCTAAGGAATAGAACATTTTCGGATATATCATTACTAACCGACACTGCGGGAGATGGCACTTTGACTATCTTCCGCAATTCGCTGGCAAACTCAGGATTTTTATCTGCAAGAGTCTTTATTTTACTCAATGTACTTCTTAATTTATCGTCCATATCATATATCTTGTAGTAGTGAATCTAAATCATTATTTAACTCCTCAATTTCAATATCTTCTACTTCCAATCCAAACAAACGACCTATAGTTTCATAAAGTAGAGTTTTGCGCTCAGCTGTTTGTTTGTAGTTGAGTACCTCACCTTGGTTGAATTTACCCTTCTTATGTATCAGTTGAAACACTTTACCTTTTGTGTCTTTACAAACCGAGATGGCTAAATCTGCCTTATTATCAGTTGCTTCTACGCCCTTGTGCACAAACAGAAACACGTTTTTATCATCACTAATATAGGTTGCTTTTCGTTTCTCTTTAGTTATTTCTATATTGATAACTGTGTTGTTAATCTGCTCAAAATCTAATACTGGAGTAGTATCTAAATAGGAGATGTTAATTTGTGTTTTCTCCTCTCTAGTAGATGTGCTGCCGTTATCGTAAGAACTAACAAATATCTCGGTCCAGTCGTTGTTATTAATTGACTTATCTCTCAGAAATATGAATTTCTCATATAGGCGCAAAAAAACGCTATCACTATCGCCTTTTACCATTTTTAGGTATAGGAGTTTTCCGTTTATAACCGAAATCAAGTCAGGATTGCCTTTTTTAATATGTCCCTTTTCTGCTTTATATTTTGGAAAAAACTTGCTGTATGCCACGTGATAGCCATATCTGTCCCAGATATAGAGAATATTACGAATGTCTCTAACGTATTTTTGCGTTACGTTGAGTTTATCACTTACAATTATACCTGTAACCTCTTGTCTGCCACCTTTTTTCTGTAAGCGAGTCTTTGTTTCGTTTACTGAAAATCCTTGTGTGGTTATTATTCTTGTTAATTCTTTTCTAAATGCACCTTCATTTTGATATACATTGTGCATAGATGAAAATGTAATATCATCTGCATATCGAGTGTAATTCAATCCAAAACGTTTTGCAAGTCCAGCCAATCGATGGTCTAGTTTGTCGCATATCATATTGGTAATAAGTGGTGATGTAGGTGCGCCTTGAGGGAGGATATAATTGGTAGTCTCCTCTTCGTTTTCGCTTTTTATCACCTCTTTCATCGAACACATTCCTGCAATTAGACTTGCAATTTCTGGTGCGAAATTAAAGGGAGGCAGTTGTAACCGTTTCCATACTCTAGCTTGATGAATACTAGGAAAAAAATCCTTTAAATCTATGTTAAATATGTAGTTTTGTCCTTTGTGTTTGTCCGCATTAAGTACCACAGAACGTCCCTCTGTGAAACCCATTGCATATTTAGATGGTGTGTAAATTGACTTTAAAAGGATATTGAGGCAGTAGAGGATATATCTGAAACTTGCATTTCTTGGTGCTGTAATTTGTCGTACTCCGCCAGATTTCTTTTTTATCTCAAACTGACGGTATCTGTGAAATGCATTGTTAGGATTGCAGTAATAGTTGATATGCCTCATCTTAAATGGATGAAATTCACCAGCAATGCCGCTCTCAATCATATCATCTAGTTTGATACGATTAAGCAGATTTAGTAAATCTCTTTTACTTTTCATCTGCGTAGCTGCTGCTGATATTATCTCTTTTTCCATAGTTTATATAAGGTGTAATAGATCTTTTTTAAAAGTGGTCTTTGATTAATCTTAAATTTGATATCTCTTTTCTTTATGTAAATTCGTTAGGTTATAAGCTTGCTTATAACTATTTCTGTAACTAGCTTTTTCTACTATAAACAACAAGCAGAATGCATTTACAAAACAACATTATTTATCTTTAAGCCATTTCGGTTAAAGACATTATGCGAATCTATATAGCTGCTAGAGCATAACGCTCAGAGCAAAAACATAGGGCAAACGCCACGCATAACGAGTTCAAAATGTAATTTCAAATTAAGATTATCAAAGACCGCTGTTTTTCTAATTTCACTGCAAAGGTACGACCCAATATCGAACTCTATGTTCGCAATTTATTATATCCCTCTATTTGTGCAGTTAATTTATTATATATTTCATTTTGGATGTTTTTAGGAGATAACACAAGTAGGTCTTCGCCGAACGAAGTGAGCTCACGTATCAACTCATAATTCTTTCGACACTCTATCGAAAAGAAAAATCCACCCTCTAGCATAGGGTACTGCTCTTGCAATTTATTATCTTTATCTGCAAAGTGGATTTGCGATTCGTGCAAGGGCTTAGTTTTTACATAATATTTGGATTTATCGCTAACCCAGAATACTATTTTCTCTAGTTTTGCATTGTCATATAGTGTAACCCCGATGATATCCTCAAAATGTTCATTCAAATCCAACTGACACTCTTTATACTCTATAGATGAGGGTGTTATCTTTGTTATTCTATCAAGACTGAATGATAATAGTTTATTGTTATTTTCAGCACAAGCAAAAAGATACCAACGATTATTATACTCTTTAAGCAGATACGGATGAATAGTAAAACTCTTTTGCTGAGTCTCATCAAATAGGGTGTGGTATTTAATTTCCAGCACTTTTTTATTTGATATCATCGTAAACAGTTCACCCAACAAGTTGGAGTTTTCCAATGGATTTTTTGTAAAAGAGATGATATTACGTGGGTTATTTACCCCTAAACTTTTTCGTAAGTCATCTAGTGCCTCCAAATGTGGCAATCCATCAAATTGCCCTAACAGAGATAATGTTTCAGATAGAATATGTTTCTCATCGTCAGTCATATTTTTCTTAAATATAGAGCACGATGTATCGGCATATCTAAGACACTTCTTTTTATAAGGTTTTTCTGTCGTACCTCTTAAGGCATCAACACTATATCGCTCTATTTCAACAAAAAATTCACTTTCGTATTCCAGATAATGTATATCTTTTTCTATGCAACGACGCGAAACAGAAGAGACTTCAATTTCGGCAAGAGCCAGATTTACCTTGTCAGTTAAATCATCCAAAGAGTAATTTTGATACTTGTTGCTTAATAGCTCATCAAGTATCTTATATCTGGTCATTGCGTTTTTGTTTACTGGCATATCGTGGTTTTAAATTTCTCTGCAAAGGTATAACTGCTTTACGAACTCTATTTTCGTGGCGGGAGAAACGACTTTATTTATTCATAATTTGCGATTACTCTTTTGCCTTTTGCCGTTACATAGTGTTTGTTATTAGGACTTGTCGGTTTGTCTGGCGTTGTAGATTGGATATAACCTTTATCTATTAATGGTTGAATGTATCGTTTTATGTTGTCAGGGTGATATTTCAAACCTAAATTATTTAGTATTTCTCTACGAGACATTGGAGAATTAATGCATAATTTAATAATTTGAATTTCATGCTCGTCAGCTATATCGTCAGCTCTATCGTTGATTTTGCTTATTTTGCTGTTGTCTAGCGGTTTAACTATATCGTCAGCTATATCGTTAGCTGTATAATCAGCTATATCGTTAGCTGTATAATCAGCTGTATAATCAGCTATATCGTCAGCTCTATCGTTGATTTTGCTTATTTTGCTGTTGTCTAGCGGTTTAACTATATCGTCAGCTATATCGCTAGCTCTATCGTCAGCTCTATCGTTAATATCTGCAACAATCATTTCTCCATCTTCATTTAATTTGAAAACAGATTCGCACCCTTCATGGACAGGAATATCAATAATGAAATATGTTCTGTCTTCATCTGTTTCGAAGGTAGCTTTATTAGACCCATTTTTCAGCAATTCATCTTGAATGGTGGGGATACCAGTACCTCGACCCTCAGATAATCTTAATTCCTTTAAGTAATCGCCAAGTTTTCTATTTCGATATCTGCGCGAACGCATATATGCTCCTTGTTTTATTGTTTGCATTGAAATCGATCTATCAGGTCCCGAGTAACTAAGAATAGAAATTTTATTTGGTTCTATTGTTATCTCGACTGGTTCACGTTCCATATAATCTCTATGATATAAAGCGTTGACAATCGCCTCCTCTAATGCTTGATATGGATAGTTGAAATAGCGAATAGACTCTGCACTATCTTTAGGTTTAATGATATACTCCTTGATGATATTATTTTTTATAAATTCTAATGTGTTTTTAATCATCTGAGGGACTGATCCTGTAAAAGTCTTTTCGGAAAAAGAGTTTGGATTTTTTAGTTTCCCCTCATTAAATATCACTATATCAACCTGCGAGTATGGAAAAATTTTATCAATAGATTCGCTAAACATCATTGCACTTACATTTTTGAGCAATCGGTGTTCAGTTCTACCTGTGTAGAGGTCCATTTGGTCAAGAACCTCTCCAATATTGTCGATTGTTAATTTTGATGCTAACTTACTATTAGCCTTTATAAGATACTCTCTAAGCAGAAATGGGGATAGGTCTTCAATAGAAATATTATCATTACCTCTGTCGTCAAACGGCACTCTATTTGCCATCTCTCTAAGCTCGTCAAGAATTTCTCCTTTTGCCACAATAGAGTTGCTACCAGAGCGAACATAAAATTTATCTGCGCTTTTTTTGCTTGTTACATTTTCTGGAATACAGTATGGTCTATTAATACCGCTCGGCACCCATATTACTAGTACGTGCACCCCATCAATTTCTTCCACAGAAGTACGAGGCATATAGTATGGCAATATTTTATTGTTGAAGCCCACCATTGATTTACTGATTTTATCAATCTGCTCAATCGGTATACCGCAAACAGGGCGTTTTGCCACTCCATTATTTTCTTCCACACCTATCAGAATATATCCACCACCGATATTGTCAAAATCGTTGGCAAAGGCGCATATGCTATGATATACTTTGCTTGGATTCCACCCATGCTTAAATTCGATGCGTTGCGACTCTACTTTATTCTTATTGAGCAGATCGTTTATATTAACAGGTAATGACATAATCTTATTCTCCTAATATTAATCAAATAATCCATCTATTCTATTTCTCTATCGTTCGTTTGTTATTATTCTGCAAAGTTAGATAAAATATTGTAATTTACCAAAGCTTTTTATATATTTAATTCGCTCGTGAAAACTCAATTAGCAAATGGGTAAATAAAAAAATGCCATATATTTTTGCAATTTAAAAAAATGTATTAACTTTGCATTAACGAACTGGCGGTTACTGTAACCGTGGTTGCGTTAGCGAAAATCAACTCCAAATTTAATGCATATATTATGAAGTTTTACGATAGAAAAAGAGAGATGGCAACCCTAAAAGAGGTTGAAAAATTATCTGTAGATATGGCGCAGATGACCGTGGTGGTGGGGCGTAGACGTATTGGTAAAACCACGTTGTTAAAAAAGAGTTTTGAATCATCAACGATGATTTATCTTTTTGTTGCAAAGAAGAGTGAGGTGCTGCTTTGTCAGGAGTTAGTGGCGGAAATAGAGGCTAAATTAAATATTTACTTGGGCGAATTTAAGACTTTTTCCGCTCTTTTTCAATCGATAATGTTGCTATCGAAGAGGAATAACTTTACATTTGTGATAGACGAATTTCAAGAATTTATGAATATCAATAGCTCTATCTATAGCGATATGCAGAATATTTGGGATTCAAATAAAAATGAAAGTCAACTTAATTTGATACTATGCGGTTCTATCTATTCTATGATGAAAAGGATTTTTGAAAATTCCAAAGAGCCGCTGTTTGGTAGGGCATCTACATTTATGAATTTGAAACCGTTTGATATTGAAACTATCAAAGAGATACTGGGCGACTATTCTCCAAATTATTCGTCGGAAGATTTACTCGCCTTTTATATGATTACTGGTGGTGTGGCTAAATATATCGAGGAGTTAATCAGATTAAAGGCATTTACAAAAACAAAAATAATAAACTCATTTTTCACTATGGGCTCGTATTTTTTAAATGAGGGAAAGAGTGTTTTAATAGATGAATTTGGTCGTGATTATGGGGTCTATTTCTCGATATTATCTTTAATTGCCTCTTCTAAATCAGAGCGATCTGAGATAGAGGATATTTTAGGTATACCAGTTGGCGGATATTTGGATAGATTGGAGAAGGAGTATTCTGTTATCAAGAAAGTGCGCCCTTTTGGGGCTAAAGAGGGGAGTCGGTCAAATAAATACTTAATTGAGGATAATTTCTTAAATATCTGGTTTAGATTTATATATAAATATCGTAGTGCTGTTGAAATTGGTAATTTAGATTATGTTAAAGAGATTTTAGAGCGTGATTATGAGGTGTATAGTGGTTTTGTTCTTGAAAAATATTTTAAGGCAAAATTAATTGATGCTAAACAATACTCTGATATACAAGGTTACTGGGATCGGAAAGGTGAGAATGAGATTGATATAGTAGCACTAAATGATATGAATAAGCAGTTAGACTTTTTCGAGGTAAAACGCAACAAAAAGAAGATTGATTTGCAACTCCTTGAGACTAAATCGCAAAAGATTATAAATAAATTTTCGCAATACTCAATCAATTACATTGCCCTCTCAATGGAGGATATGTAGCTTTAGTTATAATATTCTTTACCCAGGTGTTAAGTCTAGGACATCTGCTAAGCATATCGTTGATGCCTATTTCTAATGCTATGATATTGCCGTCCACTACTTTATTGTATTGCTCATCAATAGCTAAGATTCGTTTTGATGGGGCTCCTTCTGGTGTGGTGTTAATATCTTCTGGATTGGAATAATTCTCCACTATCTCTTTGGTTCTTAGTGAAATATTATCTTCTTTATATTTTTCAAAACCACTATTGTTTGTAAATAGAAGAGCTTCAAATTCGTGAAGTTGAATGTACGAAAAGAAACGACTATCGTTAATGTCATTATTAATAGCCTGTTCTAATGCATCAACTTGAGCCTCTCTGTCTGGTAGAGAAATGCAGTTGGTATAGTTTGGAATATTATTTGGAATTCTAAAAAAATCTACAAATGTGGTAACAATAAAATCGTTAGATTTAGATGCTAACAGTGGTTTTATTGTATTACTCAAATGTTGATAGTTCACAAATCCTCCACGTCCAATCTTGCTTGTGTGTATTAATATCGGGATTACAGCATATACTCCAAAATCATTTAAATATGGTCGTATTACATCGTTTACAAATTCTTGCTCTGTTTGTCCCTCTACAATTATATATACTCTTCTCATTACAATTGACCTCCAATTACATTTTTCTCCCATAAGTCGCTAATTGTATAATTATATTCATCTAGCCAAACTGAGAGATTTGTATTCGATAAATGCTTAAAAACAGATTGGTTATTTTCTCTATCAACAGTAATAATTTCTTCTACTTCAAAGCAGTTTACAATATTTGTAGATTGTGTTGATAGAATAATTTGAGACGATTTAGAGGCTTTTTTTACAAGTGCTGCAAATTTGTTGATTGCTGCCGGGTGTAGTCCCAATTCAGGTTCATCAATAATTACTATCTGAGGTAGATTTGATTGTAATAATAGAGTAGCTAGAGCAATGAATCGTAATGTTCCATCAGAAAAACTATATCCATTTAAGTAAATATCACTATTTTCCTCATTCCATTCAAGTTGAATGCTGCCCGGGATAGTAGGATTCTCTCGCAGATTAAATTTCTTAAAATATGGCGCAATAGACCGAATGGTAGCTTCAATTAGATTAAACGATTTCTCGTCTGTTTGAGATAGTTTATATAAATATGCAGCCAAATTAGAACCGTTTTCTTTTAGGTAGATATTGTCATTGATATTGCATGAGCCTCTCATTGGAGAAGTTGCACTAGTATCGTGAAAGTGATATACTGTAAAACTGTTTAGGTAGTTTTTTATATGTGGGGCTCTTCCCCAATCCTTATCGATTAATCTAGACTCTTCAGCAGCTTCATCAAAGATTGTTTTCTCCCAATTAGTTTGATATTCCTTATTAACTAAATTATAGCAATTTGAGTAGTCTCCAGATTCTTCAATATAACCCTTATTAGACTGAGTAGGTTTTAGATGAAAATAAAAGGCATTTTGATTATTAAAATCTAATAATCCAGATATTTTTTCAGAATGTTTTCTACCTTGATATAACAAATTATCAATCCCCCCTTTTTCAAGTGTAAAAGCTCCAAATTGTTGTTCAAAAATAGCTTTTGTCAATTCAAAGAATGAGATAAAGTTACTCTTTCCTGCGCCATTAGAGCCTATTAAGACATTAATCGCGTTTAAAGGTAGTGTCAAATCTTTAATAGATTTGTAATTCTTTATTACTACTTGTTCTATCATAATTTATTTTTTTACTCATTATTCAAAACACCACTCGTTCGCATTTTCCGCACACTTCGTAGTCGGCAAATGGAGTTGATTTGCCTTTAGATATGAAGGTGTCGGGGTCGATGTTGTATTTATCTTCTAGGTCGTAAATTGCGAGGTTTGCATGTGCACCAACTTCAATTTGTGGGAGGCGCATAATGTTGCGTGCGTTGGTAGACATCAACTCTATCAAGCGCGCAAGCGAGATTATCCCCCTCTTTACAAAGTATGTATACATTAGCGGAAATGCAATTTCAATGCCTACAATACCAAATGCACTACCTTTTAATCCTCTGCTTTTTTCATCGGCAGAGTGGGGCGCGTGGTCGGTGGCAATTACGTCGATTGTGCCATCGATAACACCTTCAATAAGAGCATTTTGGTCTTCTTTTGAGCGTATTGGTGGATTCATCTTGAAGTTGCCATCTTCTTTTAAGTCGCTATCGTTTAACAGTAGATAATGAGGGGCAGTTTCACACGTTACAGGTAGCCCTTTCGCCTTGGCTTGGCGCACTAGTTCCACACTCTCTTTGGTAGAAATATGGCACACGTGGTATCTGCAACCAGTCTCCTCTACCAATTTTATATCTCGCTCTACCTGAGCCCATTCGCTCTCAGAACAGATGCCTTTGTGGTCGTTTGCTGCTGCATATTCGCCTTGGTGGATATATCCTGCTTTTAACAGCTCATTCACTTCGCAGTGGGCTACAATTACTCGGTCTACTGCTTTACAGCGTTTCATAGCCTCGCGCATTAGCTCGTCCGACTGCACACCGCGTCCATCATCCGAAAATCCTTTTACATATGGCGCAAGTGCCTCGAAATCAACCAACTCGCCAGCTCCTTTTTGTCCCAATGTAATTGAGGCATAAGGGTGTACGTTAATGGCTGCATCGCGCTTAATTATGTCGAGTTGAATTTGTAAGTTCTCTATTGAATCGGGTGCTGGAGTGAGGTTTGGCATACTGAAAATGTCTGTGTAACCTGCCGATTTTGCAGCCTCTGAACCAGATTTTATAGTCTCTTTATATTCAAACCCTGGTTCGCGAAGGTGCACATGCAGATCAACTAACCCCGGCATAATACATTTGCCCTCCAGATTAATTACATCAGCATCGTCAGCCACAATATTTGGTACAATTTCAGTAATTACACCATCAATTATTAATATGTCGCTAGCACTAAATTTGCCATCTAAGGCTAAAAATGCACCTTGTAGAACCGTTTTTTTCATCTTCTATTTTTAGTTTTTTAATAGTGGTAATTTTAAGAGAATATTACCAATAATTTCGACCATAATACCACCAATGATTTCGACCATAATCCCACTAGTTTTTGCTACTAGATGAGGTTTTAAATCCTCACAATTTTTATGATAGTGTAGCCAATAGATACCCCAAATATACCCCATAAGTGAGTAGTAATATCGCTCCACTCCAACGAGTTAATGTCTTTTTCTTGCTCAATGCAAGTAGTAATAAAAGCAGTAAACTACTGCCTGCTGCCATTGCAGAATCTAGCACTATCGAACTGTAATTTTCGAGTGGATGTATAGTGGCACTGAGTCCCAACACAAAAAACACATTGAATATGTTTGACCCAATCACATTACCAATAGCTATATCTGTATTTTTTCTATATGCAGCCATTATTGACGTAGCCAATTCAGGGAGCGAAGTGCCTAATGCAACAATAGTTACACCGATAAATGCCTTGTTGCAGCCCCATGCTTGCGCTATAATTACAGCACTGTCTACAATCAAATTTCCCCCATATACCAAACAACTAAGTCCCGCAATTATCAATATAATTGATTTCCAAAGGCTCATCTTACATAACTCATCGTCTGTATCCTCATCGCACATATTTTTCTTATCTTTGCGAGCTTGAAAAAATGTGTATGTAAGAAATGTTATAAAAAAGATAATCAATACTATACCATCGAAATGGCTAATGCCAACAAATCCATTTTTGTAACTTACTAATCCAAAGTAATTAGTCCCCATCAGTAGCACAATACTGCCTGCTAATAAACTATACGGTATCTCTATTCTGAATGTCGAGCGTTGGCATGCGATTGGAAATATCAGTGATGTAAATCCTAATATCACAAGCGTGTTTATTATGTTGCTGCCTAGTATGTTAGTGAGTGCAATATCTGTAGATTCTTTTGCTGATGCTACTATATTTACCACCAATTCGGGTGCCGATGTGCCCAGAGCTACTACGGTTAGACCGATTACTAAGTTGGAGATGTTAAACTTTTTAGCAACTGCACTCGCCCCTTTTACTAGCCAGTCAGCCCCAAATGTGAGTACCCCAAAACCCAGTATCAATAGTATATATTCCATGATTGTTGTTAGTTTATTTTTTCTTAGCGGAGATTCTAAAATCTTTCATTATTTTTCCGACAGAAATTCAAGTGCCTGATTTACTGTCTCGTCGTAGCTATTGATATATGGATAAAAACCCTCGTCTTTTAGTATGTTGCGAATGATGTATGAGTTGATATGTCTGTTGATTAATTTGTTTGATATTTTTTTGTCAGCAGCTGAACCAACTACACCTTTTTCCGCCGCATATTTCTCGAGTTTAGTTATCAAATTTGCAGATTCCAGATAGGTATTAAGCGTTTTCCAGTCTCTATATTTAGATAGTTCTTCTCTGTTAGCATCGGCATATTGAAGTGCAAATTTGTAAATAAACGCTTTATTTACCAGTCCAGTGAAATATTTCGATACTCCTACTGTATCACGTGGCACGAAGATATCTGGCATAATACCACCACCTCCATACACGATACGCCCCTCCTTCGTTTTGTATTCAATCGAATCTGCTTGATGTATTGAGTCAGCCGAGAAAAACTCTCCGTGCAAGTATCGGTTCCATATGTCGCTCTCGTAGTCATCTGATTTACCCTGTTCGTATGGTTTTTGGATACATCTGCCAGATGGGGTGTAGTAACGAGCAATTGTTAGTCGCGCTTGACTACCATCGCTAAAATTAAATGGCTGTTGCACAAGTCCTTTGCCGAACGAACGACGACCAATAATAGTACCTCTGTCGTTGTCTTGTATCGCACCTGCAAAAATCTCACTTGCCGAACCAGAAAATTCATCTATCAGAACCACCAATTTTGTGTTTTGGAATGAGCCGTTGCCATTTGCATAGCTATTATTGCGCTGTTGCATTCGTCCCTCGATATAAACAATTAAATCGCCTTTACGTAAAAATTCATTAATCATATTCACCGCAGCATCGAGATATCCGCCAGTGTTTCCGCGTAGGTCAACTATCACACTTGTAGCACCTTGACTTCTGAATTTAGCCATACCAGTCAAAAACTCAGAGTATGTATTTGCCCCGAAAGAGTTGACACCAATAAATCCAGTCGTTGGGGTAATCATATATGCAATATCCACGCTATTAACAGGTATATCATCACGAATAATATCAAAATGCAGCATCTCTTCGGTGTTTCTACGCACAATACCCAACTTAATTTCACTCCCTTTTTCTCCACGTAATTGGTTGAATACCTTTTCGTTGTTGATATCTTTACCCACAAATAGTGAGTCGTTTACCTCCACAATTCTATCGCCAGCAAGTATTCCTGCACGTTCCGACGGACCGTTAGAAATCACATCTACCACATAGATCGTATCCTCTTGTATATTAAATTGTACGCCGATACCAGAGAATGAGCCGAACAACTGCTCGTTAGCCTGTTCCAAATCCTCTTTTGATATGTAGCTAGAGTGAGGATCGAGTTGTCGCAATGCAGTTTGCACCACCAAGTCGTCGATTTTGTTCACGTCGATAGAATCTACATAGGCGTTGTTGATAATTTGCAGTAGTTCAGTTATTTTATTGCTACTCCTACTATTGGATGTGTTAGAGAAATTGCCAATAAAACTAGCTGTATTTCTTACAGCCAATATATATCCAAGCATAATACCTATTGCCAGTAGTAGTGACCAAATTATGGGGGTCGTATTTTTGTTTTTACTCATAGAAAACTTGTATAATTTTAAGTTCTTAGGATATTATATCAACCTTTTATTCCTCGTTAATATTGATAAATTCCACGATGATATCTGCTCTGCGCAACAGTTCAATGCCATCTATTATGCGATACTCCTCGCCATAAACTACACGTTTAATACCTGCTTGTATAATCAGTTTAGCGCATTCGATGCAGGGTGATGCCGTAACATAAAGAGTTGCACCATCGCTGCTATTATTCGAACGAGCAATTTTAGATATAGCATTTGCTTCTGCATGCAAAACATAGGGTAGCGAGGTGTTGTTGTCATCTTCGCATTTGTTTTCAAAACCAGAAGGTGTACCATTAAATCCATCTGATATAATCATCTGATTTTTAACTAAAAGTGCGCCCACTTTGCGACGAGTGCAGTATGAATTTTCTGCCCAAATTCGTGCCATACGCATATAGCGTTGGTCGAGCAGGTGTTGTTTATTTTCGTTCATAATTTTTTATTTTTTCTTCAGAGCGTTTTTGTAAGGCTCTACAGCGTTTTCAAAACACCGATATTATTGATTTTTAAAAAAGTTGTATCAATACATAGAACCAGTGTGCGGCAATACCTGCACAAAGTCCTCCAACTGTGTGAGCTATAATCGCTTTCGATGTCAATTGGCGATATCCTAGCGAGTCAAGCATCGCAGTGTGAGTTGATAAATATCCGCTCCAGCACATACCCATTGCAGTAAATACAGCTATCACGTTGCCATCGATAAATCCTTGAGCGTTGAACTCAGGAATTAAACCTAATGCAGCACCTACAGCACCAAGAGCAGTAATAGGAAATGCCACTAGTTCAGGGTGTTGGAACCCGAATAACCATTTGAATATAAAATCAATTTTCTCTGCCAGCCAAGGTAATAGAGGCACTCCCTCGTATGCAGCACCAGTGTATGTACCTGTTTCGCTTGATGGTCCAAAAGTGAGCATCATCACAAAAGTAGAGATGATAAGTACACCCGGGATAATTGCCAAACCAAGCTCCACACCCGATTTACCACCGTCGAGAATTGCATTCAAAAAACGAGCAAATAGGGTATCGTCTGATTTAAATGAAATGTTTTCTGCGTTTCCATCTCCATCACCCTCTACTGCATTTTCCTCTTTAAAAGTGGGGTAGGCTTTGATGATTGAGCGTTGCATCAATCGAGTTGATACGATACTACCCACCACTGCTCCGAGTAGACCCACAAGCGCACCAGCACCATATCCCATACCAGTCATATACACAATCACAATGAGTCCCATACCAAATGCAGTACCAAAATTGGTAAGTGAGATGAGTTGGAATTTTTTAAAGTAGCGACTGAAATTTTTGTCGTTAGCTAGTGAAATAATTGCAGGATTGTCAGATAAAAAAGTTAGCACCCCGCCCAACGCTGCCACACCAGGAAGATTAAACAGAGGTTTCATCAACGGTTTTAATATCTTTTCGAGTAGTCGCACCACTCCAAATTCTACTAGCAGCTTGCCCAATGCACCTGACAAAACCGTAATACCCATCAGGTAAAAACAGGTTTCAAGTAGCAGGTGATAAGATGTTTGCATTATTGTATTCAACATATTAGGCAATTCCATACGGTTGCTGATGATGCTGAATACACCAAAAAAGAGAAGTAAAAATATAATCGCTTCAATTGAGCGTCGGTTTGTAAATTTCATTGTTAATTAATTGTTTTTGTATGGTATTTAAATATAGGTTTCTATTTAAAATCAAAGTTATTATCTAAATCAAAGTTTTAATCCAAGTCTCTATTTTCTTTCAAATGCAGTCAAGAAAATCGTAGCTCCTACTGCAAGTTTATATGGTTCCGACTCGTCGTTGCTTGCCGAAAAAAAGCTATGCAACCTTATATCTTTTGTGTTGCGAAGAGGATAAACCTCTACACCACCGCCATAAAATGCTCTACTCACGCCAGGCAATACAAATCTATCTACCGTATCTTCGTAACTAACAGTCGATTCTTGCGATAAGTTTTGATCGTAACCAGCTTTTGCAAAAATATTTACACGATTGATGATAGTGTAATCCACCTTTCCGATAACCGAAAAATCATCAAAAAAACCACCCACACCACCATATCTATTCATATAGTCGAGCGTCAAATTAAGGTTGCCAAAACTGTATCTATTGCCAAGTGCAATGTAGTTGATATATCTCGAATCATCATATTCTACAAGGTTGATCGAGTAGATAGAGCTAAAATTTCTGTAGTTACCGTACCACATTAAATTATATGCATATAGATTATCAAATCGTATCGAACTCGACGTGAAAGGCGAATTGGTTATCTGAAATAATATATCACTCTTTTTATCCTTTGTTGTATATTGTCCGCTCACTCCAAATTCATAACAAACCACATTGTTCCAGAAGTCTGAGGCGAAATAGATATTTATTGGGGCTGCATCATACTCAAATCCACCGATACCAACCACTTGTTTACCAGCCGACAAACTCCAATTGTCTGTAAACTGATACTTGATATTTGCCCAGTCTGTAGCATTAAAAAATTCGCTATATGCGTTTAACTTATTTAGTCTGTATCTAAAACTGTACGACAGATTTTTTGTAATATTTCCATCGAGCTGGAAATTTAGATATTTACCACTAAAGGCAGATGCATTTTCGCTAACGCCATCAGCAGCGATTTGATACTCCCAGTCTGTTCGCATATCAAATTTTATTGATATAGGTTGGCTTTTCTTCTTTACTTCTGTTGTATCATTAGCAAAAGTGGGTAGAGTTAAAATTGCTAAAAGACTCAATAGTAGGTGTTTTTTCATAAATAGTTTAAGATTTTAGGTAGGATATTTATTTTAAGGTTTTAAGTGTGCAAAGATAATAAAAATTGGTTAATCATTAGGCACGATTTTGAAAAGTTTATCGTTTCTGCGGACTAACTCCTTGGTTTTCATACTAAAATAGGTGCCTTTTGTTACCTTTTGTGTAGGTTCAAGTTCCACTCTAATCTCATCAACCACATCTTCATAAGCACCTGTAGTTTCGCCAGTTATCAATATCTCATCGCCCACATTTAGCTCTTGCGCCTCTAGCAAAAATTCAGCAACACCAATCTTCTGAAAATAGTTTGTACATTTGCCGATATATACCTTTTTGTGAGTAGCTTTCGAACCATATTTTGAGCTCCATTCGCCAAGTCGTTGTCCGAGATAGTATCCGTTCCAAAAACCACGATTAAACACTTTCGAGAGACGAGTATCCCAATTTGCAATCATCTTTTCGTTGTAACTACCAGAGATATATGCCTCTATCGCCTCGTTGTAGCACTCCACAGCGGCTTTTACATATTCAGCACCACGAGCGCGCCCCTCAATTTTAAACACCCTCACACCCGAATCTATCATTTTATTGATAAAATGTATAGTTTTCAAGTCCTTAGGCGACATAATATATTTGTTATCCACCGCTAATTCGATGCCCGAATCCTCATCTTTTACCTGATATCCTCGTCGGCAAACCTGCATACAAGCACCACGATTTGCCGATGCATTCAGTTCATGCAGAGAGAGATAGCATTTGCCAGATACCGCCATACATAGTGCACCATGACAAAACATCTCGATGCGGATTAACTCGCCACGTCTGCCCACGATATTCTCCTCTACAATTTGGCGATATATTTCAGCCACTTGTTCCATATTAAGTTCACGTGCAAGTACCACTACATCAGCAAATTGTGCATAAAATTTCAGTGCCTCTATATTTGATATGTTCAGTTGAGTACTCAGGTGCACCTCTATCCCGAGAGAGATAGCGTACTGCATCACAGCCACATCTGCAGCAATTATGGCACTCACACCAGCCTCGCCTGCATTGGCTACAATTTCGCGCATCAACTCGAGGTCTTCATCATATATAATGGTGTTGATAGTGAGATACGATTTCATATCGTTCTCATTACATAGAGCCACGATTTTGTGCAAATCCTCAGTGGTGAAGTTGCTTGACGAGCGCGAACGCATATTTAAGCGTTCGATACCAAAATATACCGAGTTGGCACCTGCATTTATTGCTGCATATAGGCTCTCCCACGATCCAGCAGGCGCCATTATTTCAAATTCCTTTCGTTCCAAATCAATCCTTAATCCTTAAATCGTTTTACTATATCTCCATAACTCTCTATTCTTCTATCGCGCAAGAAGGGCCACCAACGCCTCACATTCTCGCTGCGTTTCATATCCACATCTACCACCTCAGTGATAGTCTCCGAGTCAGATGCCATAAACAGTAGCTCACTTTGCGGACCAGCCACAAAGCTCGAACCCCAGAATGTTATACCATTAGTCGCGCCACTTGGGTCATCTTCGTGTCCTACACGATTTACCGTTACAACTGGTAATCCGTTAGCCACTGCATGTCCGCGCTGTACGGTGATCCACGCCTCACGTTGTCGTGCTTTCTCTTCAGCTGTGTCGCTACTCTCCCAACCAATTGCAGTAGGGTAGATAAGCAGTTCAGCACCAGCAAGTGCCATCAATCTGGCAGCCTCAGGATACCACTGATCCCAGCACACAAGCACCCCGAGTCGTCCGACCGATGTATCGATTGGCGTAAAACCCAAATCGCCTGGTGTGAAATAAAATTTCTCATAATATGCAGGGTCATCTGGTATGTGCATCTTGCGATATTTACCTGCGATAGAGCCATCTTTTTCAAATACTACAGCTGTGTTATGATAGAGTCCAGCAGCACGACGTTCGAAAAGAGATGTAACCAGTACCACGCCAAATTGGGCAGCTACAGCAGAGTAAAATTTTGTACTCTCGCCTGGTATCGGTTCAGCCAAATCAAACAGATCCACATTCTCTGTTTGACAAAAATATGGTGTGTTGTGTAGCTCCTGTAGCACCACCAGTTCCGCACCGCTATTTGCTGCACGCTCAATCTCTCCCTTCAGAAGCTGTTTGTTTGCCTCTATATTAGTTGATATTTTTTGTTGTATAATTGCTATTTTCATATTTTTATTAACTCAAATTTTTCTCCCCTAAAGTTTTAGAACGCGCCCCCCAAAAAAAAGTTATTAGAAGCCTCCAAATCAGAGGTCCCCCCCCACCAAAAATAGTCCCCTAAACATATTGCATTGTAACACAGTGCAATGATCCGTGTTGGCATATCAGCGCACTACAATCTATACCCACAATTTCCCTATCAGGAAATGCCTTTTGAATTTGCGCAATGGCAACAGCATCGAGTGGAGAATTATATGTTGGCACTAGTACAGCCGTGTTGATTATTAAATAGTTGGCATATGTAGCAGGGAGTCGCTCGCCATCTTCTATCACCTCTTCAGCCATCGGCAGAGGTATCAAATTAAACTCTTCGTCTTGCAAAGTTTTCATCTGCATCAATTCACTCTCCATCGCTCTTAGGGCAGAGTAGTGTTCATCGTTTTCATCGTCGCATTTCACATATACAATAGTATCATTCGGAGCGAGTCGAGCGAGCGTATCAATGTGCGAATCTGTATCATCGCCTGCCAGATATCCATTCTCTAACCACAACACCTGTTCGGCACCAAAAGTCTCTAGCAGATAAGTCTCTATCTCATTTCTATCCATACCTGCATTGCGGTTTGGAGATAGCAAACATTCAGATGTGGTGAGTAGCGTGCCTCGCCCATCGCTCTCAATCGAACCACCCTCAAATACAAAGTGGCGGCAGTTGTACAGCGGCGCATCAATATACCCTTTGCGAGTCAATTTTTCGGTGATTAGATTATCATAATTAGCTGCAAATTTCAGTCCCCAACCATTAAATTGAAAATCCAAAACCACTGGGGTATCATTCACCAGAATAGTAATTCCGCCGTGGTCGCGCGCCCA
The DNA here is from genome assembly GCA_044433285.1 of bacterium. Taxonomy (GTDB): domain Bacteria; phylum Bacteroidota; class Bacteroidia; order Bacteroidales; family Paludibacteraceae; genus Aphodosoma. The sequence continues at coordinate 1,068 of JAWXTU010000033.1, read as the reverse complement.
AGTGTCGTTGGTCTCTGCCTGTGCAAACTCTACATTTGTCATATCCACCTCATTGCAAATCTGTTGTTTAACAGCCTCAATGTCGGGGGTTACGATAAGTAGTTTTTGTCGTTTTGCTATCTCACGTGCGATATTCTTAAAGCACTCTTCGGCACGAGGCAACATATACGCCCAATCGGTATTTGCGTGGGGATATGTGAGTTGCACAAAACGTTGTGGGTGCCATTCGGCAGGAAAATTAATCATTAGTTCAAAAACAGGTTCCATTCTTAGGGCTATTTTTATTATTTAGATAGATAAATATCTAATTCCTCAGCCGTTGGGTTGCGACTGATAACTTTTCCCTCTCTGTCTACTAACACTTTAAGTGGGATATACAAAATACTGTACTCTTGTACACATGGCGATTTCCACGCTTGCAAGTTCGACAAATTCACCCACTCAAAATTATATCTCTCTACTGCATTTTTCCATTCCGAATACTCTCTGTCTAGCGAAACTGCAATAATCTCAAAATCTTCACTCTTATATTTGCTATAAATCTCTTTTACCTCAGGTATCGAACGGATGCACGGACCGCACCACGATGCCCAAAAATCGATTAGAGTATACTCATAACTTTCTATCACACTCATCAGTGAAATGCTATCGCCTTCTAAATTAGGTATTTTAGTGTCAGTAACATACGTTCCGATAGGCTTCTTCTCGCCTCTCTCCATAGTTGGAGTACGTTTTTCTAACGACTCTGTAGTTAGCAAACTTCTTAGGTGAGTTATCTCCTCAATGGTAAATAGGTTATAGTAGGCGTTCATAAAAATGAGAGCTGGGTCGGTGTTGATAAATGGAGTTATCTCCTCAATTAATTTATCATTTCTCACCTTTTGTGCTGCATTCATTAAATTTAATTTTTCGCCTCTTGTTATCGCCAACTCTTTAATGCTATCCACCGCTTCATAATATGCCTCAGTGATAGCCTCGCTACTGTTTATCATATCATTGATTGGCGAACCCGACATTTTCATTTCAAACTCTTCATCTATCGTAATGTTGATATTTCCAGCCTCCAAT
>JAWXTU010000032.1:0-20645 GCA_044433285.1 bacterium | reverse complement strand
CTTATTAGCCTATTTTACCTCTTATATCACTCATTTAGCCCGCTAAACTCATGAAATGCTAGTCAAAATAGTTCTAATAATTTTTCAAAAATTTCTGCAAAGCAGTTTTTAGAAATCCCCCTTTATTATTCTTGCTCGCCACGCAATACCTTGCGTAGTTTAGTTAAAGTTTCATTTAAAGGCACATAGCTCTCACCCCCAGCGGCATTTTTATGTCCACCACCGCCAAAGTGTTCAGCTATTGTATTTACAGGTGTATCTCCTTGCGAACGAAAGGATAATTTTACCTTATCTTTGTCTTCGCGCACCAAAACCGACCTAGTAATATGTTTTATCTGCATTGGCACATTCACAAAACCCTCTATATCGCCAATTTTATAGTTGTGATCTAAGAGTTCTTGTCGCGACAATGCTATTATTGCCGTGTTGCAATCCTCTAAAATTTCCATATTTTGTATGCAATAACCAAGCAGACGCAATCGATCCTCTGAATATGTATTATTCACATTATTATATATAACATCTTTATCTATGCCTTTTTCAAGTAGGATTCTGATTATCTCGTAGGTCTCTGGCGAATTAGAATTAAAGGTAAAAGAACCTGTATCTGTCATCATACCAGTGTATATTGCCTCTGCCGATGCATACGAAAGCATATCTAAATCGCCCAATTGATAAATAAAGCGAAAAACCAACTCGCACGTTGATGCCATACTAGGGTGAGAAATCACAACATCACAATCAACATTTGGATATAGATGGTGATCTATCATAATTTTTTTTGCTTTACTTGTCTCGATGAGCGGTTTCATACCATTTACACGATTAAGCGCATTATAATCGAGGCAGAAAATCAAATCTGAGCTTTTAAATATTTGCACCGACTCTGGTTTTGCCTCCTCCATCACTACCACATCATCAATCCCAGTCATCCACGAGAAGAAAGCTGGATAGCGGTTTGGGACCATCATCACCACCTCTTTATTTTTTGATTTTAGATAGTGGTATAATCCCAACAACGAGCCCAGCGCATCTCCATCTGGAGAGATATGAGCCGTGAGAAGAATTTTTTCCGATTGCTCTATTATTGTTTTAGCATTAGAGATATTATCTAACGCTATGATATTTGATAACATAAAATTTTTATTTGGATTATCTAAAACCTACTATTTTTCTCACCTCTTCGATTGTAGCTCCTGCGTTTTCTCTAGCTTTTTCTGCTCCTTCGCGTGCAATTTTATCTAATAAATCGGTATTTGCTGAATACTCAATAATTCGCTCACGAATTGGAGCATTAAATGCTGCAATATCAGCTGCTAGTTGTTTCTTTAAATCGCCATATCTTATTGAACAGTCATTCCATTTCTCATTAAAATAAGCATAAGTATCTGGTGTAGAAACTATATCTAAGAAAGTAAATAGGTTTTCAATCACCTCTGGGCGTTGACTATTTGGTTCGGTGGGACCTTGATCGGTTACCGCTTTCATCACCTTTTTCTTAATTGTAGCTTCATCATCAAACAGATAAATACAGTTACCTTCTGATTTACCCATTTTGCCTGAACCATCTAACCCTGGCACTTTAACAGCTTTTTCGCTAAAATAGAAATTTTGTGGTTCTGGGAAAAAATCTACTCCATAGAATTGATTGAAACGGCGACCAAATTTGCGTGCCATCTCCATATTTTGCTCTTGATCTTTACCCACTGGCACTTTAGTTGCACGGTGAATTAGAATATCAGATGCCATAAGAGTTGGATAGGTCAGAAGACCTGCATTTACGTTGTCAGGTTGTTTTCGAGCCTTTTCCTTGAATGTCGTACAACGCTCTAACTCACCAAGATAAGCATTCATATTTAAGAAAAGATATAGTTCAAGCACTTCTTTTACATCGCTTTGAACATATATAGTTGCTTTTGTTGGATCAATGCCACACGCAAGATATTCTGCAAGAATTGTACGAGTAGAATTGATTATATTTTCTGGTTTTGGGCTAGTAGTAAGTGAGTGCCAATCAGCAATAAAGAAATAGCAATTATACTCTTCTTGCATCTTTATAAAACTTTTTACAGCACCAAAATAGTTACCTAGGTGCAAGTTACCTGTTGGGCGAATGCCACTTAAAACGGTCTCTTTCATATAGTACTCCTTGAATATTAGAGGATAAATTTTTACATTAGTTTTTCAAACCGCAAAATTACAAAAAAAATATCAATAATCAAGCAGAAAAGAGTCAAAAAAAGAAATAAAATTGATGTAAAATTGCAATAGGAAACTCTCCTTGAAAATTTCTATATTTTTTCTGTTATTTTTTTGATTATGTGCGATAATAATCGTACCTTTGCAAAAAATTTAAAATCATCATAAAAAAACATATAATATATGAACAACAAACTTCAAGAATTGACTGATAAAATCTATGCTGAAGGTGTAGAAAAGGGTAAAAATGAGGCTGCTACGATTATTGCTAACGCTCAAGCAGAAGCAGAAAAAATCATTGCAGATGCACAAACCAACGCAACAAAAATTGTTAAAAAAGCATCAATTGAAGCTGAAGACTTAGACAAAAAAAGTCGTTCGGAACTTCGTTTGTTTGCAAATCAATCAGTTTCGGCTCTTCAAACTGAAATTACAAACCTAATTAACGACAAAGTTATTAACGAATCTGTAAAAGCTGCTACAGCAGATGCAGAGTTTATGAAATCAATAATTTTGAAAATTGCTGAGTCGTGGAGCAACAGCGAAGGCGTAGTGATTGAAGCTGAAGATGCAGCTGCTTTAGAGACTTATTTCAAAGCAAATGCGAAATCTATTTTAAACAAAGGCATTGAAATTAAAGAGGTGAAAGGTTTGAAAACTAATTTTACTATCTCTCCTGCTGATGGTGGCTATAAAATCAAATGTGGCGAAGAGGAATTTGTTGCTTATTTCAAAGAGTTTTTGCGTGCAAAACTAATTGAACTATTGTTCTAATACTCCATTAACAGACATAGAATGAATTACTATTGTTTTATAGCAGGTATGGCTGATGTTAAAATCGACAACCAAAAATCAGCACCAGATATGCAACTTATGCTTAATGAGTTGCAAGAGGTGTTGACTAAAGGTGATATGGCATTATTGAATCTGCTACGCATGGAATATGACAACCAGAATATAATAAAGTATATTGCAAATACGGATGCTGAATTAAATGCCTTAGGCACCCTAACTTCAAATGATTTGGCTGAACTGACAACTAATATCGACAATGGCGACATTGAGAATATTGAAAATGACAGTAGATTTGCAAAATATCTTATTGAGCTATACAGCGAATATTCCAACGATAAAGGAACTGAAAAGATAGAAACGCTCGAGGATAGACTTGCGGCTCTGTACTATGAATATGGTATGGAGTGCAAAAATAGTTTTGTGAAATCTTGGTTTGAATTTAATCTCAACATCAACAATATTATTACAGCTTTAACCTGTCGCAAACACGAATGGGACATAAAAAGTAAAATTGTTGGTGACAATGACATAGCAAATACTATACGTAACTCTACTTCCGTACGCGACTTTAATATGAAAGGTAGTTTTGATTATTTCGACCAAGTAATGGCGATTTTCGAAACTCCGAACTTACTCGACCGTGAACGTCGTATAGATGCACTAAAATGGGAGTGGTTAGAAGATAAAACTTTCTTCAACCATTTCTCTATCGAGCGTATACTTGCATTTTGGTTGCGCTGTCAACTTATCCATAGGTGGGACAATCTCAGTATGGAAGAGGGAGCTGAAATATTCAGATCTATAATTAACGAACTAAAAGGCGGTATTAAATTTTAAGGGAAATATATAAACTCCCCTAAATTAAAATTGAACCAATAAAATGGGAACAAAAAAAACTAAAGCAACAAATATATAATGGCAACAAAAGGATTTGTAAAAGGTATCATCTCCAACCTCGTAACCATAGAGGTAGATGGACCTGTAGCTCAAAATGAGATATGCTATATCTCATTGGGCTCGATAGAATTAATGGCTGAAGTATTAAAGGTCGTAGGCAACGAAGTATTTGCGCAAGTATTTGAGAGCACTCGTGGATTAAGAGTAGGCAATCAAGTACAATTTTCTGGTCATATGTTAGAAGTAACGTTGGGACCAGGTATGTTATCACGCAACTACGACGGTCTACAAAATGACCTTGATAAACTTACAGGTGTATTCTTGAAACGTGGTGAAACAGCATTCCCACTAGATAGAGAAAAAGAGTGGGATTTCACTCCTATAGCAAAAGTAGGAGATAAAGTAGAAGCTGCATCTTGGTTGGGTCAGGTAACTGAAAACTTCCAACCTCACAAAATTATGGTACCTTTTGTAATGGAGGGTGTATATACCGTAAAATCTATTGTGGCTGCTGGCGACTACAAAATTGAAGATACTATTGCGGTAATTACCGATGCTACTGGTAACGACCACAATATAACAATGATACAAAAATGGCCTGTAAAAAAGGCTATCAATATCCACACAGATAAACCACGTCCATTCAGACTACTAGAGACTGGTTTGCGCACAATTGATACTGCAAACCCTATCGTAGAGGGTGGTACAGGATTTATCCCTGGTCCGTTTGGTACTGGTAAAACCGTACTTCAACACGCAATTTCAAAACAAGCAGATGCTAATATTGTAATTATGGCAGCTTGTGGTGAGCGTGCAAATGAGGTGGTAGAGATATTTATGGAGTTCCCTGAAATTGAAGATCCACACACTGGACGTAAATTGATGGACCGTACAATTATCATTGCAAATACATCAAATATGCCAGTTGCATCTCGTGAGGCATCTGTATATACAGCGATGACAATTGCCGAGTATTATCGTGCAATGGGATTGAAAATCTTATTGATGGCTGACTCAACATCACGTTGGGCACAAGCACTTCGTGAGATGAGTAACCGTATGGAAGAGTTACCTGGTCAAGATGCGTTCCCTATGGACTTGTCAGCGATTATTGGTGCATTCTATAGCCGTGCAGGTTATGTATATCTTAAAAATGGTGAGACTGGTTCTATTACATTTATCGGTACAGTATCGCCAGCAGGTGGTAACCTTAAAGAGCCTGTAACAGAAGGAACTAAAAAAGCTGCTCGTTGTTTTTACGCACTTGAACAAGAGCGTGCTGACCGCAAACGCTACCCTGCTGTAAATCCAATTGATAGCTACTCGAAATATCTTGAATATCCTGAATTTGAAGAGTATATCAAAACTAAAATTGAGGGTGATTGGATTGGTAAAGTGAACCAAATGAAAACAATTTTGCAACGTGGTAAAGAGGTGCAAGAGCAGATCAATATCCTTGGTGATGATGGTGTACCTGTTGATTATCATATCGCTTTCTGGAAATCAGAAGTAGTAGACTTTATTATTATGCAACAAGATGCATTTGATAAAATCGACTCGGTTTGTCCGCTTAATCGTCAAGAATTTATGCTAAATCTTGTAATGGACATTTGTAATTCTGAGTTTGAATTTGAATCGTTCTTAGATGTAATTGACTATTTCAAACGCATTATCAACGTATGCAAACAGATGAATTATAGCGAATATCATAGCGAACCATTTGAAACTCATTTGAGTCAATTGAATGAAATATTAGCAGAACGTCAACAATAATACCCGAAAAAATAATATGGCAACACAAGCTTTTCAAAAAATTTATACAAAGATAACTCAAATTACTAAAGCAACATGCTCATTAAAAGCTACTGGCGTGGGTAATGAAGAGTTGGCAACAGTGAATGGCAAACTAGCTCAGGTAGTAAAAATTATGGGCGAAAACGTTACTCTTCAAGTATTTGAAGGTACTGAGGGTATACCAACCAATGCCGAAGTAATTTTCTTAGGCAAAGCTCCATCACTAAAAGTGAGCGAACAATTAGCAGGTAGATTCTTCAACGCTTTTGGCGATCCAATCGATGGAGGACCACAAATTGAGGGAGAAGAGGTAGAAATTGGCGGACCATCTGTAAACCCAGTACGTCGTAAACAACCATCTGAATTAATTGCAACTGGTATCGCAGGTATTGACTTGAATAATACATTAGTATCTGGACAAAAAATACCTTTCTTTGCTGACCCTGACCAACCATATAACCAAGTAATGGCTAATGTGGCATTGCGTGCACAAGCTGATAAAATTATCCTTGGAGGTATGGGTTTAACAAATGATGACTACCTTTACTTTAAGAATATCTTTAATAATGCAGGTGTATTAGATCACATCGTATCTTTTGTGAATACAACAGAAAATCCTCCTGTAGAGCGTCTGTTGATACCAGATATGGCACTTACAGCTGCTGAATATTTTGCAGTAGAAAAAAACCAAAATGTACTTGTACTTCTTACGGATATGACATCATACGCAGATGCGCTAGCAATTGTATCTAACCGTATGGACCAAATTCCATCTAAAGACTCTATGCCTGGTTCGTTGTATTCCGACCTTGCAAAAATCTACGAAAAAGCGGTACAATTCCCTGCTGGTGGATCAATTACAATTATTGCAGTAACCTCTCTATCAGGTGGTGATATTACACACGCCATTCCAGATAATACAGGTTATATCACTGAGGGTCAATTGTTCTTGCGTCGTGATACTGATATTGGTAAAGTTGTAGTAGATCCATTCCGCTCATTATCACGTTTGAAACAATTAGTAGCTGGTAAGAAAACTCGCGAAGACCACCCACAAGTGATGAATGCGGCAGTACGTTTGTATGCAGATGCTGCAAATGCTAAAACTAAACTTGAAAATGGTTTCGACCTTACTAATTATGACGAACGTACATTAGCGTTCTCAAAAGACTATTCTAATAAACTACTTGCAATTGATGTGAACATTGATACTACTCAAATGCTTGATGTTGCTTGGTCGCTATTTAACACTCACTTCAAACCAGAAGAGGTAAATATCAAACAAGAACTAGTAGACAAATATTGGAAATAAATAAACTATGGCTATATCATTTCAATATAACAAAACTTCACTTCAAAGTCTTGAAAAGAATTTGAAGATGCGTGTACGCTCACTGCCTACAATTAAAAATAAGGAGAGTGCGCTACGCTTAGAAGTGAAACGAACAAAAAGCGATATTGCAAAACTTGAAGAGGAGCTAGAGATGAGAATTGCTGCATACGACAAAATGCTTGCGTTGTGGGGCGAATTTGATACTACTCTACTCACTGTGAGAGATATAAAAATGGACATAAAGAAAATTGCTGGTGTAAGGATACCTATACTCGAAGAGGTGGTATATGAGACTAAACCATACAGCATTTTCAACTCGCCAAAATGGTACGCTGACGGATTAACTGAGTTAAAAACATTAGCACAGGTGGGTATTGAACGAGAATTTTCGGCTCAAAAACTCAGTTTGCTTGAATATGCACGTAAAAAAACTACACAAAAAGTAAATCTTTTTGAGAAAGTGCAGATACCAGGATATCAAGATGCAATACGTAAAATAAAACGATTTATGGAAGATGAAGAAAATCTCTCTAAATCGTCGCAAAAAATTGTGAAGGCTAAACAACAAGCTGCAGCAATATCAACAAATGAACAATAAAAAATCGTGGAGATATGATTACAAAAATGACTAAATATAATTTCCTTGTGTATCACGCACAATACAATACATTCATCGAGAAGTTGAGGAATGTGGGAGTATTGCATATTGCGACACTAGAACAAGGAAGCGACTCCTACGAGTTTTTACGCGAAAAATTTGCACTTCAAAATCGCATTTATGATCAAATAGATTATTGTGTGCGACTAGCGCAAAAATCACCAGACAAAGTGGTTAAAAGAAATCCTGCCCTTTCAATAGCAGATGGTATGGAGATCATAACAGATTTGAAGCGTCTTCAACAAGAAAAGGAGGTATTGCAACAAGATGTAACTACATCTGAAAGAGAACTACAACGTATGCAAGTATGGGGTAAATTCTCAAAAGAAAAAATCGACGAATTAGTTGATACTGGCTATATTGTCGGATTTTACAGTTGCTCTTCGCGTGCTTACAGCAGTGATTGGGAAGAGAGATACAATGCATTTGCAATAGATACATTTGATAATATAACTTACTTTGTTACAATAACTAAAGACGAAATTACTGATTTAGAAGCAGAACCTTTTAAGTTGAGTGAATTGAGTTACGAAGAGATTGAGCAATCTATAGTTGATATCAAAAAAGATGTAGCAGCAAAAGAGGCAGAAATTGAGGCTTTTGCTCTAAATAATTTGGATAATATCAAACAATTAGACCTTATGGTTGAGAAAGAGATTGTTTTTGACACCGTTTATATGAATACAGAAAAAGCGGCAGATGAAACAGTTATGATTCTTGAAGGATATTGTCCAGATAACGTATGCTTATCATTACTCACAATGTTGGAAGAAGACAATATCTACTACATTGAAAGTGAACCAACAGAAGAGGATAAAGTGCCTGTAAAATTGCGCAATAACGCATTTACTCGTCTATTTGAACCACTTACTGGTATGTACGGAACACCTGTGTATCAAGAGTATGACCCCACTCCAATTTTGGCTCCATTCTTCTTGCTTTTCTTTGCAATGTGTATGGGCGATGGTGGATATGGTTTATTATTGATACTGTTTGGATTGGCAGTGAAATTTAATAAAATCAACATTGAAATGTTCTCTGGACTAGGTAATATTATTACTGTTCTTGGTGTTGGTACAACGATTGTTGGATTTTTCTTAGGCACTGCATTTGGTATTGATATGTATAATGCATCTTATATACCAGAGGCACTTAAAAGTTGTATGATTAAAGGCGAAGTGGCAGGATATGATATACAGATGATACTTGCAATTGCAATTGGTATTTTTCATATCTGCTTAGCTATCACCATTAAAGCCGTTGGTTACACAAAACGATTTGGATTTAAAGCAAACATAAGTACATGGGGCTGGTTGCTACTAATAGTAGGTGGATTAGTTACCTCAGTAATGATGCTTGGCAATGTGATACCTACTGAAGTTGCAAATATTGCACTGATTGCTATCGGAGCTATTTCTGCATTAGGTATTTATATATTTAACGACCCGAAACGCAACGTGTTTGTAAACATTGGAGCTGGATTGTGGGATACATACAATATGGCAACTGGTTTATTAGGCGACGTATTAAGCTATATCCGTTTGTATGCTTTAGGGCTAGCAGGTGGAATGCTTGGTGGTGCATTTAACAACTTAGGTGCTATGATATTAGGAGATGAACCAAGTATAATAATGTGGTTACCATATATTTTGATATTAATATTTGGTCATACACTAAACTTAGTGATGTCATCACTTGGTGCATTTGTTCACCCATTACGTTTGACATTCGTAGAATATTTTAAAAACAGTGGTTACGAAGGTAAAGGCGAAAAATACTCTCCTCTATCAAATGAAGTATAGGAAACTTCTAAAAAACTCCCCTAAAAACAAAAATTAATAAATTAACAAAAATAATCAAATTAACTAAAGTAAAATTATGAACGAAATTCTCGGTTATTTAGGTCTAGGACTTATGCTAGGTCTAGCAGGTATTGGCTCTTCTATCGGTACAACAATTGCAGGTAATGCAGCAGAAGGAGCTTTAAAGAAAAATCCAGGCAAATCATCTAGTTATATGATTTTGTCGGCGATGCCAGCAACACAAGGTCTTTATGGTTTTGTTGCATTCCTTATGTGGATTGGTAAAGATTTCGCACAAGATGGTGCAATGCTATTTGGTGTAGGTCTTTCTGTAGGTATTGTATGTTTATTCTCAGCAATGCGTCAAGGTCAAGTATGTGCTAATGGTATTGCAGGTATTGCACAAGGGCATGATGTACAAACTAACACTATGATTTATGCCGCTCTTCCTGAGTTTTATGCAATCTTAGCACTTGTAGCTGCATTGATGATATAAGAACATTATATAAATAGAGACTATATAATAAAAACAAAAAACAACCTTAAAAAATTAGATTTATTATGGAACTTCCTTATGCAGAGTCGTGGAAAATTAAAATGGTAGAACCTATTAGAATTAGTACACGCGAAGAGCGCGAACAGTGGTTAAAAGAGGCGTATTACAATGTTTTCCAGTTGAAATCTGAACATGTATACATTGACTGTATTACGGACTCAGGTACTGGATCAATGAGTGATCGCCAATGGGCAGCAATGATGATGGGTGATGAAAGTTATGCAGGGGCATCTTCATTCTTCCGTCTAAAAGAATCTATTACAAAAATCACTGGTTTTGAATATGTTATCCCTACACACCAAGGTCGTGCAGCAGAGAACGTATTATTTAGCCATTTGGTAAAAGCTGGTGATGTAGTACCAGGAAACTCTCACTTTGACACAACAAAAGGTCATATCGAAAGTCGTAAAGCAATGGCTTTGGATTGCACTATTGATGAGGCAAAAAACACACAATTAGAGATACCATTTAAAGGTAATGTAGACCCTAAAAAATTAGAGGCAGCACTAGCAGAACATGCTGATAATGTACCATTTATTGTGGTTACAGTAACAAACAACACTGCTGGTGGTCAACCTGTATCTATGCAAAATCTTCGTGAAGTAAAAGCTATCGCAGACAAATACAATAAACCAGTATTACTTGACTCTGCTCGCTTTGCAGAAAATGCATACTTCATCAAAATGCGTGAAGAGGGCTATGCAGACAAAACTATCAAAGAGATTTGTTTAGAGATGTTTACATATGCAGATGGTATGACTATGTCGGCTAAAAAAGATGGTATTGTAAATATGGGTGGATTTATCGCTACTCGCAAAGAAGATTGGTACGAAGGTGCAAAACGTTTCTGTATTCCATTTGAAGGTTATTTAACTTACGGTGGTATGAACGGACGCGATATGGACGCTTTAGCTGTTGGTCTTGACGAAAACACTGAGTTTGACAACCTAAACACTCGTATCAGACAAGTAGAATACCTTGCAAGCAAACTAGATGAATATGGTATACCGTATCAACGCCCTGCTGGTGGACACGCTATCTTTGTAGATGCAGGTAAGATTTTAACTAACGTGCCAAAAGTGGAATTTCCTGCACAAACACTTACAGTAGAGTTGTATCTTGAAGCTGGTATTCGTGGTTGCGAAATTGGTTATATCTTAGCTGACCGCGACCCTATCACACGCGAAAACCGCTTTGGTGGACTAGATTTATTGCGTTTAGCAATTCCTCGTCGTGTGTATACTAACAACCATATGGATGTAATAGCTGTTGCATTGAAAAATGTATTTGACCGTCGCGAATCAATTACTCGTGGAGTAAGAATCGCTTGGGAATCTGAATTGATGCGCCACTTTACTGTAAAATTAGAGAGACTAGGGTAATCTAATTGATACTAATTTTATATTTAGGGAACATATAAAAACTCACCGAGTAAAAAAATTAAAAAAAAAAGTCAGTTTTAAAAATCTACTATAGATTTTTAAAACTGACTTTTTTTTACTATTGCGTATATCAATAAAAATTTGTAACTTTGCGCTTAATAAAATATTGGAGATTATAAAAATTCTCCGAATAAAAAAATACAATATGGCACAAATAAAAATCATTAATAAATCACATCACCCACTACCACAATATAGCACCCCACTATCAGCTGGGCTAGATTTGAGAGCTAACATAGATAATGTAATAGAGATTAAGCCCTTAGAGCGCAAACTCATACCTACAGGACTCTATATTTCTCTACCAGAGGGGTTTGAAGCGCAAATACGACCTAGATCTGGATTGGCTATAAAACACGGAATAACAGTTCTGAACAGTCCAGGCACAATTGATGCCGATTATCGCGGTGAGATATGTGTAATACTAGTGAATTTAAGTAACATTGCGTTTACAATTAATGATGGAGATAGAATCTGCCAAATGGTAATTGCAAAGCACGAGAGTGCAGAGTGGATTGAGGTGGAATCGTTAGATGAAACAGAACGAGGAGCAGGTGGTTTTGGACATACAGGCACAAAAAATTAAAGAGTACTTCAAAAAACTATGGAGATATCTAAACTATAGGGATATCTAAAAACTCACCGAATAAAAATTAAATCAATAAAACGGGAACTAAAAAATTAACAGAAATAGAAGAGTGAAAAATAATCATATCAATAATCTCATAATAGCTGTAACTGTTGTAATACTATCGTTTAGTGCTCATATTAATATCGCAGCACAGATGGATAGTTATAACGACTCTATCTTTCATACAAATTACAGCAAAGAACAGATAAAAGACTCTACCCTGCTTGACAAAGTACAATATGCTCTATTTCAAAGTAGAGCATTATATCTTCAAGAAAAATACGACGATGCTCTATTATATTTACTAGATTATACCGAAAATAACACTGTAATAAGGAGATACCCGAAAGAGTATGCAAATATGATATATATGCTATCACGTCTGTGTGTGAAAAAGTCTGACTATGAAAATTCATATTATCTTTTAAACATAGCTCACGAATACAATCCCGATAACACAATATATCTCAGTGAATTAGCTTGGTTCAACCTCAATATCGACGAATTTGATAAAGCTATTGTAAATTATAACAAACTAATAAAATTATCTCCATACAAAAGTGATTATTATTATGGACTTTATCAAGCATATAAACAAAAAAATAACTATAAAAAGGCTTATGAAGCGATAGAAAAATATGAGGAGTTGGAGGGAGAGTCTGTAAACCTCCTGAGTGCTAAAGTAGAGATACTAATGCAGTATAAGAAGTTAAACCATGTAGTAAATATAGTAAATAACTATCCTGTTAAAAGCCACGATGATGACATTGCTAAAAATATGTTGCTGGCTGAAATATACAACGATAAAAATATGACTGACAACTGTTTGGGTATTTTACTCCGAACGAATGAAAAATATCCTCATAACCCAGTACTACTACTTACAATAGCTCAAACATACAAAACTATCGACGATGATGATAACCAGGAGAAGTATACCATTGAGGCTGTAATGTGTAGCAATATTAATCCGAGTAAAATACCTGAGATAATTCGTCCGACCATTGCTGGTATGATACAAGACGAGCGCAACAATGAGATTAACATATTACTTGATAAGATATACAATAACAATACGCAAGATAGTGTAATTTTACGATTTAAATATGATGTGGAAATTGCTCAAAAAGATACATTAGCAGCAAGAAATACACTATATAAAATTAGAGAAATATACACACACGACCAAGAGATTGAAAAACTTCTATTAGACGTAGAGAGGAGTTTAGGCAATAACGATGATATTATAAAAATATCTGCTGAAGGGTGGGATAAATACAAAACCGATATTTGGGCACTGTATAAAACCATTAGTTATCTGTATGATACAGCAACATATAACACAGCATTCAGCATTGGCATTGAGCTAGTAGACTCAGTGAAAGACAAAAATATCAAGGGGAGAATGTATAGCATATTGGGAAATATTGCTAGTAATAAACAAGATTATACAACGGCTATCGAACTATTTGAGAAATGCCTACAATACACCCCAGATGAGGCGGAAATATTAAATAATCTTGCATATTACATTGCTCTTCATGGCAACGATATCAAACGTGCTGAGCAACTTGCTGCAAAAGCATTAGAGAGCAATCATGAAAATGTAAATACCTTAGATACATATGCTTGGATACTCTACTTGCAAAATGATTATCGCACAGCAAAGTTTTATTATGATAAAATTTTGCGGATACACACAGCGCAAAAAATAGAACTCAGTGCAGAAGCCCTGTATCACTACGGTGCAATATTGAAAAAATGCAATATGGAAGAAGAGGGGAATAGATTTTGGATAAAAGCTATAGAATCAATCAATAAAATAGCACAAGAAGACCCTGAGACTGCCAAATTATATTTATATATACTTGAGGATATAAACAACGAAATGAACAATACAACACGATGAAATTAAATAAAAAAATAGCTCTTGTATTAATACCTCTTATTGTGCTATTTACAGGTTGCAAAACCAGTAAAATAGCTAACCAACAGGTTATTAAAACAACAGACACAGAATTAATATTGCAAAAAGCGTATGAATCACAAGCAGCATTTGAAACTATGAATATTTCAAATATGTCGATGCAGGCATCATATGCAAACCATTCATTTACATTTCGTGGTTCGCTACGTATTATCACTGACAGTGTAATATCATTCAGCATCCAACCAATGCTTGGTATAGAGATGTTTAGGGTGGAATTTACAACTGGAAACTTTGCTATCTACGATAAAATGAACCGTAGATATAGCGAGAATAATTACGAATATTTAAAGTATCAATATGGATTAAACGTATCGTATGATGTGATACAAGCCATCTTTTCTCAGCATCTATTTACATTAGAGTCTACCCTATTGCCAGATATTGTTGAGGCATTTGAAATAGTACAATCTACTGCAAACAACGATACAGTATCACTATTAAGCAAAGAGTATATTTTCTCGACCACGAAACAACGATTTGATATCAATCGCTTAGACAATCATATCACCTTTGCAGGTGTAGAATTAGATGATAAAAGCACACACGGCATATCATTTAATGGTATGGCTAAGAGCAACCAAATTGAGTACCCAAAAGAGGTGGAATTAAATGCAGAAATGAATAATAAAGAGATTGAAGCGAAATTAAGTATTGAAAAAATAGCCTTTAATCGCACGATAAATATAACACCTATCAACAAAACAAGATATAAAAAAGTAACTGTAACAGACATATTAAAGAGCCTATAGATGAAAAGATATATAATAATAATTATAGCTGCATTTTATACAATTTGCGCTCCTGCTTATTCACAGACAATCAAAGAGTTAGAGGCTAAGAAAAAGAAGACTCTTAATGAATTGTCTGTAACAAATAAGATGCTCAATGAAACGCAAAAGAATAAAAAAGGGACAGAGAATAAACTCAATTTGCTCAATCGCTCAATTAACCAAAGTAGCGAATATATCAGCACATTAAATGATCAAGTATCTCTAATCAGTAAAGATATAGATTCTATTCAAACATCTAAATATTCACACGAACAAAGATTAGAGCAACTAAAATCGGACTATGCAAACAGTTCTCGCATTCTGTATGCTAACCATAAATATTTTTCGCCAATACTATTTATATTATCATCTGAGAGTTTTAATCAAGGATACCGCCGTTTTCGCTATCTGCAAGAGGTGGCAAATCATCGCAAAAAATTAGCACTTGAAATTAGTGAAATAACTAATACACTTGTTGTTCAGAGTAATATACTAATAGAGGACAAGATAATGAAAGAGACTCTAGCTAGCCAAAAATCACTTGAACAACAGCGTCTTGAAACTCAAAAGAGAGCAAGTTCCAATGAATTATCTTCATTAAAGAAAAAAGAGACACAGCTAAAACAAAAACAGAAACAGCAACAAGCACAAGCAGACCAACTCAACAATAAGATACAGGATATGATTGCGGCTGAGATAAAACGCCAAGAAGAGGCTGCAAGAAAAAAAGCAGGCACATCTAGTTCATCAAAATCAGACCCTTACGTATTGAGTAAAGATGAAAAACTAATTGCAGGCAACTTTGAAGCAAACAAGGGCAAATTGCCTCGTCCGATAGAGAAAGGATTTGTAAGTGGAAAATATGGTATACAACCTCACGCTGTGATACAAAACGTATCAGTACATAATAAGGGTATATATTTTCAGACACCTGCAGGCTCTGATGCCCGAGCAGTTTTTGATGGCGAGGTAACACAAGTATTTGCTGTGCCTGGTAGTAACCAATCTGTAATTGTAAAACATGGTAACTACCGCACCGTATATTCTAACCTAAAAAATGTATATGTAAGTGTAGGCGACAAAGTAACCACAAAACAAAAAATAGGTAAAATATATACTGACCCAGAAGACGATAATAAAACAGAATTATACTTTATGCTTTACAAAGACACAACTCTACAAGATCCAAGTCTTTGGTTAGCGAACTAAACACACACAATTTATATTTATGAATGAAAGAGTAAAATGCCTAATAGTAGGTTCAGGACCAGCTGGATATACAGCTGCTATTTATGCCTCAAGAGCAAACCTTAATCCAGTACTTTACGAAGGAATGCAAACAGGAGGACAACTAACACAAACTACCGAGATTGAAAACTTTCCAGGATACCCAGAAGGGATAGATGGAAATATGATGATGGCAGACTTGCGTGCACAAGCTGAACGATTTGGTAGCGATATTAGATTTGGTTGCATCACAGATGTTAATTTTGACTGCTCACCTAAAAAGTTGACTATAGACGGAGATAAAGTGATTGAGGCTGACACTGTTATTATCGCAACTGGAGCCTCTGCAAAATATCTTGGATTGGCAGACGAAAAGAAATATATGGGTATGGGAGTATCTGCTTGCGCTACTTGCGATGGATTCTTCTATCGTAAAAAAACAGTTGCAGTAGTTGGTGGTGGAGACACAGCTTGTGAAGAGGCTTGTTACCTTGCTGGACTTTGCGAGAAAGTGTATCTTATCGTGCGCAAACCATTCCTTCGTGCATCAAAAGTTATGCAAGACCGTGTATTTAAAAACGAAAAAATCACAGTCCTATTTGAGCACAATACATTGGGACTTTTCGGTGAAGAGTTTGTAGAGGGTGCACACCTTGTGAAACGCAAAGGAGAGGCTGATGAAGAGATGGTTGATATAAAAATTGATGGCTTTTTCTTAGCTATCGGACACCACCCCAATAGCGACGTATTCCAAAAATATATCAATACAAACGAAGAGGGATATATCATCACCGAACCATTCCGCCCATTAACAAATGTAGAGGGTGTATATGCTGCGGGCGATGTTGCTGACCCTATTTATCGTCAAGCTGTTTGTGCTGCTGCATCTGGTTGCAAATCTGCAATGGAAGCTGAACGATATTTGGCTACATTAGAGTAATATAGTAGGGCTAGTTGAGATAAACCTCTGATTACATATATGAATAAATACGTTGATATCATACTACCTATCACAGCTGTTAGGCAAAACTACACCTATTCTGTTCCAGAAGAGATGGTTGATAATATCAAAGTAGGAATGCGAGTGATAGTTAATTTTGGAGCTAAACGATTTTATACTGGAGTAGTTTTATCGATACATAACAACAAACCAGATTACAAAACAATTAAACCAATTGCCACACTCCTAGACGATGAACCGATCGTCAATAGCGAGCAACTACAATTTTGGCAATTTATATCAGAATATTATTGCTGCGGTATGGGAGATATTTTTAAATCTACCATACCGTCTGCATTAAAAATTGAAAGCGAATCATACATCTCACTTGCAGATAAAGATTTGAGCAACAAGAAATTTACTCCAAAACAGAGTGATATTCTAGAAATTCTATCGGACGGAAAACCACACACAATGTCGGAGTTTACCACAACACAACTGCGCTCAATGAAACGACTAATCGAAACAGGAGCAGTTAATTATAGCGATGTGTTAGTAGATAAATATCGTCCTAAATATCAAACAATTACATACTTAAATAACGAATATTGCGACGAAGATAAATTGTCTCAATTACTGAAATCTACACAAAGAGCAAAAAAACAGAGACAACTAATTGATTGTTACTTAGAACACTGTCCACTGAAAGATGGCAAATTTCCATCAATCGAACGTACCAAACTACTAGAACTTGCAGCAACAACAAGCACAATATTCAAAATTTTAGTAGACAAGAATATCTTTATACTAGAAAAGGAGAAACTTGAAAGATTTTCGAGTGAAACGATTGATACAGAAAAGATTCACAAACTCTCCAAAGCGCAACAAACAGCTTTAAACAAGATAAAGCAATCATACAAAACTCATAATACTACCCTACTTTACGGCATAACATCAAGCGGTAAAACCGAACTATATATCAAACTAATAGAGGAGACAATAGCACAAGGAAAACAGGTGCTAATGCTAATACCCGAAATTGGTTTAACACAGCATTTAGCAAGTCGTATGCGCCAATTTTTCGGTAATGATATGGGAGTGTACCACTCACAATTTAATAATAACGAACGAGTGGAGATATATCGCCGACAGTTGAGCGATAATCCATACAAACTTTTGCTTGGAGTAAGATCATCTATATTTCTGCCCTTCAAAGATTTAGGATTAATTATCGTAGACGAAGAGCACGATACATCGTACAAACAACAAGAGCCAACACCTCGATATAATTGTAGAGATTCGGCAATATATTTAGCCTCATTGTTTAAGGCTAAAACATTACTCGGCACAGCTACTCCATCTATAGAATCATATTGCAACCACCATATGGGTAAATATGGGCTAGTTACACTCAATGAGCGATATGGCGGTGCACAACCTCCACAAATTAAGCTAATTGACCTACAAGAGAGCTACAGAAAAAAGCAGATGCGCGGACATTTCTCTCTTGAGTTATACAATAAAATCAACCAAACCCTAGCTAACAAACAGCAAGTAATACTATTTCAAAACAGACGAGGCTACTCACCATATGTAGAGTGCAAAAAATGTGCATATGTATCTCGCTGTCCGAATTGCGATGTGAGCCTCACCTACCATCGCGCCACCAACTCACTTACTTGTCACTACTGCGGATACACACAGACAATGCCACAATTATGCCCGTCGTGCAGACAGGCGGCACTCACTACACGAGGATTTGGCACAGAACAGGTAGAGATAGAGACAAAAGAACAATTTCCAAGAGCACGAGTTGCTCGATTAGACATAGACACAACACGCACAATAACCTCGTTTGATAAAATTCTTAACGGTTTTCAGTCTGGCGAAATTGATATATTAGTTGGTACACAGATGGTGGCCAAGGGGTTAGATTTTAATAATGTCGGATTGGTGGGAATACTGAATGCAGATAACCTATTAAATGCACCAGATTTTAGAGCATACGAGAGAGCATACCAGATGTTGGTACAAGTTTCTGGTCGCACAGGCAGAAGAATGGAAAATAGCGAGGTGATAATACAGACATCTCAACCAGAAAACCCGATTATACAACAGATTGTAAACGATAAATTCGACAGTTTTTTTGCCAATCAGATGAGAGAGCGAAATGAATTTAAATACCCCCCATTTTATAAACTCATCATTATATCTATAAAGCATATAGAGCAAGAGAAATGTAATAAATCAGCAGACACATTGGCTAAACTATTAAAAATGAGGTTTAAAGAGCGAGTATTAGGACCAGATAAACCGATAATAGAACGCATACAGAACAAGTATATAAAAAATATCATTATCAAAATAGAAGTCAGCGCACCTATGGTAAGAGCTAAAAATATAATCTTTGAAGAGATTAGTAGACTAAAATTAGCCAAAGAGTTTGCACAGACTATTTTCAGTATAAACGTAGACCCAAATTAGACTAATAGGCTAAACATCAAACATTTAATCATCAATTGAGGTTAAATAAAAAATAAGTGCTAAATTATTTTCATATTTGACAAAATATGATTAATTTTGCAGAGCAAAAATTTAATTAAAATAATAGATAATCATCAGATAGAGAATGGTTATTTTTAAAGAAAAAACTCAATAATAAATTATGGGAAGAGCATTTGAATATCGCAAAGCAAAAAAATTAAAACGTTGGGGCAATATGGCTCGTGTATTTACAAAATTAGGTAAAGAGATAACTATCGCAACAAAAGCAGGAGGTGGTGACCCTGAAACCAATCCTCGTTTGCGTACGCTTATGGCAACAGCAAAAAAAGAGAATATGCCAAAAGAGAACGTAGAGCGCGCAATTAAAAAAGCCACATCTAAGGACTTTACAGATTATAAAGAGATGAATTATGAGGGTTATGGTCCTAATGGTATTGCAATATTCGTAGAGACTGCAACAGATAATACCACACGTACGGTGGCAAATGTGCGCAGCTATTTCAATAAATGCGGCGGTTCGCTTGGCACATCTGGTTCACTTGAATTTTTATTCGACCACAAATGTGTATTTCACATTAATAAAAAAGATGGTATAGAGCTTGATGAATTGGAGTTGGAGCTAATTGATTTTGGTGTAGATGAGATAGTTGAAGATGAGGGGGAAATTGTTCTTTATGGTGAATTTGCACAAAATACAGTGATACAAAACTATCTCGAAGAGAATGGTTTTGAGATTACAACATCAGAGTTTGTGAGAATACCAAACGACACAAAAACTCTTAACGAAGAACAAACAGCAGCAGTAAACAAACTTATCGAACGCCTAGAAGAGGACGAAGACGTGCAAAACGTATTCCACAATATGACAGAGAGCGAAGATGAGGAAGAGTAATTAAAATGTTTAAATACAATATAAATAGGGGATAAATCCAATGGATTTATCCCCTATTTATCATACTATATATGCCTTTTTTTCATAAACAATACTAATGCATTAAAACGCTCATTTTTAATACATTAACATTCAACAAATATGTTTAACGGGGGGGGGGGGGGGGGGGGGGGGGGGGGGGGGGGGGGGGGGGGGGGGGGGGGGGGGGGGGGGG
>JAWXTU010000031.1:0-21207 GCA_044433285.1 bacterium | reverse complement strand
AATACAACTAATAAAAAGAAGAGCTCGAGGATACAGAAATATTAAGAATTATATGAACATGATATACTTCTGTTGTGGTAAACTGAAATTTAATTACCCACAGTATTCGTTATAGAGCCAAAAATTTTCTGTAAAAGCGGTACTAGTTGAACGCACATTTATAGAAAAACTATGCTTATTACATGAAGAATTTTGCAAACCTCAAAATCTGATGAGAGCAGAGAGAATGTCAAGACACCTATATGATGTAGTACAAATAATGGACTCTAAATATTATGAGAATATTTTTACAAATAAATCATTATTCCTCTCCATAATTGAACATAGAAAGAAATTCATTGGGCTGAAAGGCTTTGATTATGAAACTTTAAATCCTAAAACCATTAATATAATTCCACCAGACACTATAATTGATAAGTGGTGCGACGATTATAACAGAATGAAAGAGACCATGATATACGGCAATTCATATGAATTTACAGAGCTGATATACAAATTAAAAATACTAAACAAAAAAATAAACGAATGGGGTGACTAAAAGGAACTTCTAACACTTTTAGTAACAAATATGTGATAAATTTGTTACTGATTTTAATAAAAACCCTCTGAAAACTGATTTGCTGAGATGATTATATGGAACTCTGAAAAACTACTTTTCTGATGTTTTCGAGTTTCTATAAGATTAAAAATAGATTATGATGAAAAAAATTACACTACTTTTAGCTATTGTATCAATTACATTTGCTAAACTTCTTGCATTGGATTTACCAGCAGGAACATACTATTATGATAATAGTAAAACACAGTACAGTACCGTGAAATTTGTATACGGCACAAACGACCCTGAGATATGTTATATTATGTCGATGACTGAAGAAGATGATGATATTTGGCGACTGGATATCCCTACAACTGTATACAATAGCTACCGCTATTTTTTTTCAAACACGTCATACTCTGTGGGTACGATGAATGTCTCGTTCAATACACTGAAAGATGACATACCGAACAGAAGCGAAAAACGCACCGCCACAATTTGGGACGAGATGCCTAACGGCTATATCTATGTAACCGAGACTGGCGACCAATGGGCTCAAGGAGATTGGATAATAAAAAGTGATGGTGAAAATCCAGACTATACAAACGATTGCGATTTACCATCTAACACACTACCAATCGTATACATCAACACAGAAAACTCTCAAGCAATTACATCAAAAGACGACTACATAAATGCTACAATTTATATAGATGCCCTCTCTACTGATTATGAGTCGTTTGGTACATCTGAAACTCCTCTAGTTACGGAGATAAAAGGGCGCGGAAATTATACTTGGACTGGATTTGACAAAAAACCATATAAATTTAAACTCGATAAATCAGACCGTGTAATGGGTATGGGAAAAAGTAAACACTACACCCTACTTGCACACGCCGATGATGATATGGCATTTTTGCGCAACACTGTAGGCTTTGAACTTAGTAGAATTATGGGACTACCATACACTCCGATGCAAATACCTGTGGAACTGATGCTTAACGGCGAATATCGTGGTTTATATTTCCTTACAGAACAGATAAAAATAGCAGATGAGCGCGTAAATATTACCGAACAAGAGGACGGCGAAACTGATGCTGATATCATTACAGGCGGTTGGCTAGTGGAGATTGACAACTACGACGATGACTATCAAATTCAGTTTATGGAGAACTCGAGCGAGATAATCCGTTTTACATTAAAAAGCCCTGAAATTCTTTCAACACAACAAGAGACCTATATTACCAATCTGCTTACCACCACCAATGTAGCAATATACAACACGAACAAATATGACACTACGTGGGAGGAATATATAGATTTGGAGCAGTTGATTAACTTCTATTTGGTGCAAGAGGTGATGGACGATGCTGAGTCGTTTCACGGGAGTTGTTATCTGTACAAAGATAGAGGCGATGACGAGAAATTTATGTTTGGTCCTGTGTGGGATTTTGGCAACTCGTTCCGCCGCGATAACGGCAAGTTTATCTACCAAGACCCACCATATGGTCAAAACTGGATTGATGAGATTACTGAATTTTATAATTTTCAGAGTGATATGCAATATCGTTGGAATGTGATATATCCTGAATTGAGCGGATTGAATGAATTTATCAACGATTTTGTAGATGAAATTTCAACAGCTACTGCATACGACTACTGCCGCTGGAGTCAGTACGGCACAAACGATTTGATGGGCGATATGAGTACGTTTAAAAGCTATCTAAACTCACGCATTTCGTGGTTGCACAGTCAGTGGGAGAATGAGACAGTTAACACTAACTCTCTATTATACAAGGAGGAAAATCTGGCTTTATACCCTAATCCAACGACTAACGGCATCGTATATCTAGAATCTGAAAGCGGAGTGGCTCGTTGCACTGTATATAATATGATGGGACAAGTAGTGCTTGTGTCAGAAAATAGTAATGCTATAGATTTAGGTGCAAATCAAGGGGTTTATCTCTTGAAAGTTGAACTAAATTCTGGAACGATTATCACTAGTAAAGTGATTAGAAATTAATATTTTACGATAAATGCAAGAGCGATGAAATAGAAATCGATAAAATAGAAATCGATGAATTTAACAGAGATAAAATAGAACCCGATAAAATAGAACTCAATAAAATAAAAGAGCGATAGATAATACTTCAGCGGACTTCTAAGAACTCCCCAGAAAAATAAGGAGCTTCTCCTCCCCGAAAAATACGGTTGTTCTAAAACTCCGGAAAATCAAGAAGCCTTTTAAACCTCTAAAAAATGATTTAATAAAACTCAAACAGCTATGAGAAATATATTTAAAAACCACTGGATAGTAACGGCTGCTCTTATGATTTGGGCAACCACATTATGCTCTTGCACACAAATAAGCGGCAACGACGATAACTCATCGCTTGATTATTCTCAGAGTGAATTGTGGTATACGGCTGAAAACGGAGAGAATGTAGATGTTTTTTATATACTTCCAACGTGTATTTGGGATTGGACAGACAGTACAGGCGAGATAAACCACTATGCCGATGTATACGATTCGGAACAGCGTGAGGCTATGAAATATTCATTCGATTTGGCTAATGAGATTTTTGCCGAGAATTCTAATTTCTATGCGCCATACTACCGACAAATTTCATTGGAATCGTGGATTGAGGGAGAGAGTGCTGTGACTGAGAGATTTCCGCTAGCAATGGAGGATATTGCTGCTGCTTTTGATTATTTTATCGATAACCTAAACGAAGATAAACCTTTTATCATTGCGGGATATAGTCAAGGTGGAAAGGGTGTAGTGGAATTATTAAAAGAGATGGATTCTGAGGTTTATAGCCGTATGGTTGCAGCCTATGTTATTGGATATCGCATTACCACAGAAGAGCTTAATACATACGACAACATAAAAGCGGCGACTGGATCTGGAGATATTGGTGTAGCAGTATGCTATAATTCAGTGGCATCAGCCGAAAATATCTGCCCTGTATTATCGCCCAACAGCGTATGTATCAACCCAATAAACTGGGTAACTGACTCAACCCCTGCTATGCTCAACGACTCGACATCAGTACATATCGACACCGAAAACAGTGTACTAATTGTGGAGGGATTAAATAGTTCGCTCTATTTCGAGCCTGTTTTGGCTGACCTATTTGAGGAGGGAAACTATCATTTATATGAGCTGTCGTTTTATCAAGCGTGGCTAAACGAGAATGTAGCGGAGAGGATTGGGAATTGGAAATAGAAATTAAAGGGGACTTATAAACTTAAAAATACTATATCAATATGTTTTGCACAAAATGTGGTAAACAATTACCAGAGACATCAAACTTCTGTCCTCAGTGTGGTGCGGTTCGCAACCCAACATGCGAAGATAATGTAGAGACTAAAACTAACAACACAACTAGACAAAAGCCCAACAACCATTTGATAATGGCGATAGTAAGCACGCTACTATTCTTCTGGCCATTTGGCGTGGTTAGCATTGTATATGCATCAAAAGTCGACACTAAAATAAAAGAGGGAAATTACGAAGAAGCCGAAGAGGCATCAGGAAAAGCTCGCTCGTGGTGGCTTGCATCACTTATAACAGCTGTTGTAGGTTGGGTAATAGCTATAATTATACTAGTTTTATACTTCAGCGCACTGGTATATTTCTTAGATGGAATTTAAATACTTAAGCTAGATAATCTTCTTACACTCTATAAACCTCAAATACTGAAGGCTTTTTGGAGTATGAAACGATAACTGATCAAACAGTTTGTGGGTTTGCAATTGCTCAATAAGATCACTCTTTATTGTTAATAAAAATATTGATTGTCTCCATTATATAATCTCTATCTTGCGTATGCAGTGCATCGTAATTTCTAATAAGAAAATCATAAACATCCTTCTGTGCGAAAATCGCCAATGCATCATCGACCACTCTATCCGACTGATTATCATTAATATAATTTTCCAAACAGTAGATAGCGAAGAGTATCTCCTTTTCATTATTACTTTGCGTTTTTTTCTCGTCCTCTAGCATCGCAAATAGAGCCTCAGAGCTATCATACCACATTTTTGCTTTATCGTTTTTCAGCAAACTATACAATCTCGTATGATACAAATAATCTATTGCAGACTCTAAATCAAGCCCTTTACGTTCCATAATCATACATACAAGATCCTTAATCTTCATCGGAACGATTACTGTTTCTATCGAATCACTCATAATCTTACTCCTATTTTTATAATACTTATTTTTGAAATATTCGCATTTTCAACTGGTTACAAGTTGTAACCAGTTCACTTCCCTCCTCTCACAACTTAAAAAAATCATCCCAATACTTGTAGGGTTTAGCATAAATTTTCAATCGACAAAGGTACAAAAATTATTTAATATACAAAAAACTTTATCTAAATCGCACGATGATGCGCTTTATGAGGTTTTTGGTATTCTGTAGGCAAAACTCCGTGAAGTTGTCGGTTGGGTTGTCCGTCCAGCGTTGAGGGTGGGTGGTGATCAAAGACTCCTCAAAGGTAAAAAACTCATAACCTTTAGCGATAAAAGTCATGAGTAATTCTTTATATATTTTCAGGGTGAAATCCATTGAATTTTCAGTCGTTATAGAAAGTGTGTATTATTTCTCTTTCCTTTTAACTGTATGTTTAAACTTTAGGACTGCAAAATTTAGCTCTATTGTTGTTTCGCTATCTGTTGTTTGCATATCATCTCCTAGTATATCAGATATTATATCTCCACTTTTTTGCATTAAATTCTTTTGAGTAAAATCATCTGTAACATTTGATAGTTCTGCAACAGTTCTTGATAATTCTCTGATTTTTGCAAACGTTTCAACTATTGCTATAGTTGTTTGTGTTGCTTTATTACTTTTCAGAATTGTAGCTAACATATACAACCCCTTCTCTGTAAAGACTTTATAATCATATTTCGAATGTTCTCCCCTTCCACTCTTTAAGGTCGAAAATTTCGACCTTAAAGAATTAACTTCTTCTTTCGTTAATTCTAAAATATAACCCTCTGGAAATTTATCTGGATTATTTTTTACTGCTTCATTAACACGCTTTGTTTCAACGCCGTATAACGTAGCAACATCTTTATCAAGAATAACATTATTTCCTCTAATATTAAGGATGTATTCTTCTATGGTATTAAACTTTACTATTTCGTCCATTTAATAAATATAATTTTAAAACTCTTTACAGTCCCTACTTATTTTCGGGGTACAAAGATACGAAAATTATTTAATATACAAAAAACTTTATCTAAATCGCACGATGATGCGTTTTATGAGATTCTTGGTGTTTTGTAGGCAAAACTCCGTGAAGTTCTCTGTTATATTGTCCGTCCAGCGTTGAGGGTGGGTGGTGATCATTAATCGATGAGGGAGGTAGCCAGAGTTGAGGGCAGTGATGATATCGGTAGTTGAGTGATATACTAATCCTTGCGCACTCCATTGATCTTGATATTGAGGGATTTTATCGCGTAGACTAACCTTATAGCCATCCCAGCGGCGACCAGTATCGGTGAGGTAGAATAAATCAGAAAAATCGGTATCGAAATATGGTTCACCGATGATGCCTAAAGCGCTGTAATCATATTTTTTCCAGATATCCCTATTATCATATTTTGATTGAGGGCTACCGTGCATAGAAATTGTCTGCACATCTACAATTGCACGTAGGCGGTCTAGAGTCTCACAAAATAGATTATAAGCAGCATCCACATCCCCATTACAAATAGAAAGAGTTTCATAATGATACCCCACCTCGTGCCCCATAGTTGCAATTTGTTTGATTATTTGCGCATTCCAACTTTGTGGCACATCTCTAAAATAATACGACGCATTTATACCTAATGATTTTTCAAGATGAGCAACAGTCTCTGCATTAGCAATTTTCTTCTCTACGTCGTGACGAAGAACAACAAACCGTTCAGCTCTGTTCCCCTCACAATACTCCTCAAAGGTAAAAAACTCATAACCTTTAGCGATAAAAGTCATGAGTAATTCTTTATATATTTTTAGGGTGAAATCCATTTAATTAGTTTTAAAGTACCTTTAATTCAAAAACATTTTTATACCTAGTCCACCGTATATAGATAATATAGCGAATATCTCTACCCAATAGATAAAGTCAAAACGTTTAATTGCTATTAACGATAATGGAATTAGGCACAATGGGACATACCAGACTCCTACGATAACGCTCCAGACCACTGATAAAATTATACATACGGCAGCTAGGAGATAATGCGGGAGAGTTTCAGTAGATAGATAAAGCGGTACTGAGCCGACGAACATCAAAGCGGCTGCCGACAGAAAAGCAATGAATTGATAATTATCAGGGGTTACTTGTAGCCATACAGGTAATATTGTAAACGCAGTAACGACAGTCCACGCTAAAAACAGATTGCCAGCGTGGATAGATTCTTTCCATTTATAATACGATTGCGAAATCGAACCTACATTAAATTTGATTTTCACTAATGCGGCGTATCCTAAACATAGGAATGCAGAAATAATTAATAAGATTATCATAGTATATCACTGTTTGAATTATTATTTTCTTCTGACTAATAGTATTTTAGTATGAAATTTTTATTTGATAAGGATACAAAAGATATTATCCCTTCAAAATTTCAACTCCTTTATCCTCTTGCCACTCTTGAATATCTTTGTACATTTGTGATGTTTGGAAGATTTTGTCCTCAAATGATTTTTTTGTAAGCAACTTGGTAATATTTTCATGTTTTACCGAATTGTCTCTATATTTATATTTATGCTTTATAGCATAAATCATTCTAGAGATAAAATCATGTCCATTAGTCAACTGCTCTATACAACAATTTGCATTCTCACTACAAAAAACTCTAAGTTCTTCTTCTGTTGGCATTTCGCTTACATCCTTACATCTGTATAAATCCAATAACTTAGATATCTCATCAAATCCATTGGGATGCTTTTCTGTAATTTTAGGCTTATCAAACCTCACACCTCTACTAAATTTCTGATTATAAAACTTATAAAGAGACAGTTGTTTCAACTCCTCAAATATCAAATCTAAAAAACCGGCATTTACTTGTAAATTATAATTATCCTTTAGAAAGCTAGATATCAAGGGGAAATTAATAAAATAAGATATCTCCAAATCGTGTTTGTCTGTTATAAACAGATTATCCGGGTGCGTATACTCAGCTTGCATCAATCTATCAAAATCTGCATCCTTAATCGTAAAAAATGTTTTAACCTCTCCACTTTCCGACAAATAATCGTGCAACTCTATCTCTGGTCTGCAACCATTACACTGCTCAAGCTGCACTTCACTCTCTTCAAAAAACTGTTTATAATAACTCTTATCATCCTTTCCCTCTACCAGAATCAAGACTTTATAATAGTCTTGTGGGGTCTTCATCTTTTGTATAATTTCACCAACCCTTAATTTAGGCGTTTGCGCATTCTTAAGCGATATACTCATAAGCCTATACGTTTTGTGTTATCTCATACAAATCCACCGTCATATCCCACTCTCCACTTATAAATGCAGGCGAATGCGTTGCGATTACAATCTGATACTCAAGAGTTTTAGCCATTTTCAAATATGTATCTAACATATTACTCAACCAAGCCATATGAAGTGATGTTTCTGGTTCGTCAATTAAAAGGATTGAGCCTTTTGTAGTATTAAATATGAGTTTAAAATATAAGATAATAATATTTTGTTCTCCACTAGAGAGCTTATCCAAAGAAACGACTACACCATTCTTATTTTTCACCACAATACCCTTGTCCTTATTGAAATGAACGGTTTTATCCGAGAGATTAATAGCTAAAATAGAATCATTTAACAATTTTAGTCTTGCATAAAGTTCATCATAAATAGAGAGCTTTTTCTCTATATTATTAAGATACAGAGCAAGAAACTTATGTTCACCTAAAATATCTTTCTCTTCTAATATTTCAAAAAAATCATCTTGTCCTACAAATAGACCAAATTCCTTGTACAAAGCTGCCTTTTTCTTAATTTCAACTATCTCATCCTTTGTATATGATTTTACCTCACTATCTAAATTCTTAAGAAACGAAGTATCTATTAACTGCGACTCTTCAGCAAATATTTTATTTGCATTTGAGAAACAAGCGACCAATTCATTTGAAATTAAATTGATTACAGGATCAGTTATCTTTAAAGTCTCATCTGAAAATATTGGAGTTTTTAACAACTTTAATTCATTAACAGCTATAATTCTATTATCAGACAAAAAAAGAGATTTAGGCAATTCGTTAACAAACATAATAATATCATTTGTCATACCCCTCAATGCAATATCCTGATTAATATCATACAACTTTGCAAATAACTCCTCATCTGTAAAAGCCTTGAATAAAGTGTTATTTGTAATGTAACTTCTTAGATAATCTGCATTCACTCTAATATACTCACCATCAATCAACAAACAATCCTTTTCATCTTCATTAATAATAAATTCCACATCCAAATTCAAATTATTATCATCACTATCATTACTTTTATTTTTACCTCTCTTTTTAATAGTAATTTTATCATCAGAAGAATACTCTACGCATATTAATTCAAATGGTAGAAAATAAAAATACCAAAAATCAGATTTATGCAGATGATTGATAATATTTAAGATTGTGGTTTTACCATAACCATTCGGACCTGTAATTATAGTAGTGTTCATTTCGTTTGAAAGTACAACATCATAATCATACAAGCCAAATAATTTTTCTATCGTAATTCTTTTAATCATAACCAAACTCTTCTAATAATATTTTACGTGTTGCTTCGTTTACGGTGAATGAAACGTTTCTATCTATATTTCTATTGCCGTCTGCTATCACCACACTTTCATAGTGAGGATAATCGTTCCCTTTGCTCTCATTATTCCTCCAGTGCATAGCTCTAAGGTTTCTTTCATCATCATTACCTCCTCTTGATCTTGGATAGATATGGTCTATCTCCCATCCATACATATTGTTACGATCGCCATATCTACTATACGCAATCCACGCACCACAAACATCCTGGCGATACTTTTCTGGATTAAATCCATCTATCTTTATAGCCTTCTCCCATATTTTAAGGCGATCTTCTTCTTTACTGAGATTTAGTAACATCGCTATTAAATTTATTATATTTCAATCGACAAAGGTACGTAAATTATTTAATATACACAAACACTTTATCGAAATCGCACTAAGATGCGTTTGATGAGATTCTTGGTGTTTTGTAGGCAAAACTCCGTGAGGTTTTCGGTTATATTGTCAGTCCAACGTTGAGGGTGGGTGGTGATCAAATACTCCCTTAAAGGTAAAAAAATCATAACCTTTATCGATAAAAGCCATGAGTAATTCTCGATATATTTTCAGGGTAAAATCCATTGAGTTAATTTTAACAATATTAAAATCTTACTCAAAGCTAATCCTCTCTAAGCGTTCAATCCACATATCAAATCGGGTACATTTTGAACGGATATTGGCAAGACCGATTTCACTTGCAATGCAATATGAATAGAGTACTTTATCGTAACCACTAATAATTCTTTTCAAACGGTGAGAGGGCGAATTAGTAATGGTTTCATTAATCATCTCTGAATTTGGAAATTTCGCAAGAACTTCCTCTAGCTCTTCACGCCCAACAAAAGAACGTGACGGTATATTATTTTCAAATGTATTAAAATCGTAAAACAGCAATACCTCAAATTCATGCAGTTGAATATAAGGAATAAAAAATCTCTTATACTTTTCAGGAATATCATCTAACATCGCCTGTTCTAGAACTCCAATGCGTTTGTTTTTATCTACTATGGTTTTGGATTCCTCCCATGATGGGTATTTATAAGAATCTTTTATACCATACAAATCAATAAAAAGGGTAACATAACACTTCTCTTTCAATAAATGGTTAAGTAGTTGCTTTTTCAAAACACTCCACGAGACTATACCTCCATTGGAATGTTTAATTTTAGGATAACTAATCTCAATATTTTTACTTAAAAAATATGGTTTCAGAATATTTTTGCAAAACTCTAATTCCGTTTCCCCCTCACATATAATAATTAATCGGTTCATAAAATTAAGGTTGCGCATTAGTAATTATATTCCGTTTCCACAACTCACCGATAGTATAGAAATCCTCTATCCAGAGAGATATATCTTCTTCTTTTAATCTTTTGAACTGGCTTTTGCCATCAACTTGATCTACAGCAACAATATCTTCTGCTTGAAAAAAAGATATTAAATCTGTGGATTGAGTTGCAACAATAATCTGCGATCCTTTTGCTGCTGCCGATTTAATAAGCGAACTTAATTTTGCAATTGCAGCAGGATGCAAACCTAATTCAGGTTCATCCAAAATAATTGTTTTTGGTAGTTCTTGTTGAAGAAACAAAACTACCAGAGCTATAAATCGCTGAGTACCATCAGAAAGTGCTGTTACTCCGTATACATCTGTTGAGTATTTTGTGTGCCATTTTAATAGTATATTTCCATTTTCATCTGGATTTAGGAAAAAATCACCAAAATAAGGAGCAACACTTTGTATTGTTTTAACAATAAACTTATATGTAACAAAGTCTTGATCTCTTATATAATAGAGTCTTGCTGCTAAATTTCGCCCATTAGAATACAATTGATGTGTATCTGTATTTATATTAGAGACTTTAGTAAATGGTGAGTTTGATGTAGTATCGTGAAAATGATACTTCTCAAATGATTTCAAATAATCACGTATATGCTCAGCACAAGAAGAGTTATAAAATTTTATATCTGCTTCCTCTTTGTATGTTCGGCGTATTACCTCTTGATAATTATAAAATAGCGATTCTTTTGTAAATATGAATGAGTCCTCTGCGGATTTTAACTCAAAAAAATAAGCATTAGAATGGAATGTTAATTTTGCGGATATCTCGTCTGTTACCTTTCGACCATTAAACAAAAAACGGTCGGTATTACCTCTCAAAGCTACATACTCTTTTAAATTTTGCAGATATATATTTTGCAAAAATTCAAAAAATGAGAGCAGATTTGTTTTACCACTTCCATTTGCCCCTATAAGGATATTGATGGTACACAAATCTAAATCCATATCTTGTATGGATTTATATCCCCTTATTTTAATATTATTTATCATATTTAATACACCCTTCTATAGTATTTCCAGGTAGCATAACATCTCTATTAAATTTATTTATTACCTTTCAGGGTACAAAGGTACGAAAATTATTTAACGCACAACAACAGCATTACTCCTATCATTTGGCAAAGACTCAACATTACCTCTATCTCTTTCAAATATTTCAAGAGTATTATCAATATATATACGAGGGAAACCTGATACTTGTTGTGATATCTTCTCTAACCACACTTTACACTGTTTAGTATAGTTCGCCTCTTCTAAATTTTCATTCAACAAATTCCAACACAAATGATAATGTGAAACTACACCTCTCTCTATATTTATTTTTGTATTAAGATATGGCAATGAACGTGTACTAAAGTTTTTAACTGTTTGTTCAGCACTATTATGCACGACAATGCCATAATACTTAACTTGCTCATGTAACAAATACGCATCTACAAGTGGTTTGCCTAAATATAACTCCTTCGCTTTATCATAAGTAAAAATTCCTTGCGCAATAGCACCTTTTAGAGGAAATCTTGACTCCATTGCAACATGCATTAAACAAAAAGCGGCAGATGTTAATAATTTAAACATCTTTTCTTCAACACCATTAACGACTAACAAGATCGAATCTGAAAATTGAGCATATCTAAAATTCTCGTCTCCACAAAATTGCTTAATCCGATTTTTGAACAAAATACGAAAATCATCCAACTCCTGTTTTAAATCCGAATGAGATTTATTCTCAACTAAACTTTTAAAACCCATAAAGTCAGCATACAATACTAGGCGTGGTTTGTCCTCTTCCCATCCATAATTATCAGAACCAGACAACGAATGCTTATCTACATCAATCATCTTGTTTCTTTAATGAGAAGTTTGTATATTCTAATAATTCACAAAAACCATTTATATGAAAAATCGCAGATTCACCGTAATATTTATCTTTATAATCTTGATTTAATTTAGGTTGTTGCATAAATATAAGGGCTTTTTCTACTATATCTAAATCTGACTCAGAAACTTCTGCACATGCATAACACAATTCTTCGTGGTCTGAAATATACTTTTTAAACTCTTCTTGTTTATCATGAGTTGCAATTCTCACACATACATCTTTTGCCTGACCTATATAAATGATTTCTTTTAATCCAACAACCTTTTTATCTTCTTTATATATCGATCTGTACACAATATATATACCACTATAGTTAGGTATCCCCTTTTTGTTAATATCTCTCCAATAACCCTGGAAATCAACCTTGTAAGTATCCATAAAACTAATTGTTACTAATTTATTATTTTTTATATTTATAAATGACAAAAATCGGACTACAAAGGTACGATTTTTTATTTGAATAGACAAGTCTTATTTTATCAATCTTTTTGCCGTAGATTTAACTCCTTAAAGGTAAAAAACTCATAACCTTTATCAATAAAAGTCATGAGTAATTCTCGATATATTTTTAATGTAAAATCCATTGCGTTAATTTCAATAATATGAATTTATGAAGTGTGAATAATATCACCTAATATTATTACTACAATAACTACTCTTTATTTCTACAAGTTTCATTGATAAAATCCTTTAATGGATTTAATTGTTCTACCTCTAAATTCCAATATTCCGAATTATCAAAAAGCCAATTACTTGATATATCATCTCTTTTTTGCTTTGATAATTTCATAGAATAGATATATGTAAAATACCTCGATTTTATTTTAGGTAAAATATATTTTTCCTTGCCATCTTGGTCTTTATGAGATCGCATACAGCCTTCAAATTTATCATAACATTTCATTATCGGCTTATGCTCTTCTACTATCATATATTGCAATAAGTTTTCAAACTCACCATCATCTCTATTATTTGGGAATAAAAACAGGTCAAAATCAATATCAAGTGTAGCTTTTAGTTGTAATAACTCGCTCTGTCTATTTAAAAACCCACCTTTATTATCCGCTCTATCTGCATCAAAAATAATTATATTCCTACCATTCTCTAAAGTATTCTCTTTGAACTTATTTACTGAATTCTTTAAATTATCCTTACCTCCAACCGGTATAATTTTAACATTAGAATACTCCTCTTTAGTCAAACACTTCAGCAATAACGTATTTACAAAATTATATTCTGGTGTTCTATTACCTTTAGCCTCTATAAATAGATTTATTTTCATCGCACCTCCAACTCCTGATCTAATGAATAATTTAATTTCTCATAATCATATGTCAATACATGCAATACTCCAGAATCATCATGAATAAGTTTATGCGCCAATACTTCTGTTTGATATTTCACATAATCATCCTCAAGCAATAATGAAGATATTGATTGTATTAAATCTATATTGTGTGTGGTAAAAAACAGCTGAACATTATTCTCCTGGGCAACTTCTAATAAAATTTTAAACACATCTCTCATTACACTAAAATGGAGCCCATTATCAATTTCATCTATTAGTAAGATTCCGTTTTTGCATTCATAAATAGATACTACCAAAGATAAAAGTTTTCTAACTCCGTCACCCATAACATTAACAGGCAAAAGAGTTTCCAGACCAATATCCACCATTATATCATCACCAACTAAAGATATATTTTTAATTCTATTATCAAATTTAGATAGTGCTCTTATCAAGACCTCTTCCTGCTTATTTTTTAGAATCTCATTCAGATAAAATACTCTTTGGCTAAAAGGCAAAGTTGAGACTATCATTTTTGCGACGATCTTCTCTTTATATCTTTTATCTACAGATATCTGAGACTTATATTTATCAGCATCTTCTAAATCTGGTGAAATTACAACATCCGAACTCATTATCTCATCTGGATTACTTCCTTCTATAAATTTCAATTTATATCCATAAAATAGATTTGCCGAATTACTTGATATTTGACTTGCTAATTTCGACACGTCAAGTCGTTGATTTTGTGATATGAACTTGGTAATTTCCAACTCCCTTGCCAACGCATCATTCTTATAGCCTCTTATGACTATTGGGTTAGAAGCATCTAAATTATAGAAGTTGATATCCAAATCACTGATATTTAGCCTCAAATACTCTCTATTATGATTAATATTTAAAGATAATGTTGGATTAGACATACCTGACAATAAAAACAACGATTCCAACAATGATGTTTTACCACAATTATTTTTACCAAAGAATATGTTTACTCTCGCCAATTTTTCAATCGACGCACTCCTTATTCCTCTAAAATTATTTATTTCTAATTTGTCTATCATATGTATCTCCTATACTATCTACATAAGTATTATCCATTTAGAAAGTCGTAGATTCAACTTATCAGTAGAATTTTTAAATTTGAGTACCACAAAAATTCACACCACAAAGGTACAAAAATTATTTAACATACAAAAATGCATTATAACGCGATGTATACGTTTAAAAGCCTCCAACGGCACTTCCCAGATGTCGTACCTTTGCAGTGTCAAAATCAACTCTCCCGATAGAAAAGATAGACCTCTATCTGAGGGGGTTTTTTGAGTAAAAATTTCGGTAGGTAGGTTTATACACCTACTCATTTATTAATAACGGTAGAAAGACTACCATATTTTTTTTAGTATGTACAAAGAATTATCATTCTTTAGAGCCATGTCAAAAATGGAGTTGGCTAATGCAACACAAATCGCAGCTTATAGAGCTAGGAGTATCACCTTTTGCAAAGGTACTCAACCCAGCAGCAGTAAGATATTTGTGCGAGTTTTATCAAATCGACATAAGTGAATTTCGCGAAAAATGGAGGAACAAATAAAATAATCCATCCTTAAATGCGCCCTCTTTCCTTGATTTTGTATTAGGGGAAGAGGGTTTTTAATGTAAATCCTGCATCTTTAAATTATATTCTACACTTTAAAAACTCGAAGAGAATCTATATTTATTCAAGTAGGTAATTTACAAAAGCCTCAAGAAATATAAGAAATTATATTCTCCATTATAAACTTGGCAGCTTTTGCATCACCGAAGAGTTGTGGAAACTCAACTTTACGAGAAGAAAGTTCGGCATATGCCGCCACAATTCTATCGTAATCGGCATCAACGAGGATACCTGCATTATTATTAACAATCTCAACCCACTCAGTTTCAGAACGAAGGATAATAGTTGGCTTTTCAAAAAAGAAAGCCTCCTTTTGCACACCACCAGAATCTGTCATTACCAACGAAGCTGAACGCTCTAGCATAATCATATCTAAAAATGATACAGGCTCTATTATTTTAATCATTTCACAGTCTACTACCCCAGCATATAAACTATCATCAAGGTTATACTGTAGCAATTTTGCTGTACGAGGATGTAGTGGGAGTACAATGGTTTTATGATTATTCTCTGCAATATCCACTAGTGCACGAAAAATATTATTCAATCTCTCAGCTATATCAGTGTTATTATCACGATGGATAGTGGCAAGAATAAAATCATTTGGCTGCAGACCAATCTCAGATAAAATATTACTTTGCGCCTCAGCAATTGAGGCAAAAAACATACTATTATCATACATCACATCACCTGAATTGACCACCAAACGTGCCTTACCATTTTTAAAATGCGCTTGCGAATTCATAAACCCCTCATTAGCAAGGTTATCGATTGCCACCTGCGTTGGGGCAAAAAGAATCGAAGAGAGATGATCGCAAGCGATGCGGTTAACCTCCTCTGGCATAGACATATTAAACGAACGCAGACCAGCCTCGATATGAAAAATCGGAATATGTAATTTTGCAGTCGCCACAGCACCTGCTAATGTAGAATTCGTATCGCCATACAGAACAATACCATCGAATTTCTCAGCAGTCAGAACATTCTCAATCCCCTCAATCATCCTAGCCGTTTGCGCACCATGCGCACCCGAGCCCACATTTAAATTATAATCTGGCTGAGGAATGTTAAGTTCATCAAAAAATACCGCCGACATATTTTCATCATAGTGTTGCCCAGTGTGCAAAATTTTCTCTTGCACCATATCGGCAAAGCCCACACGAATAGCACGTGACAAAGCCGCAGCCTTAATAATCTGAGGACGAGCCCCTATTATGGTTAATATTTTTTTCATTTATCCTTGTGTTCCTTATGTGAATTATCTATGCCTTTGCAATATTATTTTTGAAATATTCGCATTTTCAATCGACAAAGGTACAAAAATTATTTAATATACAAAAAACTTTATCTAAATCGCACGAGGATACGCTTTATGAGGTTTTTGGTGTTCTATAGGCAAAACTCCGTGAAGTTCTCTGTTATATTGTCTGTCCAGCGTTGAGGGTGGGTGGTGATCAAATACCCCTCAAAGGTAAAAAAATCATAACCTTTATCGATAAAAGCCATGAGTAATTCTTTATATATTTTCAGGGTGAAATCCATTGAATTTTTAGTCATTATAGAAAGTGTGTATTATTTCTCTTTTCTCTTAACTGTATGTTTAAATTTTAGGACTGCAAAATTTAGTTCTATCGTTGTTTCAGTATCTGTTATCTGCATATCATCTCCTAAGATATCAGCGTAGCTAACATATATAAACCTTTCTCTGTAAAGGCTTTTGGATTTACTCTGCTTTTTGCATTTGCGGTCGAAATTTTCGACCGCAAAATAGCATCATCAGTAAGTCCGATTATATGTACTTATCTATATTTATGTAATTTCCATCAGATTTATATTGAATACAATTACAAAGCAAATAATTAAACCTACAATTTTCTTTTAAAGGTAAATTCTTTAGTGGAGAATGATTAAAATCAATAGTTATTGTTTTCTTAAACAGATTTTCAGGATTAGAAGAACTATTTGCTCTAACACTTAAAAGTTTATCTTCTATGGTTAACTCAGGCATTATACATAACGATTCAAACTTCACCTTTTTATTTATATCAATAGAGTTAATCAACTTAGATATCTTCCAAAATGAACCTTGTATCTGTGTTAAGGCATCTCTAACTCTCGTAATACTTGATTTTAGCTCTATCAATACCACAGTACATATATCATCATGCTCTACAAAAAAGATTCCATCACAATCCTTATTTAAAATATTTTCTTTATACCCCTGACATTTAACTATTTTTGTATTTAAACTAACTAATTCATATTGAGATTCAAAAATCACCTCTTTTAACTTAGCCTCTTTACCGGTCTCTCTTATAGTAATAATTTTCCCCTGTTCACAAAGAACAAACTTCTTAATCGTTTCTATCATTGTTCTAATCTCCACCCTCCAACAAATCCTCAAGTTTATTTCGTATTTCCGTACTAGTATTAATTCTACTATCTACTACAGTATCAAAAGAAGAGAACAATTCATATTTTAACATATCCTGTTTTCGCACAATAACATTACCGTTCTCTCTATCCTTCTTATAACTCAAAGCATTTATTACATTAGGATTAAGCACAACATCCTTATTCCATGATATGGTATCACAAAATTTAGAAAACTCATCATTATCAGCTAAGAGTTCTTTAACTTCGTACATTCTAATTGCATCTGCAAAGCGAGCTAAAAAGAAATCACTATGTGTTGTTATTTGCACCTTAGCACCATTATTAATCATCACGATTAACAATTCAGCTACAAGCATCTGCAATTGGGGGTGCAAATGCGCTTCTGGTTCTTCAAAAAGCATTAACAGCGAGTCTACTGGTCTTTTCTGTAACGCCAGAAAAAGTGGGCTTAATTCTTTAATTGATGAAGCTGCAGCAGTAAGTGGAATTGTATGACCATCACTCATTAGCAAGTGAAGTTTATCATTATCTTGAATAATTTCTCCATCAAGAAGTTTTGCCGTGTATTCTTCATAAAAACTAGGAATTTTAGATTCTTTAAATCTAGGTGAATCTAAGTCATCAAGTTGTTGTGTAAATTCCTTATACATCCCTGCATTAGATAAAAACTCCGTCTTACCCTTATAGTTCAAGCCCATAAACCCACCACGTGATGGAGGCAAAAGGAGTAATGTAGGTGAAGTTACTGCTTCTGCGCTATTGAAATAAAGATTCACAAAATAACGCTGTAATGCTACAGACAAAACTAGATCTATTGGAATCGAGGGACCAATTGGTTGATAAGAAATGACCTTCTTATTGTTCACATATAATACCCTAAACAAACTGTTACCGTTGTCCTCATCCTTTGTCTCTTCTATTAGAATATTAAAGTGAGAAAAATCTAAATCAAGATTAAAATGCACTTTTGCAATAATCTCTTTATTCCCGACTAAATAACCCAAATAGTTAACAGATGAAGTATCTAACCACCTATTAAAAGATTCAAGCGAGAAATCAAATTCTAATTGTTCTGTACTTGATATTACATTTACTTCTTTAAAAAAATTCTTTAAAGCCTCTCCTCTAAATAATACCGAATTAAGATAGTAAAATAGAAAAGCTGTATAACTTTTGCCAGTAGATGAATCACCTGAAAAGATCATCACATCATTAAAGTCAATTTTAGTCGACTTGATAATTCCTAGCTGTTCTATTTCAATTGATACTTTTTTCATAATTTCATAAACTTATCATCCAGAACGTAATATTTTATTTAAGCTGCAAAGATACGTAAATTATTTAATATACACAAACACTTTATCTAAATCGCACGATGAAGCGTTTGATGAGGTTTTTGGTGTTTTGTAGGCAAAACTCCGTGAAGTTCTCTGTTATATTGTCCGTCCAGCGTTGAGGGTGGGTGGTGATCAAATACTCCCTCAAAGGTAAAAAACTCATAACCTTTATCAATAAAAGTCATGAGTAATTCTCGATATATTTTTAATGTAAAATCCATTGCGTTAATTTCAATAATAGCAGAATTCCTCTTACTAATACAACAGAACTCTAATTTACATATTGGCTTATTTTATCATAGCACTTAACTTTGCATCAAAATCTTTACAATATATTACAGCCTGCTTGATTGGTTTATTGCATACCGAAATTGCATTAAAATCAATACTTTTTATATGTTCACTAAATTTATTATAACAATAAGCCTCTGAAATAGAGGTTTCTGCCAAAAAATTTAACACATTTGATATATGTTGAACTGGGTTATCATTACAACTCACATCAGTTACTACTACAAAAAATTTATCTAAAGCACAAAAATTTTTAATATCTGACTCCAATACATTTGCATCAATCATATATTTCACTAAAATATTATAACTATCATAATATTTATCTGAGAATCTATATTTTTCTATTTGAACATTAACATCCTCCTCTTTGAAATCATTGTATTGCAAATACCTCTTCCACCCTTTAATTTCAATAAAAAATAGAGTGTTAGACGAAAGAAAAAGAGCATCAACGGATTTACTCGGATCAAGGGAGTGTTGCTTACAATAAAAACTTTTAACTTCATCAAAGTCAACAACTCTTAATTTGCTTTTTGAAATACATTTATTATCTTGACAGGGCTTATGTAAATCACAAATAGTTTTATCAAACAAAAAGCTATTCTTAACTAAACTATCTACTAAATATTCAATCATTGGGAAACGACATTAAATCATTCAATGGTTCAGCGAGTTTTACAAAAACCTTATTAAGCTCATCATTTACACACTCAATATTAGTCATACCGGGGGATTGTTCGTCATTATCTGCCAAATAGTAATTAACCAATGATGAAATATCCTCTTTTTGAGAGTAAACCTTTATTGCTTGAATAAAATATGGGCTATGGCTGCTTAATAATACAGGAATACCACTCTTTACTAACAGAACTATCAAATGGGCAAATTTTATCTGCCATGCTGGATGTAGATGATTTTCCGGTTCGTCAATTACTATAAATCTTCGCTCGTTGATTTCGTTTACTTGAAGCAACAATTGAATGATTCCGAAAATTTTTATCCCAGAAGCTACATTTTGAATTAATATTGGTTTAGAGTTATTTTTAACGTATAGATATTGATTCTTGGTTTTATCAAAATCAAAAAAGCCATCAATAATATCTTTAATAAAATTAACAAACTGGCTATTATCCTCTTTTTCATATCGGGATAAGCCTAACTTATTTATCAAATCTTTTACGTGCAAAGGTACACGAGGATTAAATCTGTTATTTATGTTATCATTATCCAAAAGTGTTCTAGATGTTTCTATCAAATGGGATAGTTGTAAATAGAGCGGAGTTTCTATAAATGTAATATCTTCATATGGTTTTACAACTTCATTCTTAATAGCAACTGTTGAAATTTTGTCATCTATTATATTTATAACAATATCTTCTTCCGAGTTTATTGATAAAATTACCCTAGAGACACCCACATTACTATCGGAACAAATATTTGATTGAAACTCAGAAAATAAGGTGGTTTCTAATGCCTTAAGAAAAGCAATGTTAATATCTTTTTGAGAATTAGTGCATAATCTATAAATTTTATCCAATCTAGCTATTACCTTCTTTTTATCTGACTCTACCTGCAATACTTTATTGACAAATTCCTTTTTAGTATTTAATAAATCTATTAATTCGTCTTTG
Organism: bacterium; assembly: GCA_044433285.1. Lineage (GTDB taxonomy): Bacteria > Bacteroidota > Bacteroidia > Bacteroidales > Paludibacteraceae > Aphodosoma. The sequence continues at coordinate 34 of JAWXTU010000031.1, read as the reverse complement.
CTTGTAAGGAATTGATTTTCACCAAATGAAACAA
>JAWXTU010000030.1:0-23275 GCA_044433285.1 bacterium | reverse complement strand
AATATGGGTGTTTCTTTGGATATATGCGCTGCTGCTTACCTGTGTTGGTGCGGAACATCTTTTGTTTGGGTTTAGCTGTCGACTCGTTGCCCAGGTCAATAGCCTCGTCAGAGGTGTTGGTGCTTTTGTATTTACCACGTCTCACCTGTACAGCACGGCAGCGGCAGTTCCACCCATTTGGCGGATAGAACGATGTCCAGAACTTATCGCTGGGTGATACAAAGGTAACAATTATAATTCCGTAGAGGATAGCTCCTATGAGGAGTTTTATATGAAAGGGGAGGCTTTGATTAGGGCGAACCTACATATTGACCCATCTGTGATGGAGAGTGAAGAGTGGGGAAAATCGTATACACAAGCTCTTTGGCTTGAGCAGATGAGATTGAAGAATTTTGCAGATCTGCTACTGGGGTTATTTAATGGGGATAAATAGGTTAGTTCTTATTTTTGTTGGTATCAAAAGGGTCATCTTTGCCAAGTATTAAAATCACAAAGAATCTATACGCAAATATCAAAAGCATTATAATGAATATTGCATTAAGCGCAAAACCAAATATATTAAGCAGAAAATCAATCATAATATTGAAGTATTAATTTAACGCTACAAAGGTAATAAAAATAATGGACATACAAAATAGGACCGCAAATTGAAAGTGTGCTTGGGACTCGAACCACTAGGACGAGTCGCCCTATATAACGAAAATAAGCATCTGAAAATCAGATGCTTATTGCGATTTGTGCGGCATAAGGGACTCGAACCCCCACGGACTTCTCCACTAGATCCTAAGTCTAGCGCGGCTACCAATTACGCCAATGCCGCAAATCGTGTTGTTTTAACGACTGCAAAGATACGGCTTTTTTAATTCCCTACCAAATTTTTCTACAACTATTTTTGATAATATGTAGAGAATTTTTCCGCTCTTTTGTTATCTGTTTGTTATTCAGGTTTTTTCTTTTTGTTTTGTGGTGGTCTTTTTTTGTAAAATTTCTTACCAGGACGCTTGCCAGTGGACTGAACTGCGATTTTATCCTCTACTTTTGGTGCTAATTTTGCTATTTCGGCAGGCAATTCTTCGCGTTTTATGGTTTTTTCTAGGAATTTCTCTATCTTGTCGAAGCGAAATTTGTCTTTTGGAGTAACTAATGTGATTGCCTCTCCTCTTGCTCCTGCACGAGCTGTGCGCCCTACTCTATGCACATAATCTTCTGCCTGAAATGGTACATCGTAATTTACTACAATCTCAATATCATCAATATCTATGCCTCGAGATACTACATCTGTGGCTACAAGCAACTCGATTTTACTATTCTTGAAATCTAACAATACTCTACTGCGCTCTGTATTATCCAAATCGGAGTGCATCTGTGCCACTTTAATGCCCAGTTTACGTAAATTATAATACAACTCTCGCACTTTATCTTTCGACGATAAAAATACAATGCCCTTTCCTCGTTTTTGTTTCTTGAATAATTCTATTAAAAGTGGTATTTTTTGTACATCTTGCAAAAGATATATACTCTGCGCAATGCCCTCTGCTGGTTTAGATACCGCAATTTTTACTTCGGCTGGGTTACGCAATACCTGACGTGCCAATTTTTCTACGTCTGTAGGGAATGTAGCAGAGAACATCAGTGTTTGTCGCTCTTTTGGCAAATAACTGATAATCTCCATAATGTCATCGTAAAATCCAATATCGAGCATTCTATCTGCCTCATCTAATACTAGACAATCTACTTGACTGAGATCGACTTTGCAAATGCGCAAAAGCGACAGGAGTCGACCTGGTGTGGCGATGGCAATATCACCTCCTTTGGTTAATGCGCGCTGTTGTTGTCCGAACGCTACCCCATCATTTCCGCCATATATTGCTATCCAACTGACATTTAAATAATATGCAAAACCTTCTAAAAGTTGATCTACTTGCTGTGCCAGTTCGCGAGTGGGTACTAAAATCAATACATTAACCTTATTCTCGAGCCCTCGTCCTCTACTAAGGTGTTCTAAGAGCGGCAAAAGATAAGCAGCTGTTTTTCCTGTGCCTGTTTGCGCTGATGCTAGTAGGTCTCTGTTTTGTAGGACTAATGGAATGGCGCGCTCTTGCACTGGGGTGCACTCGTAGAAATTCATAATTTCTAGAGCATCTAATATGTCATCGTTTAAATCTAATTCGTCGAAATACACAAAAAATAGGAATTGTGAGACTATACAAGGGGGAAAATAACATTCTCTATATTGGTCTCTGATTGAGGTGCAAAGATAATACTTTTTTCTGATTTTACAAGTAATTAACAGTGGGATAATGACGTGGAAATTTAAAATAAAAAAATATCAAAAAAAATAGTGTAATTTATTAGTAATATATGAAAAAAAAATAGTAAATTTGCTCATAAAATTTTTTAAGAAAACCAAATATGAAAAAAATCATTTTAATAGCTTTATCAACTCTATTTATCAGTTACTTAACAGCTCAAACTCGCAACCAAAAGTTTGAGGAATATATAGCAAAGTACTCTAGTTCGGCAATAGAAAATCAACAAAAATATAAAATACCAGCGAGTATTACTCTTGCTCAGGGGCTATTGGAGAGTGCTGCAGGCGAAAGCAAATTGGCTAGGGAGTGCAACAATCACTTTGGTATAAAGTGCGGTTCGTCGTGGTATGGTCGCTCGATGAAAGCAGATGATGATGCTAAAGGTGAGTGTTTTAGATGCTATTCTCACGCAAAAGAGTCATACAAAGATCACTCTGAATTTTTGCAGAAACAACGCTATGCTTTTCTTTTTGATTATAAAGTCACTGATTATAAATCATGGGCTAAAGGGCTAAAACAGGCTGGTTATGCAACCGACCCTAAATATCCAGACAAATTGATTGCTATCATTGAGTTATATGAGCTATATAAATTTGATAGTCAAGATTCAGCTAAAAAACAAGGTGGACTATTCGGACATAAAAAAGAGGAGACAAAAGAGGAAGAGAAACCACAAAATAGCGAAAATCTATTTGGCTATGTGATGGTGAAAAATAATAATGTGAAATGCTACGAACTTCTTGCAGATGATACTTTTGAAAATATCTCTAAAGAATCTGGCGTGAGCGTGAAAAAACTATTATATTACAACGATTTACCAAAAGAGACACAACTATATCGTGGTGATTATGTGTATCTAAAGGCGAAAAAGGGACAAGCTGATAAAAAGAATAAAAAACATAAAGTAAAAGTTGGTGAGAGTATGCACTCTATCGCTCAACAATATGGTATCAAACTAAAAGCTCTGTACAAAATTAATGATATAGAGTATGGAACACCAACAAAAGCTGGTCAAACTTTAAAATTAAGAAAATAATCCATCTATAACAATGAAAAAGATATTAATTTTATTAACTGTTATGGTGTGTAGTTTTATACACCTAAATGCACAAAAACCTATCTCCGAAGAGGCTAAATTTTCATTCATCACTTGTCAACCAGGCGATGAGGTGTACACGAAATTTGGACATACTGCCATACGTGTAGAGGATAAGGTTAATAAAATTGATCTGGTTTTTCATTGGGGAATTTTTGATTTTAACGAACCTAACTTTATCTGGCGGTTTATGCTAGGTACTAACAGTTATCAAATGGGTGTGTATTCGTATAAAAATTTTATACGAGAATATATTGCAAGGGGTTCTGCTGTGCATGCGCAAGAGTTGAATTTAACATCTCAACAAGCTGATGCTCTATGGATTAAATTGTGGGATAACTACGACATAGAAAATAGATTCTACAGTTATAAATTTGTATTTGACAACTGCGCTACTCGTCCGTATAATATGGTTACTGAGAATTATGGTTCGGGCATAAGATATGACTATCAGTATAATAACACCACATTTAGAGATATTATTTATGAATTTGCAGGATATGGATCGTGGCTCTCAATTGGTATAGATATAGTGTTGGGCAGTCCGACCGACAAGAAAATAGGCACAAAAACAGCGGTCTCATTCCCTATACACACGATGGAGGCATTGGAACTATGTAGCATTAATAACGACTCGATAGTAGTACCAATAGTAAAAAGCAGAAGTATACTTGTGGATTCAGAGTCAAAACCAGAAAAAAGCAAACTTGCCTCATCTTTAGGGTTTTACGGTCGATTACTCCTCCCAATAATTCTTACACTTATATTAATTGCATACTATTTACTAAGAGGTAGACACCATATGCCAATTGTAACCCCTACAATATTAATAGTTTCGGGGCTCTTGGGTCTGCTGATATCTTTCTTATGGTTTGTATCGTCGCACCCGTTAGTAAACAACAACTTTAATATACTGTGGCTCAACCCTCTAAATATCTTCGTAGGTATACTTTTATGCATAAAAGGATGGAAAAAAACAAAATGCTATGCAACATTAATATCATTTGCGGTATCTATACTCTATCTTTTTGTAATTATGGTGGGTATACAGTCTGCCTCTGTGCATCTATTGGGTTGGTGGCTATTGGTATCTACAACTCTATTTCTTGCTACTTTAACCTACAAAAGAGGCGTTTTTAGATTTTACAATTCAAAAAAATAATTAAATTATCGTGCGTAATTTCATATATACAAAGGCATTGCTATGTGCAATAATATTTGCATTCTCTACTCTACTAACCAATGCTGCCGAAAACAGATATACAACTAAGTCAAAACCTAGATTAGCAGTAGTTATCACCATAAACGGACTGCAAAATTACCAACTAGAATCGTTTATTCCGTCGATGGATAAAGGTGGTTTTAAGCGTATCGTATCTGAGGGTCAATACACCTCAATGGCACAGTGCACATATATGCCGTCGGACTACACAGCCGACTACGCATCGCTAATGAGTGGTTCGACTCCGAGGTATCATGGCATTGTTTCTAATAAATTTTATTCGTTGCTAGATGACGATATTATATCGTGTATTGCGGATGCTAGATATAGCGGAATAAATAGCAATGCTAATGTATCTGCTCGACTTATGCAGGCTACTACTATTGCCGATCAAATAAAAACTCACTCGCCCAAAAGCAAAGTCTACTCAATTGCATTATCTCCAGAATCTGCCATTATGCTTGGTGGACATTTAGCCGATGGTGCCATATGGTTAGATGATAAAACAGGAAAACTAGCCACTACGACATACTATAACAATGGTTTGCCAAAATGGGCTAACAAGATAAATAACGATAGCTCAATTGTAAACTTTGCAAAACAGTCGTGGTACCCATTGTTTGATATTAACAAATATGAATTTGACCCGGTAAGTAGCTCATTTTGGGAAGATTTATCAATTGATAAACTTATTTCTACCTCTCCGATATTCGACAAAGTACGTGGCAACACTATTGCTGCCAAAATACAATACTTAAAAGAATCGCCATTTGTCAATGACATAATAAAAGAGTTAAGTATCAGAGCAATACAAGACGAAAAATTGGGTACGGATAACGCTCCAGATCTTTTGTGCATTGAGTTTAACGCAAACACCAAATACAATAGCACTCCGTTTTGTGCAGAAAATGAGGATCTATTTATTAGATTAGACCGAAATATCAAAGCTATTTTAGATATTATTGATGTATCGGTGGGTATTGAAAATGCTGTAATTGTGGTAACCGCCCCAAATTACAACAATGTCATTGAAGATGAGGCAATAAACAAACTACTTAATCAAGGCACTTTTAATTCGTCGAGAGCTATGGCACTGCTTAACTCATATCTGATGGCAATATATGGTCAAGGGCGTTGGGTAACAGGATATTACAACAAAAATATCAATCTAAACAAACAACTCATTGAGGATAACCAAATAAAATTGAGCGAAATAGAGGATTATGTAGCTCAATTTATGCTGGAATTTTCTGGGGTGCACAGTGCAATATCTGCGTATCAAATTCAGACAGCTGCTAGTTTACCGAACGATTATCCATCTCGATTGCGCAATTCACACTACAAGAACCGCTCGGGCGATGTATCTTTTACACTTTTGCCTGGTTGGTACGAAGAGGAGAAGGATAAAACAATCAACACTAGCACACTTATACAGCCGATTTTGCCTATAGCAATTATTGGAAATGAGATAGAGCCACAGAGTCAGCAGATGATGTATGAGGATATATGCCCTACTCTCTGTTATTTGTTAAATATTCCACTACCAAACGCTTGTATCGGACAAATAATTCCTTTTAACAGATGAATACATTTCTAGAAAATATAGCTGAAATATACTATAATAAAATTGTTGTTAACAAAGATAATAACCTATCGCTCAACGATATAATATTTGTATTCCCCAATAGGCGTGCCGGATTATTCTTTACCGATGCTTTGTGTTCGATGTGTTCGCGCTCAAAACAGACTATATTTTCACCTAATGTGGTAGATATAAATAATTTTGCTGCCTCATTTACTGATATACAAAAGTGTTCTGACGTTGAACTTCTGTTGTTGCTATATAAATCTTACGAGAGTGTAGCTAAAGAAAAAAATTACCCCGCCGACAAACTTTTATCTTTTGATAATTTTATTTCGCTTGGCGAGTCGATGTTGTCTGATTTTAATGAAGTGGATAAGTATCTGTGCAATGCAGAAGCGATATTTAGTAATATATCATCTTTAAAAGATATAACTGCTCCCTCTGATTATTTTGATGATGAGCAAATTGAAGCTATACAAAAGTTTTTGGGGCATCTAATACCAAAAGGGGTGGATAATGCGCTTGAGTTTGAGAAGAAATTTATCTCTCTGTGGGATATACTCGGTGGTGTTTATGCTGATTTCAATAATGAATTAGATGATAAAAAGTTAGGGTATGAGGGAAAGATATATCGAGCTGCTATAGAAAATTTGAGTTCTAGGTTTAATGATAATCTTGATTATAATTTTGATGAAATAGTAAAATATAAACGTGTGGTGTTCATTGGGTTTAACGTTCTCACTGCATCTGAAAATGAGATTTTATCACTCTTCAATAAAAATAATATTGGTGATTATTATTTCGACTACCCTATGCAGTTTGATAAGTCAGAATTTAAATCATCTATTGCATTAAACTACGCTGAAAACCTAAATAAGTTTACATCTAAATACGAATATCATCAACCAAAAAAGGAGCAATTTCCTGAAATTAATTTATATAGTACAGCATCGCACTCTAACCAAACTAAAGTTGCAAGTCAGTTAATATCTGACAGTTATGAGGTATACAAAAAAAAGAAGGATAATAATCCTATCAATAAATTAAATAGTTCCACTGCAATAATATTGGCAGACGAGCAACTTCTGCCGCATATGGTTGATAATTTACCTGAAAACATTGAGAAAATCAATGTAACAATGGGTTATCAACTTAATCAATCGCATATTGCAACTTTGATGAACAATATAATATCGCTACAAAGTGATATTGCTAAATCTGGTGGGGTTGACTGCTTTTATCACAAACCACTAATCAATATTCTTGTACACCCTTTTATCCAAAATTTTTATCCTAAAGAGAGCGGAAATATAGCATCAAAAATCAACTCTAATAATTTAATTAGAGTATCTATAAAAGAGTTGCAAAGTGATGATATAATAGCTAATAACGAATTTTTTAAACATCTATTCTCTTATCAAGATAATGTAACTGATTTGATAGAATATCTGATAGTGATATTAAAGAGAATTGAAGAGTCGCTGTATAATCAAGATAAAAACAACAATACACAGTATCATACATTCGACATTGAGTTTACCATACAATACAAAAAGTTCCTAAATCAACTAAAAAATTATCTGAATCAAACTGCTATTGAGATAGACAAAAAAACATTTAATCAATTGATAACAAAAATGTTATCTTCGCTCAAAGTGCAATTTGAGGGTAAACCGCTCGAAGGGTTGCAGATAATGGGTAAACTAGAAGCGCGTTTGATTGATTATGATAATATAATTATCGTAGGTTTTAATGATGAAAAAATACCTGGCAATAGTAGCAACAACTCACTGATACCATACAACTTACGTGTAGCATATAAATTACCAACATACGAACACGATGACGCTATATATGCATATAATTTTTATCGTATGTTATATCGCACTAAGAAATTATCGTTGATTTATGACTCACGCAAAGAGGGAGGGAAAAATGAAATTTCATGCTATTTTTATCAAATTGAGCATCTGATGAAACATTGTGTAGGAGCTGATAAAATAAAAATTAACCACAAGACAACCAATCAAACCATCTCTGCGAGTAGTGATGAGAAAAAACAAATTACTATTGAAAAAAATGGAGATATACAAGGTATTCTTGAAGAGTACAAAAAAGAAGGTGGAAAACGTTTTTCTGCAAGTTCTCTAAAAAACTATATCACTTGCCCTCTCCGATTTTATTACAACTCTATTGCTGGCGTACGACAAAAAAATGAGGTGAATGAGTCTATGCAATCGAATGTATTTGGGTTGATTTATCACGGATGTATGGAGCAGATATACAATGATATGTATGATAATAATCTTACAGTGGAAAAATTATCCTTAACAGATAAAGAGATTGATGGATATATTGAAAGGGAATTTGCAAAGATAACTAAGGGATATAATAATCAAGTTGATGCAGGTAAAAATCAAGTTGCAGCTCCGTCGGCTCCGCCATTAACTGGATTTAATAAACTAACAGCTAATATAATTAGAAATTTTATCAAACAAACGATTGAATTTGACAAAACTCGTAATATAACAGGCAAAATAGCATCTGAAGAAGAGATAGAGGTAAAATTACTAGATGCGGTCAATTTTAAGGCTATCATCGACCGCATCGATAAAGAAAATGGGTATACCCACATTATCGATTATAAAACTACAACACTGACTCAAAGTAAAAGCGTTTTTAATATTGTAGAGCTATTTTATTCGCCAGAGCACACTTGTCAAGAGATTTTTCAGGTGTTGTTATACTGTTACATTTACAAGCAATCTAAACTAGAGGAGAAATCTAATAGTAGTGAGAAATTGCAACCGAATATTTATAATGTATATAAATTATCCGATCTCATTAAACAGGAAAAAAATCAACCAGAAAAATTTAAGCTTAATGTGCCTAATCTGTTTTATAATGGTGACAAATTCAGAACCGATGAGGAGCTAAAAGAAGAACTTAAAAAACTAGGAATAACCGATTTAGAAGGTTTTTCAAGAGATAAGAAAAATTGTACAGAAGTGAAGATTGATAGCTACGATGATATTGCAGCTCCTTTTGAGTGGTTATTAAAAAGAATGATAGACGAAATCTTTGATGTGAACGTAAGTTTTGCCGAAAATCCAAAGAACGATAAATGCAAGGGATGCAAGTATTGTCCGTATGTACCACTATGTGGCAAAGAGAAAGAGGTGGCAAGCTTGTGGTAATTTTGCAAGAAATTAGTTCCAGAAACCTAACTTACTTCCAGAAAGTCCAAGAGAGTCCAAATTGCAATGTGGCTGGATTAATTGGATAGTAAGGCATTGAGAGATAGTTTGTTCCACCGAATATACCTTTATTCCAGTGATAATATTGCACATAAAAGCGCACTGTTTTTAGATGAAAATTGGCATATGCGCTCATTTCTGGATAGTTACCGATTAATACCTCGTCTTGAAGATAAAACTGCCCTAGAGCAGGCATATAAGCGTTGGCATAATAGGCTGTATGATATTTAAGTGTTGTGCCAATTTGCACAGTTAATTCGTTAAAAAATTTATCTTTATAATAAACATTTGAATACAACGCTAATGTTGGCAATGGCAAAACCTCTTGATTACTACATATTTGATATTCTGCTTTTGTATCCAAATGAAAGCGCCACGCTTTAAGATTAGCCTCCAAATCAATAGACATTACTTGAATATTTCCATCATATTGCTCTGGTGTCGCCTCTTTATTTAGATATACATAATTGGTAATATTTTCCACCTTAATTCCCAGAGATAGATTTTGCTTTGGCAAAGAAATTCTACCGTTAATATCAACTAATTGTATCTTTGAGAAGTCTGAATTTTCCCACATAAAGTGGTTACTTTGATAGTTGGTATATTGATAATATGTAGATGTATTGACAATACCACCTCCAGCTTCAACGCGTAATGGAACACCTGGTATATTAAACAGTGCCATAAGATTACCATTAACATTAAATTCTCCTATTCTTGCACCCACAAGGTATATTTTGCCATTGAAACTATATCTGAAATTCTCACCTTGATTTTTAGATAATACTCCACCCACGCTAAGATTATGTTGATATTTATTATCTAAATCTATGGTATCAAAGGCAGTGGCATAGTGTTGCAAATCGTACTCGACAAAAGCTGAGAGACCAAATTTCAGTAATTTATTAAAATCCTCCTCGAGTGTAACGGCAAATGTATTTTTCAAAGACCAATAAGCGGTAGAATCTAACGTATAATCATCTGAAAAATAGTTATTTGCATAATATCCATCAGGCATCGAACTAGATTCGTAATATTCGCGACCCACATCTTCAAAAGCAAGTGTATGGATAAGCGATATCATTGGTTGAAACTCGGTAACAACAGAATCATTTTCGATAATACGTGTAACATCGCGCCCCAATTTGTATTTATGATTATAAAAATAGTTGTAGTTGTGATACTCCGATTGGGCATTTTCAAAATTGACTGGTATATTGTACGGAGAGATAGATGACGCGCCTATCAACGACTCTAAATCAAGAATATAGTTATTATCGGTTATACCGCCATTTTCAAGATTTTTATATTGATTAAAGAAAATAGAGGCATTAAAATCATATCGCTTACTTTTATAAGCAGTCCAAAAACCACCATTGAGCATATTACTAGATTGCGAATCATACTGTCCACGACCATATATATAGTTACATAAAGCACCTACGTTGATATTTTTATTTGCATTCATTGTAAGCAAAACTTTCAGATAATCCTCCTCATAATAAGAAGGCTGAGCTGTACGATATACAAGTTGAGAAAAAGGGGTATTTGTATCATAATATACAACATCTTTGGGCATAATAGTATATGGATTGTACGCCGAGGAGAACATATCAAACGAGTGCTCTTTTCTGCTAAAAAAGAGTTTCGATTGGAGAGGAGAACCTAGATTGCCATTCCAAGAATTGGCATAGCTGTAGTTACTAACAGGCTGATTGTCTTGATAATTAAGAGTGAGTGTATCTACTGGCACTGAGTCTGCCACACCATAGCAATCGTCTATCTTCCAACTGCTAATATGCGAATCGCGCTCTTTTTTTACCTTAGGAGCATCTGGCATACCAAGAAACTCTTGTGCGGAGAGTGATATACTACAAAATAATACTATATATATGATGAAAAATCTCGACTTCATTTCACCTGCAAAGATAACACAATATAATATAATAAGCAAATAAAGGATAGAAAAAACTTTTATTAAAATTTTTTATTCATCAAACCAACAGCATATACAGCTGATAATCAGCAACATAAAAAGAAAAGATATTATTTATAAAAAAAAATACGTAAAATACCATAAATTATTTGGTTTTATTGATTAATTAGTTATAAATTTGTTGTGTGGAAATTAGTGAGATATTTTATCATTAAATACCACCTAATACTTAACCTTAACTAACACAAACACAAACACTTAAATCTAAAACAAAGAGGTAAAAATATTAATTACAATAGCACAAAAATTATGACAAAATCTTCTGTATTAGCTGAAGCATTGAAAAATCATTTCGGATTTGATAAGTTCAAAGGCAATCAAGAAGCTATAATTGAAAACATCTTAGCAGGGAAAGATACGTTTGTTCTGATGCCTACTGGCGGCGGAAAATCTCTGTGTTATCAATTACCAGCACTAATAATGGGTGGTACTGCAATAGTGATATCACCATTAATTGCGTTGATGAAAAATCAAGTTGATGCGATGCGACGCTTTGCGGACGATGAGTCGGTGGCACATTTCTTAAATTCGTCGCTCACACGCGCTGCAATTGATGGCGTAAAAGAGGATGTAAAAATTGGTAAGACCAAAATATTGTATGTGGCTCCTGAGTCGCTTACAAAAGAGGAGAATGTTGAATTTTTACAAAAGATTAATATCTCATTTTACGCGATTGACGAAGCTCACTGTATATCAGAATGGGGGCATGATTTCCGACCAGAATATCGTAGAATTCGTCCTATTATAAATGAGATTGGTAATGCCCCAGTTATTGCTCTTACGGCTACTGCTACTCCAAAAGTGCAGCACGACATACAAAAAACTCTTGGTATGACTAATGCTCTGGTATTTAAATCATCATTCAACCGAGAAAATTTGTATTATGAAATTAGACCGAAAACAGACCATATCGAAAAGGATATAGTAAAGTATATTAAGTCTCAACCTGGCAAATCGGGTATCATCTATTGCTTAAGCAGAAAAAAAGTAGAAGACCTAACTGAGTCGTTGCAACTCAACGGAATAAAAGCACTAGCATATCACGCAGGAATGGATAGTGCGATGCGCTCTGAAAATCAAGACAAGTTTTTGATGGAGGACGCTGATGTTATAGTTGCTACTATTGCTTTTGGTATGGGGATAGATAAACCAGATGTGAGATATGTATTACATTATGATATACCAAAATCGTTGGAGGGATATTATCAAGAGACTGGACGTGCAGGGCGAGATGGTGGAGAAGGAAGATGTATCGCATTTTATAGTAAAAAAGATTTAACTAAGTTAGAGAAATTTATGCACGGCAAGCCAATTGCCGAACAAGAAATTGGCAAACAACTATTGGCTGAGACAGCTGCCTATGCAGAGTCGTCGATGTGCCATAGAAGACAGTTATTACATTATTTTGGCGAAAGTTATCCACAAGAAAACTGTGGAAACTGTAGCAATTGTTTAAACCCAAAAAAATTAGTGGAAGGAAAGGATTTATTGTGCGCAGTATTAGAGACAATTATTGCGATAAAAGAGAAATTTAAAAGTGAGGAGATTATTGATGTGCTTTCGGGAAGAGAGAGTGAAGATGTGAAATCATATCAACTCACTAAGTTGGACTTATTTAATTCAGTATCAGAAGAGGAAAAATCATTATTACCAGCTGTAATTCGTCAAGCTATGATTAATAGATATATTGACAAAGAGATTGAAAATTACGGCATATTAAAAATTACAGAGGCAGGTCGTGAATACTTAAAAAATCCTACATCGTTTAAAATCAGTCAAGACAATGACTTTTCATACGATTATGATTCAGCACCACAACATGCAATTGGCTCATCTGCAGTAGACCCTGCCCTATTTTCTTTATTAAAAGATTTAAGAAAAAAAATAGCCAAAAACCTTGATTTACCGCCGTTTATCATCTTCCAAGACCCATCTTTGGAGGCTATGGCAACAACATATCCAATTAATATTGAAGAGTTGCAAAATATCCCTGGTGTGGGTGTGGGTAAAGCAAATAAATATGGCGCAGAATTTGTTGATCTTATCCGTTTACACGTGGAAGAGAACGAAATAGAACGTCCGGAAGATTTGCGTATTAAAACTGTAGCTAACAAGAGTAAAATGAAGGTATCACTGATACAATCTATAGATAGAAAAGTGGCTCTTGATGATTTAGCTGAATCAAAAGGTATTGATTTTAGCGAATTGCTAGATGAGGTAGAATCTATTGTATACTCGGGTACAAAGATAAATATCGACTATTTCTTAGATGAAATTATGGATCCTGAGTTGATGGATGAGATATTTGATTACTTCAAAAACGACGCTGATACAGACGATGTACAAGAGGCTTTAAGAGCACTCGGAGAAGATGATTATACAGAAGAAGAGGTGCGCCTCGTAAGAATAAAATTCTTATCTGAAATTGGAAACTAATTAAATTTAATATAAAATTTTTAATATCAAAACACAAAAAAAACATTATGGCAGTTATTAAACCGTTTAAAGGAGTACGTCCTCCAAAAGAATTAGTAGAACAAGTTGCATCACGCCCATACGATGTATTAAACTCATTAGAGGCTCGTGAAGAGGCTGAGGGTAACGAAAAATCGCTTTACCACATTATCAAACCAGAAATTGATTTTCCAATCGGTACTGACGAACACGGAGAGGAAGTATACCAAAAAGCTGTAGAAAATTTTAATGCATTCCAACAAAATGGTTGGTTGGTAGAAGATTCTAAAGAGAATTATTATGTATATGCACAAACTATGAACGGAAAAACTCAATACGGTCTTTGCGTTGGTGCGTATGTTAATGATTATATGGAAGGTAACATCAAAAAGCATGAACTTACTCGTCGCGATAAAGAAGAAGATCGTATGAAACACGTGCGAATAAACAATGCAAACATCGAGCCTGTATTCTTCGCATATCCTCACGTTGATGAGATTGACCAAATCGTGGCTCGCACTATTGCAAACAAACCAGAATATGATTTTGTTGCTCCAGATGGTTTTGGTCACCACTTCTGGGTGATTGATGATGAGGCTACTATCAACCGTATCACTGAACTTTTTGCTGAAATTCCATCACTTTATATTGCAGATGGACACCACCGCTCTGCTGCTGCAGCACTTGTTGGCGACGAAAAGAGAAAAAACAACCCTAATCACAACGGTGATGAAGAGTATAACTACTTCTTGGCTGTATGTTTCCCTGATAATCAACTTAATATCATCGACTACAACCGTGTAGTAAAAGATCTTAACGGATTGAGCGTTGAGGAGCTACTAGCTGCAGTTGCTAAAAACTTTGATGTAGCAGAGATGGGAGCTGAAATCTACACACCTAACAAATTGCACAACTTCAGCCTTTATGTAGATGGCAAATGGTATTCATTGACAGCTAAAGAGGGAACATACAACGACAACGATCCTATCGGTGTACTTGATGTAACAATCTCTTCTAACTTGATTTTAGATGAAATACTAGGTCTTAAAGATCTACGTTCTGACAAACGTGTTGATTTCGTAGGCGGTATTCGTGGTCTAGGCGAACTTCAACAACGTGTTGATTCTGGCGAAATGGCTTTGGCTTTGGCTCTATATCCTGTAACAATGCAACAAATTATTGATATTGCTGATACAGGCAACATTATGCCTCCAAAAACTACTTGGTTTGAACCTAAACTACGTTCAGGACTAGTTATTCACAAATTGGAATATTAATAAAATTATTTCACCTACTATATCGCTCTTTTAGCTCGCTAAATGAGCGATAATATTAGTCAAAAGACGAAAGAAAATTCTTTCGTCTTTTTTATTTTATGATATTTTTAAATATCACTTTTTTTTTGTATCTTTGCAATGTAAATTAATAATATGCAAATGAAACATATAACTTTACTGTTTTTATGTACTTTTGTACTGCTACTCTCTTGTTCAAAAAAAGAGGAAAACGGTGCGACAGAGTACATAGAAAGGATTAACAACATAGCAATCTCAGACGAGCAACAGGCTCTAAATCTGATAGATACAATACATATATTGTTCCCTAGAGATGTTGCATCAAGGCGATGTGCTGATACATTAAAATGGCAAATTGAGTATAAACAATCTGTGCGCTCACTGGAGTATATAGATAGTATGGTTGCAGTCTGTAATGAGGCTATTCCACAACTAGTAAAGCCATTTAAGCATACAAAAAATGAAAAATATCAAGATATTGGAACTTTTGAACATAATATATTGCGCACAGAAAATAACACTGCACGTTGTTATTTAAAACCTACGACCGATGAACACGGAAAATTAATGCTAACTTCATATTACGTGGGGAAAAAGGCAAACCACAACCAATTTTCTGTAACTATCGACTCATTAACGGTACTTTCATCTGTGGCTGACGACGCAAGCATCTACTCATTTGTAGATTTAGATACATTTAATGAGACAATTATTTTTGATCAAGAGTTGGATAGATCGGTATTTAAATTTATAGCCGATAACAGCGATAAACGCATAAAAATAACCCTCTTAGGCGCAAGTCAAGAGTATATATACTACCTAAATTCAAATGAAAAGAGGGCTATTACACAGACATATGAATTGGGAGTGATGTTGTATGATTTTATGAATTATACAAATCTACAACTGAACACATCACAAAAAATTGAGAATTATAAACGAAAACTTAATATACAATGAAAGTAGATAAACTTAAAATTGTTGCAGAAGACCCGTTTCTAGAACCATACGAAACCGCACTACTCGGAAGACACAACTATGCACTCACTAAAGAAAAAGAGTTATTAGGAGATGCACACGATAATTTGTCAAGCTTTGCATCAGGATATTTATATTTTGGTATGCATAATGTTAAGCGCAGTTGGGTGTTTCGTGAATGGGCTCCAAATGCTACAGCTATCTACATTATTGGAGAGTTTAACAACTGGGAAAAGAACGAGAAATATCGTTTGCAGCCACAAGAGAATGGTATCTGGGAGCTAAAAATAAGCAAAAAGTTTATTAAACACCTCGATCTATACAAACTAGTAGTATGTTGGAACGGAGGCGAGGGCGAACGTATACCGGCTTGGGCACGACGTGTGATACAAGACCCTGTAACAAAAATATTCTCTGCGCAAGTGTGGGACCCACAAGCAGACGAGATGTATAAATTTAAAATACGCAAATTCCACCCAACTACCAATCCGTTAATGATTTACGAGTGCCATATCGGTATGGGCACAGAAGAGGAGAAAGTGGGCAGTTACGACGAATTTCGTACAAATGTATTGCCGCGCATCGTAAAAGATGGCTATAACTGCATTCAAATAATGGCTATTCAAGAACACCCTTATTATGGCTCATTTGGATATCACGTATCTAGTTTCTTTGCGGCATCATCTCGATTTGGTACTCCAGAAGATCTAAAACGCCTAATAGATGAGGCTCATAAAAATGGAATTTCTGTAATTATGGATATCGTTCACTCGCACGCTGTTAAAAATGAGGTGGAAGGTTTAGGTCGTTTTGACGGAACGCCATATCAATATTTTCACGGTGGAGAGAGACGTGAGCACCCTGCTTGGGACTCATTATGCTTTAACTACAACAAAAATGAGGTACTCCACTTCTTACTATCAAACTGCAAATTCTGGTTAGAAGAATACAAATTTGATGGATATAGATTTGATGGCGTTACTTCAATGTTGTATCGCAATCATGGTCTAGGTCAAGACTTTAAAGAGTACTCCAATTACTATAATATGAATCAAGATGGCGATGCTCTGTGCTATCTTACATTAGCTAATAAATTAATACATCAAGTTAATCCAGAGGCGATTACAATTGCAGAAGAGATGTCTGGATTGCCAGAACTAGCCACTTCTTTTGAAGATGGCGGTATTGGATTTAACTATCGTATGGCGATGGGTATACCAGATTTTTGGATTAAATATATCAAAGAGGTAAAAGATGAAGATTGGCGTGCAGGACACATATTTTATGAGATGACTAACCGCCGTTTAGGAGAGAAAACTATTTCATATGCCGAATCGCACGACCAAGCTTTAGTGGGCGATAAAACCATAATATTCAGACTCATAGATGCTGATATGTATTGGCATATGCAACATGGAGATGAGACATTTATGGTAAACAGAGGTATCGCACTTCATAAAATGATACGTCTGATAACAGCCTCAACAATCAATGGAGGTTACCTTAATTTTATGGGTAACGAATTTGGCCACCCAGAATGGATAGATTTCCCACGTCAGGGTAACGGCTGGTCGCACAAATACGCTCGCAGACAATGGTCGCTTGCAGATGATGACAACTTGAACTACAAGAACTTAGGCAAATTTGATGAGAAGATGATTAATCTCATCAGAGGCGAGAAGAAGTTTAACGAAATAAGCATTGAAAAAGTGTGGGATAATGAGGGAGACCAAGTGGTAGCATACAAACGCAAAGATTTAGTGTTTGTATTCAACTTCAACCCAGAAAAATCATTCACAGACTATGGTATATTAATCAAACGAGGTAAATATAGAGTAGAACTCAATACAGATGCTAAAGAGTTTGGTGGATTTGGATTGGCAGATGATACTGTTGAACATATCACACAACCATCTCACCTTAAAAACAAAGAGTGGTTGCAACTTTATATACCTGCGCGCTCTGCAATGGTATTGCGCCGTTCTAATTTGTAGTTCTTATATATCTAAATTTTAGATAATTAACACCCTATTTGCCTAAAGAATATGCGAGAATTTCCAGATGAGTTTTCGGACGAAAATCCTGATGATTATGCCAACGATAGACTAAATTCATTAGAATTGGTGAATAAATTCCAAAGCGTGTATAAGGCAGGAGAGAGAGTATATTTCAGTGAAGATGAGATGATTATGATAGCAAATACGCTAATTAATCAAAATCAATTTCATCTCTCTGATGTGGCTCTTAAATATGGTAGTTGGTTACATCCAGACTCATTAGAGATACCTGCCCAAAAGAGTATAAGTAACAATTACAGAGGTAAATACAGACAAACAATTAAACTGCTAAATAAAATCGGGCTAGACAATATAGATCATATGTACTATTTTATAATAGCTGAAGCATATGTATCTATCAATAATCCGAAAAAGGCTAAAGAGTGCTTTGAACAGTTTCTCTTACTGTGCGATTTAGATTCGCTATATTCCTCATTCCTTAAAATAATTACTCTATACAACAACTACAATAAACCCAAATACGCACTATATTTTATTTCTCACGCTCTTCTATTTTTCCCAGAAGATCATTCAATCTATTTAGAGAAGGCAAAAGCGTCGATGCTAATTGAGAAATATGATGATGCTATTGAGTATTATAAGTTTGTAGTAGACAGAGATAGCACTAAATATCACTTTTTATATGAAGTGGCAGTTGCATACTACAACTCCAACAGATTTCAAGAGGCATTAGATACAATTAATCTCAAAATTGGGATAGACCAGGATTGGGACGGTGAGGCATATTTTTTGCAGGCTAAGTGTTTCAACCATTTCGGACGAGATGAAGAAGCCATTGAAATTTGCGTAGTAATTGAGGATTATATTTTTTATAATCAAGAGTATATTACATTTCGAGCAAATTTACATCGCAAATTCGGCGAATATAAGCAAATTGAGTGTTATTTATCGAGAATTGCTGAGTATTACATTGATACGTGGAACGATCCTAAATATGGTGATAGAAATTGGAATTTTGCTGTTTGGAACGAATTAGCAGACCACTATGTATTTCAAAATGATTATGTTTCAGCCGAAAAACTTATGCAAATCCATCTAGAACTATACCCCACTATTGAGGCTGAACACAGGCTAGCCACATATCAGATAGAACTAGGTATTAAGGATATAAATATGAGAAAGAGTGGAATAAAACACCTGCTCAAATGCATAAAAGAGATGCCAGACAACGAACTGTACAACCTTGATGCAGCGAATTATTATTTCACTCAAAAAGATTTTAAAAAGGCAATTAGATATTATAAAAAAGCCTATAAATTAAATCCAGCACTAGGCGAAAAGTTATTTATATTTATGGCTATAACATACTATGCCTTAGAAGAGTATGATAAGATGCAGAAATTCTATAATTTAGCTACAAATTATACACACAACGCAAAAGAGATATTTTTATTAATTTTTCCAGATGCCGAACCATTTTTATAAATGATGGCTTATTGAAAAAATCACAAAACTAACAAAAAAACTATTTTATTATATGAACAAGAAATTTTATTTAATTACCATCGCTGCAATATTTTCAATTGCGATTTGTGGAGCACAAAGTGTAGATTCATTAAAAGTTGAAAACTTGGTTGTGGAGAACTTGGTTGTGGAGAATACTCCTACCGAAAAAACCTCTATTATGGAGAAGGTGATAAATTGGTATGACCATAATATGAACTACACCACTATCACAGCTTTGATGACAATTGAGAGTTCATTTATACCATTCCCGTCAGAAATTGTAGTGCCACCTGCAGCGGCTATATCTGTTCAACCAGACTCTAAATTAAATATATATCTTGTAGTACTTTTTGCTACAATTGGTGCAATACTTGGAGCATTGATCAACTACGTATTATCTATGACACTCGGACGTGTTATTATCTATAAATTCGCTGATAGTAAGTTAGGTAGAATGTGTTTGCTAAGTAGCGAGAAGATACAAAAAGCGGAGGCATATTTTAATGATCACGGTGCAGTATCTACCTTTGTGGGGCGTTTGATACCTGGTATCAGACAACTAATATCTGTGCCTGCAGGGCTAGCTCGAATGCCTCTATTGCCATTTATTTTATACACCGCTATTGGTGCTGGTATATGGAATGCTGTTTTGGCTGTGATTGGCTATATTGTAGGGGATAATATGGAACTAATCAATCAATATTCTCACCAAATAGGTGCAGCAATATTAATTGTGATAGTATTGTGCATTGTTATCTACGCTATAAAAAAGTTTGTAAAAACCAGAGGGAACAACTAACTTAATTTGGATTTTAAGACAGAATATAAAAACTCCTCGAACCAAAAACAAACCTTATAACATGGGAAATAAAAAATTCTGCTTGATAGGGCACCCTGTACACCACTCTTTTTCAGCTGATTATTTCAATGGAAAATTTAAGGCGGAGAGAATTAATGCAGAATATCATCTTGTTGATTTGGAGAATATCAACGATTTTGAAGCTCTTTTGAAAAGTGAAAAATGGAGCGGATTCAATGTAACTATACCATATAAAAAAGAGATTATAAAATATCTCGATTCATTGAGTAAGGAGGCGGAAGAGGTAGGAGCGGTAAACACGATAAAAGTAATTTATCTCTCAGAGAGAAAAAGCTGTGCCGAGAACAGCCCCGAGAACCGTGTTCAGGAGTGCAAACCTCGATTAATCGGCTATAATACAGATGTTATTGGGTTTGAGAACACCCTCACTCCTCTGCTAGAGCCACACCACAACAGGGCTATAATACTCGGCACTGGCGGGGCTTCAATGGCTGTGGCGTATGTATTGAACAAACTAGACATTAAATATGTAAAAGTATCACGAGCGGTTAAGGACTACAACACCGACTCTACTGACTGTGCTAACTGCTCCGATAGTTCCGACTGCTCCGATAGTTCCGACTGCTCCGATAGTTCCGACTGCGATAACATAATAAATTACAACCAATTAACAGCTGAAATGATAGAGTCCCACAAGCTGATAATCAATACCACACCAGTTGGTATGACCCCAAATATAACAGAATACCCCACTATCCCATACGACGCTTTAACTAGGCAGCATCTATTATATGATTTAGTCTATAATCCAGAGCTCACACAATTTTTGCAATTCGGCGAAAAGAGAGGGTGCAAAATTAAATCTGGACTTGCAATGCTATACGCACAAGCCGATGCTGCATACAAAATTTGGGAAGATAAAATCTAGATTATTCAAGATTTTATCTTCCCAATTATTTTTGGACTCATTACCTTATT
Organism: bacterium; assembly: GCA_044433285.1. GTDB lineage: Bacteria > Bacteroidota > Bacteroidia > Bacteroidales > Paludibacteraceae > Aphodosoma. The sequence continues at coordinate 1,758 of JAWXTU010000030.1, read as the reverse complement.
TTTAATCTGCCAGCCCCGATTGAGTATATCTGAGTATGTCCGATTCTGCCAGATACAGCCAGAGGTAATCAAATTAGCAACGGTACTCTATTTTACTATAATTATATAATAGTTTTTCTTACCCTTTTGCACTAAAATATATTTGTCATTAAGTAGTTGTTCTGTTCCGATTAATTGGTCAGGCGCAGTAAGTTTTACCTTATTGATACTCACCCCATTAGCCTGAATTGATTTGCGAGCCTCACCCTTTGAGGTAAACACCTGTGTCATCTCAGCCAACAAAGTAAGTGGCTGCACACCAGCCTCAATTGCACTACGCTCTACCTCAAATTGAGGCACACCCTCAAACACAGATAATAGAGTCTCTTCATCCAAACGATAAAGAGCATCAGCCGTGCTATTACCAAAGAGAATACCAGAAGCCTCAACAGCTTTGTCATAATCCTCTTGCGAGTGAACCATAATGGTAACATCCTGTGCCAAACGCTTTTGCAATAAGCGCAAGTGAGGTGCGGCATTGTGTTCTGCCTCTAGTGCAGTGCACTCCTCTTCTGAGATATTTGTAAAAATCTTAATATATTTGATAGCATCATTATCAGCCACATTAAGCCAGAATTGATAAAATTTGTAAGGAGAAGTATATCTACGATCTAACCAGATATTACCACTCTCTGTTTTACCAAATTTACCTCCATCTGCCTTGGTAATCAGCGGACAAGTAAGTGCATAAGCATCACCACCGCCCATACGACGAATAAGTTCAGTACCAGTAGTGATATTGCCCCATTGATCTGCACCACCCATCTGCAATTTACAATTATTCTCTCTGTTAAGATGCACATAATCATAACCTTGCAACAATTGATATGTAAATTCAGTGAAACTCATACCAGAATTACACTCACCATTTAGGCGTTTTTTCACAGAATCCTTCGCCATCATATAATTGACAGTGATAAGCTTACCTACATTACGAGCAAAATCCAAGAAAGAGAACTCCTTCATCCAGTCATAATTATTCACTAGTTCGGCTGCATTTGGAGCATCTGAGTAGAAGTCCAAGAATTTTTCTAACTGCGCTTTAATACAATTTTGGTTATGGCGCAAAGTCTCCTCATCAAGCAAATTACGTTCGGCAGATTTACCAGATGGGTCGCCAATCATACCAGTTGCACCACCAATAAGCGCAATAGGTTTATGTCCACAATGCTGAAAATGGCGAAGCATCATCACCCCACAAAGGTGTCCAATATGCAACGAATCAGCCGTTGGGTCTATACCCACATATGCCGACGTAACCTCTTTAGCCAGTTGCTCTTCAGTACCAGGCATCATATCTTTAATCATCCCACGCCATCTAAGTTCTTCAACAAAATTTTTCATAATTATTTCGTGTTTAATATGTTTCTAAAATTGAAATGCAAAATTACAAAAAAATGAGCAAATAAACAACAAAACCAGACAAAAAAATATTTGACTAAAACTTTGGAATATTGCCTAAAAACTACTACCTTTGCAACAAATTTGCTAATTATTTAATTTTATATTCTGGGAGTTTTAAAAGTCCTCCTGACTTCGACACTTTAAAAATAGTAGATTTGTAACTGCTTGAAATTAAGACAGAAATGAATTTTACGACACCAGATTTGGGTGCCTCGCTTTAATTTTATATCTTTGCAGCATGTTTGTAAGGAAAAAAATAAATAAATCTGGAACAACTAGCGTAGTTGTTGTAGATAAAATTAAAGGTAAGTTTAA
>JAWXTU010000029.1:0-23346 GCA_044433285.1 bacterium | reverse complement strand
CGATAAAAAATATCAAATCCAAGCAGGTATGATGTTGGGTATCCCAAAATGGAGATTCAACAAGTATATCGATAAGAAAGAGATTGATTTTACGACAGTAACAAAGTAGTTTAATATCAACAAAAAAACGGTTGCTATTAAATAATCAACTGAAAATGGTTGATTATTCAAAAAACTACCTAAAACGAATACCCAAATTTGAGCGTTGGAGTATAGAGTCCGATCGTTTCAAAAGGAACACCATACTCTTGCAATATCTTATCTTCCGAAATATCATCAATTTTAATTTTGGACAGCCTAAACAGCTGCAATGCAAAGTTCCATCTCTTATACTCTAAACCGAAAGTCAAATCAAACATCTCACCGCTAATTTTATTTTCTCTATAACCTTCAGTGGCTGCTAATAGAGAGATATTATACCCCAATTGCATATCAAAATATGGACGTAACTCCCTCTGATTTAGATATACACGATAATTTAAAAATAGCGGTATAGAGATAGTAGGCATAGTAGTTGTTACACCTGCGCCAACGCCTAAATATGAATATTTACTAAACTGATAGCCATACGAATATTCCACTCCAGCATACCAATTCCATCCAATACAAACTCCGTATGGCACAACATTTAAATAAGAGCGAAATTTTTGGTTTGGCACTTCTACAATCTTAGTTACTTTTATCTTCTCTACATTCTCTTGTTCAGCCGTTTGCGCTAATAAACTCTCGCTACAAAACAAAACCGCAACCAGCAATAGTGTTTGAATAATTAATTTTTTCATAGGTCTTATCTATATTAAGGTTGATATTTTACCCTTTATATATAAGATGCATCTGAGATTCATTTTGTTGCAATATCGCAAAAAAAATATTTCTCTAATCGTAATCTAATAGCCTTACCACAACTGCTCTAAACGCGAACAGATGCGGGTGAGTTCCGACTCTGAGAGGTTACCATTTATTTTTTCTGCATCTAATTTCGGAAGAAATTTAGATGGATCTTTGCCAAATGATGCCATTTCACGCACAAGACTAGATGAAATATGGGCTGTAAATGGGTCGGCAATCAAAAAAACCGTCTCTAACCCTGCTATTCGCATATTTGCATCTGCTATCATACGTTCGTACTCGTAATCACTTACCGAACGCACACCACGAATAATAAATTTAGCATCATATTGTGCCGCCAAATCACAAGTCATTGTGTCGTACGACAAAACTACTACTCGCTCATCTTCTGCATAGAGTGCTTTTACAAATGCCACTCGCTCATCGAGAGGAAGATATGGTTTTTTCGAACGGTTAATACCAAACGCTATAACCAACCCATCGAATATTTGTAACGCTCTGTCTACTATCGCTTGATGACCGATTGTAAATGGGTCAAAGCTACCTGGAAAAATTGCAATTCTTTTCATATTCAAACTTTTTTACCTTTATTACTAATAACTTATTAATATAACGAGGAAAATAGAATATATTATGCAACTAATCTATTTTTGCTATACGCTTGATCTCATCAATAATAGCTAGTGCAAATTTATCTGCCTGCTCCATTGTAGGTGCCTCTGAATAGATACGGATAATTGGTTCTGTGTTTGACTTGCGCAGATGCACCCAACCTTGTGGAAAATCAATCTTCACTCCGTCGATATCATTCACTTTGAACTGTTTATAGCACCCTTTTATTACAGCCAACACACCATCTACATCGATTGCAGGGGTTAGTTGAATTTTGTTTTTGGAGATAAAATAGTTAGGATATTCAGCACGCAACTCACTCACTTTTTTGTTTTTACGAGCCAAGTGAGTAAGAAACAATGCCACGCCAACAAGGGCATCGCGACCGTAGTGCAACTCTGGATAGATAATACCACCGTTGCCCTCGCCACCAATTACAGCTCCAACTGCTTTCATCTTCTCTACCACATTCACCTCGCCCACTGCCGACGCACTATACTGTCCGCCATGAACAGCTGTTACATCAGCCAAGGCACGTGTGCTACTCATATTTGATACTGTGTTGCCTGGTGTGTGTGCAAGTACATAATCCGCCACAGAGACTAATGTATACTCCTCGCCAAACATCTCGCCATTCTCGCAAATTATAGCCAAACGGTCTACATCGGGGTCTACCACAAAACCTACATCTGCTTTTGACTCTTGGATATGGTTTGCAATCTCTGTAAGATTTTCAGGTAGGGGTTCTGGATTATGCGCAAAATTGCCTGTAGGTTCACAGTTTAGTTCTTCTATTTGCTCTACTCCTAACTCACGCAAAAGCATTGGTATAGCTACACCTCCAACTGAATTTACAGCATCTACCGCTACTCTGAAATTGGCTGCTTTAATCGCCTCTACATCAACTAGCTTCATCTTGAGCACCTCTGCGATATGTTTTTCGGTATAGTCGAATTTTTCGCAATAGCCACCGATTGAGTCTACATCAACATATTGAGTATCTGTATATTCTGACATTGCAAGCATCGCTTCTCCCTCAGCGGCATTAAGAAACTCGCCTCGCTCGTTGAGCAATTTGAGAGCGTTCCACTGTTTTGGATTATGGCTAGCAGTGAGGATTATCCCACCGTCTGCACCCTCCATCGTAACTGCCATCTCTGTTGTAGGAGTTGAAGCAAGTCCAATATTTACAACATTGCAACCGCAACCACGCAGAGTACCAATTACTATATCTGATACCATCGGTCCTGAAATGCGCGCATCTCTACCAACTACTACAGTGCAATTATCTTTTTTATGGTATGTTTTTAACCACTGAGCATATCCAGTAGTGAATTTAACTAAATCTATTGGTGAGAGACCCTCACCTACAACGCCACCAATTGTGCCGCGTATACCTGAAATTGATTTTACTAACATATTTATAATTATTTGATATTTGTTTTTTGTTATAAAAGAACAGCAGTTTGATAATTGATAATTATTAATTATTAATTATTTGTTGGGAATTATTAACCCTTTAGCTCCAAATAAGACAAAAGCATTTGATTCAGTCGGTTAAAGACTAAACCAAATGCTATATAATTTATTACTGAGGATATCTATTGTATATCTAAATTCCTCACTAAATTAAATTTTCTTGAAGATAACACTTGCATTGTGTCCACCAAAGCCAAATGTATTAGAAAGAGCAGCACGAACAGTACGTTTTTGCGCTTTACCAAATGTAAGATTTAGCTTATAATCGATATTTTCATCTTCATCGCCCTCTTGGAAGTTAATCGTAGGAGGAACGATATCATTTTGGATTGCTAAGATAGAAGCGAGTGCCTCTATAGCACCAGCAGCACCGAGCAAGTGTCCAGTCATTGATTTTGTAGAAGAGATATTCATATCATATGCGTGGTCGCCAAATACAGTTGTAATTGCCTTTAATTCAGCAATATCTCCGAGTGGAGTTGATGTACCGTGAACATTAACATAATCAATATCACTTGGTTGCATACCTGCATCTTCTAGTGCATTAAGCATCACACGAGATGCACCAATACCCTCTGGGTGAGGAGCTGTAATATGGTGAGCATCGGCACTAAGTCCGCCACCAACCATCTCAGCATAGATATGAGCACCACGAGCCACTGCATGTTCGTACTCCTCTAGGATAATTGCAACACCACCCTCACCGATTACAAAGCCGTCGCGACTTTTAGAGAACGGACGAGATGCGGTTTGGGGGTCGTCGTTGCGAGCAGAAATTGCACGCATAGATGAGAAACCACCTACACCGACAATACTCACAGCTGCCTCAGCTCCACCTGCTACAATTGCATTAGCTTTACCCAAACGGATATAGTTAAATGCATCAATTAACGCATTGGTAGATGATGCACAAGCTGATGTTGTTGCAAAGTTAGGACCTCTAAAACCAAACATAATAGAGATGTGACCAACTGAGATATCCGAAATCATTTTAGGGATAAAGAAAGGACTAAATTTTGGTCCATTCTCTTTTACTTTTTCATAATAGGCAACCTCCTCTTCAAAAGTTCTAATACCACCGATACCAACACCGTAAATAACACCTATTTTATCTAAGTCTTCGGTTTCGATATCAAGTTTAGAATCTTCAACTGCTTGTCTTGCAGATGCAACAGCATACTGACAATACAAGTCCATTTTTTTCGACTCTTTCAAGTCCATATAATCTGCTGCATTGAAGTTTTTTACTTCGCAAGCAAATCTTGTTTTAAATTTTGACGCATCAAAATGAGTAATAGGAGCGGCACCGCTTACACCATTTACAACACTGTTCCAAAATTCTGGAACAGTGTTGCCTATAGGCGTTATGGCTCCGAGTCCAGTTACTACAACTCGTTTTAATTCCATAAGATAGTAAACTTGTTAATCAAAAAAAAGATTAAGCTTTTACAGATTCGATGTGAGCAATTGCTTCACCTACTGTAGTGATTTTTTCTGCATATTCCTCTGAGATTTCGATATCAAATTCGCGTTCGAATTCCATAATCAACTCAACTGTATCCAATGAATCTGCACCAAGATCATTTGTAAAGCTTGCGCCTTCAGTTACTGTAGCTAGTTCAACACCTAGTTTTTCAGCGATAATCTCTTTTACTTTGTTTGCTACTTCAGACATAATTGTAAGTTTTTAGTTGTTAATAAAATTAATTGTTTTTCGAGACTGCAAAGTAACTACTTTTTTTTCAAACTACCATATTTTCTACCATAAAAATGCCTTTATGTGCACACCTCCCCCCTATGTGCGCAAAAAAAATAGAGCTCCATTTTTTTGTTAAAATAGTAAAAAACTGAATAGCAATATGTTATATTAGGTTGTTTGGTTAGTTAATTTATATGTATTTTGCAAATAAACGTTAATATAATTCTGATTGTAGCGGATATTTACAAATATTACAAGAAAGTTACCGGATAATTGAAATAAAAAGAGTATCTTTGCAGTAAAAAATAGTGCAAAATGGATATCATAGAAAAGTATTTCACTCAATTAACCCCTAAACAGGTAGAACAATTTTCCTCTTTATACGATTTATATATAGATTGGAACTCAAAAATCAATGTAATTTCGCGCAAAGATATAGAAAATCTCTACGAAAAGCACGTACTGCATTCGCTTGCAGTGGCAAAAATATTGCGATTTGCAGACGGAACTAACATCGTAGATGTGGGTACTGGCGGTGGATTTCCAGGCGTGCCGTTGGCAATTATGTTTCCGAACTGCCATTTTCATTTGGTAGATTCTGTAGGCAAAAAATTAAAGGTGGCGCAGGGGGTGGCAGATGCAATTGGACTAAAAAACATCTCGACCGAGCACAACCGAATGGAAAACGTAAAAGATAAATATGATTTTGTAGTATCCAGAGCCGTAATGCCGCTTGGCGATTTGGTGCGATTAGTGCGAAAAAATATATCAAAAAAACAAAAAAATGCACTGCCAAACGGTTTAATATGCCTAAAAGGAGGCGAATTGGAGAACGAGATACGCGAATTTAAAAATATCTCCACCTTATATAATATAAGCGAATTTTTTGAAGAGGAGTTTTTTGAAACAAAAAAAGGGGTATACCTCCCGCTATAAAACACGACACATTTAAGACCTTAACCACACGACACCTTAACCAATACCCTATATAATACGATGAAACCTATTAAATCTATAGTAACTTTTTCAGTCAAACAGTTAGTAATAATATCTATGTTAGCTATCTGCTGCATCTTGGGGTATATTAGTAGCAGTGATCGCAACACAACAGCAGCAAACCCGCTGGCAACAACTGAGGAACTTCAAAATCCGACAAAACGCAAATATAGACTAACATCGAAATACGGCTGGCGCAAACAACCAATAAATGGAGTAAAAAGTTTCCATAATGGCGAAGATTATGCAACACCGCACGGCACTAAACTATACTCACCGGCATCAGGTAGAGTAAAACGGGTATTTAGAAATCCTGTTGGCGGGTTGCAAGTGATAATCAAACACGACAACGGTTTTTCTACTGGCTATGCACACCTCTCGCACGTGGAGGTGAAAGCTGGAGACCGAGTGAAATCTGGAGAGTATTTTGCCAAAACAGGCAACACTGGATACTCTACTGGTCCGCACTTACACCTCACTCTCCGCAACAAAAAAGGAAAAATAGTAGCCCCAAGCGAATACTTATATAAATAAAATTCTAAACAAATAAGAGAACTGCTATCTAAGAAAAAACTATTTAACGAAGAGATTAACTCCCAAAATAAAAAAATCAAAACAATAAAATTATGAAAATCATAGCAATTATAAACAACCCATTCCAAGAGTGTACATATATAGTTTACGACGAAAAAAGTGGCGAGGCTGCAATTATAGATTGTGGCGCACTATTTGAAAAAGAGGAAATAGCTATTGCCAATTTTATAGAAGAGAACAAGCTCACTGTAAAGCATTTACTAAACACGCACGCACATCTCGACCATACTTTCGGTAACCACTGGGCGGCAAATAAATATGGTGTAAAACCAATGGCGCACGAAGCAGATAATCCGCTTATGGCAAAATTACCAGAACATATCCGTCAATTCGGATTGCCAATTGAGGTGATAGTTGAACCATTTGGCGGGTTTTTAAAAGAGGGCGACACCATAGCAGTTGGAGATGGAAAACTTGAGGTACTCCACACCCCAGGACATACGGCAGGGGGGATTTGTTTTTACTGCAAGGAGGATAATTTTATTATAGTAGGCGATACGCTATTTTATGGTTCTATCGGTCGCACCGACCTAGAGGGGGGCTCAATGACAGAGATTATCCGTTCTATCCAGACAAAACTAATCTCCCTACCCGACTCTACCAGAGTATATTGCGGACACGGTCCGACTACAACCATTGGCGACGAAAAGGCAAATAATCCGTACGTATAAAATGCTTTAAACTAGGGTATTTTAGAGGTTTTCAGAGAGATTTAGTTTTCAGAGAGATTTAGTTTTCGGAAAGATTTAGCAGCGATTACCAGAAAAACATCGAGACCCCGAACACCGAGATACAGGCACCGACAACCTCGGCAAATGTAACCTTTTTATGAAATATAAAACGGTCGGGCAAAATTAAAATCACTGGTATTAGAGCTAGGATTGTAGAGGTAACAGCTGCTGAGGTAAATTGCAGTGCCATAAGACTAAACGACACCCCCACAAACGGACCAACTACGGCTCCGAGCGACAAAAAACCTAAATGTTTACGTTCGGAAAATGAGGCAAATAGGCTCTTCCAGCCACCATTAAAAGTAACCAACAAAATAAAGCAGACCATCGCACAGATGTTTCTTGCTTGGGTACTAGCTAGCGATATATAAAACTGATTTGGAGGGGTGAAACTAGCATCAGTAAGTAGGTTTGCCTCATACGCTACCATTCCTTGTTTGGAGAGTACCAATCCAACCCCTTGACAAAACGCTGCAACCAGAGCACATAACAGCCCCTTGATTGGCAAATCTTGTTTCACCTTGAACGCTTTTTTCTTCTGCCCATCATTTAACTCTTCGCTACTACCTTGATTATCACCACTATTTTTGCTCAAAATTGAGAGCGAGATGCCCGAAAGCGTAAATACCATACCAAGTGCACAATACAATGTAAGTGTTTCTCCCAAAATGAGATACCCAAACAGAGCGGCAAAGGGAGGACCTAGAGTCATTATCAATTGAGTGATACGAGGCGGAATAATTTGATACGACATAAACATAAAATAGTCGCCCAGCGCAAGTCCCAACAGCCCAGAACCGCCAAGCCATAACCAAGCCTCTAAATTTGCACCTTTAGGAAATGGACTATATGCCATAACACTCAATGTAACACCCAAAAAAATTGAGGCTAACACCAAGCGTATCAAATTTAGATTAACTGCCGAAATATTTCGTCCTGCATACGAAAAAAATATCACGCTCGCCGACCACATCAAGGCGGTAAGTAAAGCCAAAACTTCCCCTATCATACTTTATATTATTTTACTGTATTACAAATATTTAGCCATTCAATTACCTACTTTTAAGCTACCAATATAATCTTTATAATAACTATATTATCACGCTTAAATATTATCATAAAAAACGGTGCAAAGGTATACAAAATTTGTCATCAAAACAGCAATAATTAAAAAAAAGTTTTTTATGACTATTATTTCACCCTAACTCTTTGATAATTTAAATAATTATGTGTAACTTTGCACGATAATATTAAATATACAATTAAACTTACAATTATGGACATAAAAGCTAATGAGGGCAAACAACTTGCCATCACAATTGACGGGGTAGATTACCTTCGTATTCCTGTTAAAACTCACGTAGTTATGCGCGAAGACAACCTTGCAGAGGTGGTTGATAAATACACAAAAGAGTATATTCAAGAGGGAGACATTATCTTTTGTAGCGAAAAAATAGTTGCTATTACTCAAGGACGTTCGTTCCACATTGATGATATACACCCATCGTGGTTAGCAAATTTTTTAGTGAAATTTGTATACAAATCACCTTACGGAATTGGGTTAGGTAGTCCATACACAATGCAACTCGCTCTTGAAGATGTTGGTTTACCACGTATTTTGTTAGGTTGCGTATGTGCTGCGGCAACAAAACCATTCGGCATCAGAGGTGTATTCTACAAAGTTTGCGGTCCACGCGCATATGCAATTGATGGACCTTGCGATTATACCTTGCCTCCATACAATAAATATGCAAAAATGGCACCTAAAAATCCTCACAAAGTGGCTCGCGATATGAAAGAGAAATTGGGTCACGAATTTATCGTGCTTGATGCTAACGACTTGAACGTGGATATTTTAGGTAAATCAAGCAAAACTCTTGACGACAAATTCCTTAAAGCCCTTTTCAAAGATAATCCGCTTGGACAATCGGCTCAACAGACTCCAATTGCATTAGTTCGCAAAGCGTAAAGAGAAGGGGGAGGTGCCCGAAAACCCTCGAAAATAGACAAAATAAAGGGAGAGAAAAGCTCCTCGATGACAAATAAATTAGGGAGGCTAGCAAAAAGTTCTCCCCCACGATAAATAAATTAAAGGGAGAGAAAAACTCCCCCAAAACAATTAAAACAGAAGTCTAAGAAGATGCTGAACTACATTACTTGGAACGTTGACCCTACGATTTTTTCGTTGGGCGGTATCGAACTACGCTGGTATGGTTTGATTTTTGCTGCGGGACTATTTTTGGCAATCGAGATAATCGGTCGCACCTTTAGGCACGAAAATGCGCCAGAGGGGTGGGTGGATAAGGTATTTATCTATCTGGTAATAGCTACGGTTTTAGGCGCACGCCTCGGACACGTATTTTTCTACGATTGGGACTACTACTCGCATCACATCGGCGAGATATTGATGGTGTGGAAAGGCGGACTAGCCAGTCACGGTGCCACTGCTGCCCTATTTATCGGCTGCTGGTTGATATCAAAATACCTTACCAAACAGAGTATCTTTTGGCTTACAGACCGTGTGATGATTGGATCGGCAATTGCTGCTACTATGATAAGAATCAGCAACTTGATGAACTCTGAGATTTACGGTCGCCCAACTGATTTGCCTTGGGGCTTTGTATTTGTGCGTGGCGAAGAAAAATTTTTTGATGCAGCAGGCAACCTGCTACCTTGTCACCCAACTCAACTTTACGAGGCTCTAGCCTATCTGTTGATTTTCGGACTGCTAATGTTCTTGTATTGGAAACGCGACGGAGGAAAATATAACGGACTACTCACTGGCGTAGGTTTTACAGCCATATTCTTGGCTCGTCAGATAATCGAGACGGTGAAAAATCCACAAGTGGGTTTTGAGACTGAAATGACCTTTAATATGGGACAATGGCTCTCGGTGCCGTTTGTGGTATTTGGCATTATACTAATTATCCGAGCACTAAAAAAGGGGAAAATGGAGTATCATTTCCCTAAAGTGGCGACTTCTAAAACAAAAGCAACAAAAAAGTAGATGATAAAACTAAATGAACTATCGCCTGTTGGCACTTTTGGTAAAACACACGGTGTGAAAGGTGATATAAATATCACGCTATCGGACGATTTTGATTTCGACCCATGCGATTATGTAGTGGTGGATATCGATGGTATATTTGTGCCGTTTTTCATTACTGAGTATAGATACAAAAGCAACACTACTCTACTAATCCATTTTGAGGATATCGACGATGAACCATCAATACGTAGCTTTTTCGGCAAAACTGTATATGTAAAAAAAGAGCTAATTGAGGTGGCTGATGAAGATGAAACACGTGCCAACTACTATGTAGGATTTATCATTAAAACCGAAGATGGCAAAGAGATTGGAGAGATAATAGAGGTGAACGACACTACCGAAAATGTGCTGTTTGTGGTGGGCGAACTGCTCATACCAGTTGCTGCAATTGAGATTATCGACCTCGACAAAGAGGCTCGCACCATGACGGTGGATTTGCCCGAAGGGTTATTAGAAATATAAAATTTTAGGTGATTTTTGAGGCTTAGGAAAATTATTTGATATTTAAGGAGATATTTTGAGGTTTAGGAAAATTATTTGATATTTAAGGAGATATTTTGAGGTTTAGGTGATAGAGAACTACTAGAGATCGATTAAAAAAAATGCTAGAGAGAAAACATATAGGTATATTCGGTGCTCGCAATGTGGGCAAATCATCGCTCATTAATATGATAACAAAACAAGATGTTAGCATAGTGAGCGCGGTAGCAGGCACCACCACAGACCCCATAACTAAACCGATAGAGATAAACGGTTTGGGGGCTTGTGTGTTTATCGACACTGCTGGCTACGACGACACTGGTACTATTGGAAAAATGCGCGTAACACGCACAAAGAGAGTGCTGGAGCGTTGCGATATTGCTATTTTTGTACTCTCAAGCGCAATAATTGCCGACAAGCAACAACTGAACGGGGCAAAACGGTGGTTTGATTTGATAAGTGGCAGATGCGATACGTTTTTGGTGATAAACGAATTTTCGCATTCGGAGGATAACGAAGTGCTATTTACCAGCGAGTTAATTGACAAAAATAGCTGGATATTAAACAGTTCCCCTATATGGGTGAATGCGCAAACTGGCGAGGGCAGAGATAAATTACTGACTACAATCGGACACCATACCAACCGCTACAAAGATGAGAAATCTATTGTAACACATTTGGTTAAACCTGGTGATATGGTGCTGCTAGTGATGCCGCAAGATATTCAAGCGCCAGCAGGACGACTAATTTTGCCGCAACAACAGACCATACGTGAACTACTCGATTTTGGGTGCGCTGCAATATGTGCAACTACCGCCACTGCGGCATCTACACTTGCGAAATTAGGGGGCAAACCCGACCTGATAGTTACCGACTCACAAGCATTTAGCGAAGTGCTAGAGATAAAACCAGACGGTGTGCGACTCACCTCATTTTCAGTGCTTTTTGCACAATGGAAAGGGGATATCGATACCTATATAAAGGGTGCTGATACCCTCTCTAGATTGAATAAAAACAGTCGAGTGCTAATTGCCGAAGCTTGCACTCACGCCCCACTTGCCGAAGATATCGGACGAGAAAAAATACCTAACCTAATACACAGACATCTGCACAAAGATATTACGATTGACTTTGTTGCTGGAAACGATTGGTCGGACAATATAACTGACTATGACCTAATTATCCAATGCGGAGCATGTATGTTCTCGCGTGCTCAGGTGATGAACCGCATTAAAGATGCAACCGATGTAAATGTACCAATTACCAATTATGGGATAGCGATGGCGTATTTCTCAAAAATGATAGATAAAATTGTATGGTAAGCCTACTGAACTGGCAAAAGAAAATATTATTAATTGCAATTGCAATACTCGTTTGTGGTAGTGCATACGCTGTTGATATTGTGGTGGTTGGACAGGTGCTATCTGCTACAGATTCGCATCCGCTGGAGGCAGCCAATGTGTGGTTTAAGGATACTGAAATTGGCACTACAACCAACGATCAAGGCTTTTTTATGCTGCGAAGCAATACCCCACAAAAAGCTGTATGTGTGAGTGTTATAGGGTACAACCAACGCACTATTCCTCTCGAATATGGTTCTGACCAGATGATAGAGGTATATCTGCGAGAACAGAGTTTTATTATCGACGAGATTATTGCTATGCCAGACCAGAGCGAGGCGAGGGAGCTACTAACAAAAGTGCGCCAAAATCGCTTTTTTAATGATGCGGAGAATATCAGAGGGATAGCCACAGACATTGAGACTACCACAACGCTCAACCTCAATAATGTGAAATCAAAACTAATGCAACGCAGGCTATTCAACGATCTGAAAAGCGGAGCAGTTGCCATCAACGACACCAACTATTCATTGCCTGTATATATCGACCAAACCACTGTTAATAAAAAGATAGGTGAGTACTACACCGACTCAGAAGAGGTTGATCATCAACAAAATGCACTAAATTTATTGCAACCAGAGCAGTGGGAACAACTAATTGCCGCATACACCCCAAACATCAATTTTTATAAATCGTACTCTACCATAATGGGGGCTAATTTTATGAGTCCCGTAGCCAAATCTGCTCAACTCTACTACAGACTGTTTTTATCGGACAGCATCAGCACCGACAGCGGCAAAGAGTATGAAATACGGTTTTCGCCAAAAGTAAATGTGGGTTCGCTATACAGAGGAAGTATGTGGATTGACTCGGCGTCATACGCTATTACCAAGGTAGATACTCGTGTGATTTACGACAACAATGTGCCATTTTTGGGGAGTCTTACTCACAACTACAACACCCAAAAAGTAAATGATATATTCTATCCAGAGAAGATAGAAAACCTCTTGGGGGTACAAATTAATATAGTGCCCGACACAAAAAGTCAATTTTTCGGGGCTATCGTAGGCGAACGGACTGCATTTAAAAACACAAGTTTTATATCCGATACCATATCATATGTCGACCAAACTCAATATGTTGCAGTGCCAATAGATAGCAGACTAGAGCAGCAGTGGCACGGCATCGACAGTATCAACCAGACCAAAATACAGAAATTTGCAGCTTGGGCAGTAGACCTATACCTGTTTCAATATCTCAAATTGGGAATGATTGACTTCGGACCAATTCTTAACATATTCCACTATAATAATTTTGAGGGTGCTAGTCCACGCCTAACGCTACGCACCAACGAACAATTTGCAAAGAAATTTAGCGTTGGAGGGTATTATGGATATGGATTTAAGGATAAAGAGCACAAATATGGCGGTGAAATGCAGTGGCGCTTTGGCGAAAACTATCGCAACACAATTAAGCTAACTTACGACCATCGAGTAGATAGATATGGATATGACGATCTGTATATCTACGACGAGAATAGATACTACGACATCGACCACGTTATCAACTCCATCGATGATATGCTCTTCTACAAAGATTTGGATAGAGCTGCAATGCTAAAATTAGCACTACACAGTACAATTAACGCTCGCTATCAGTATGATGTGAAAGGATTTAAACTCACCACCGACCTACTCCACAAGCGCACATATAGCAACGATATGATACCATATATACACAATGGTACACAAGTGGAGTATATAGACCAGAACGCACTGAAATTTGATTTTAGATTTTCGTGGGATCAGCGTGATGTGAGTGGATTCTTCCAAAAATATTATCTAGGCACAAAATACCCTGTCATACACCTGCTCGTAGAGACTGGATATGGGGTAATCAACTCAGAGGCATACCCTTACGGGAAATTCGGACTCTATATGCGCCAGAGCGTACCGCTTGGGTTTGGCAAACTGCATTGGGCAATGCAAGCCAACTATATTATGGGTGATGTGGCATTTCCACAACTCATATTTTCAAGGGGTAAACGCAGCTCGTATTGCAACAGCACCGACTTTATGCTGATGGACCAAATGGAGTTCCTCAGCGATAAATATATATCGGCAAATATCAGATACCAAACACGCGGATTTATATTTGGATATATACCAGTAGTGAACAAACTTGGCATACGTGAAGACTTGATTTTCAATATCGGATATGGTTCGTTGAGTGATTTTCATAAAAACGTATTAACCATACCAACATCAGTATATAGCTGGGATAATATGCCCTATATGGAGGCAGGATTTGGATTTAGTAATATATTAAAAATGTTAGATATCGAGTTTATGTGGCGATTGACCCACAGAGACCACGCTAATGCTCAACTGTTTGGAGTAAAATGGTGTCTGCCGATGAGTTTTTAAAACTCTGTACAAAACTATATAGAGATATGAAAATTGTAATAGATGAAACTTCTGGATTTTGTTTCGGTGTGGTGAAAGCGATAACCACAGCCGAAGAAGAGTTGCGCACCCACTCTAAGCTCTATTGTCTTGGCGATATAGTGCACAACGGACAAGAGGTGGCGCGCCTATCTGCTATGGGATTAATAACCATTGACCACAACCAACTGAGCGAGATAAAAGATGGCACGGTGCTGTTGCGTGCGCATGGCGAACCACCATCGACATACGCAATGGCACACAAAAATAATATGACTATTATAGATGCCTCGTGCCCTGTGGTGCTGCGCCTACAACAAAAAATTAAAGAGGCATATATCAAATATCCAGAGGCGCAAATTGTGATATATGGTAAAATTGGGCATGCTGAGGTGATTGGACTAGAGGGGCAGACCGAAAATAATGCCATCGTGATTGAGAGCGAGAAAGACCTGCACAAAATTGACTTAAACAGAACAATAATACTCTTTTCGCAAACCACAAAATCTATCTCGGAGTTCAACGCTATTGTAGATTACATCTCAAAGAGCAAACCATCAGAGACTACATTTAAGTATTACGACACAATCTGTCGTCAGGTGGCAAACCGACTGCCAAATATCAAAATCTTTGCGGAGCAGTTTGATTTAATACTCTTTGTATCAGGACAAAAAAGCTCGAACGGCAAAGTACTATTTAACGAATGCAAAAAGGTAAATCCAAATTCGCATCTCATCTCCGCAACTGAGCAGATTGAACCAGAATGGATAAAAGGGATAGAGTCGGTAGGGATTTGCGGAGCCACTTCCACACCAAAATGGCTTATGGAAGAGGTGGAGACATACATACGAAACATATAAAAAAAAAGACACAAACTATATAAGGTAAATAAATTAAATTATGAAGTACAAAGTAAATTGTATTGGAGTGCTCACCTCGGGTGGTGATGCTCCTGGAATGAATGCAGCAGTCAGATCGGTAACACGCGCTGCAATTTTCAATGGTATAAAAGTAAAAGCAATCTATCAAGGTTATTCAGGATTGATAAACGGTAAGATAGAGGAATTTAAAACGCAAAACGTTAGTAATATTATACACCACGGCGGAACAATCTTGAAATCTGCTCGTTGCGCTGAATTTCGCACGCCAGAGGGTCGCCAGATAGCTTACGACACAATGGTGCGTGAGGAGATTGACGCACTTATCGTGATTGGTGGTGATGGCACATTTACAGGTGCCAGAATTTTTGCTCAAGAATTCAACATCCCAATTATCGGACTCCCTGGCACAATCGACAACGACCTGGTGGGCACCGACCTTACAATTGGTTATGACACTGCACTTAACACAATCACGGAGTGTGTTGATAAAATCCGTGATACTGCTTCGTCGCACGAACGTCTATTTTTCGTAGAGGTAATGGGACGTGATGCTGGTTTCTTGGCTCTAAATTCGGCTATCGCCTCAGGCTCAGAAGCGGCAATTATCCCAGAGAGGGAGACATCGGTGGCACAACTCGACGAACTGATTAAAAACGGCTTCCGCAAATCTAAAAATAGTAGTATAGTAATTGTAGCAGAAGGTGGTGGTGGTGCTCAAGCAATGGCAGACCGCATACACAGTCAAGACCCTGACTACGATGTGAGAGTATCTATATTGGGACACCTGCAACGTGGTGGCACGCCGACAGCATCTGACCGCATTCTCGCCTCTCGTATGGGAGTAGCTGCAATTGATGCACTACTCGACGAGCAACGCTCGATTATGATTGGTATCATCAACGATGAGATAGTACACGTGCCATTCTCTAAAGCAATTAAAGATGACAAAGAGATTAAAAGCGACAAAGTAAGCGTACTGCAAATTTTGTCGATTTAGAAAAAAAATGCTAAGAATGTTGCAAAGGTGGTCATTTTTTGGGGACTTTTGCAACATCGTTAGCATTAAATATTTGCCAACAATTTGGTGTTTTAAGTTGCAAAGGTAATGAAATTAACATTACCTTTGCAACTTAAAACACCAAATTGCTAGTATCTAACAACGGTTTTAGTAATGTGATTATTTACTTTTACGATATAAACTCCCTCAACTGACAATGTGATAGCTTCAGCAGTTGACGAGATGACACCGCTGTAGACCACCGCACCGGTAATACTGTAAACAGATGCTGTTGCACCAATTTCTGCGCCGTGAATAGTGATAATATTTCTGTTGGTAGTTACGATAATATCGCTAGCTATTGCAGAATTTACATCGGTTACAGCATCTTTTGTAAAGTTTGCAGTAAGCGATAATTCTTCTGTAATAGTTACACTATAAGTAGACAACTCAGATACCTCATTGCCATCAGCATCAGTCCAATTTGTAAAACTATAACCATCACTAGCCACCGCCACAAATTCAGCTGTAGCGTTATAATCTACCGTTGCGCTTGTCGCACCATTTACAGTTGCTGTACCGCCATCGCCTGCCACAGCCGATACATCGAAGCTATTGATAGTCCACTGTGCGTAAAGAGTAATATTTCCAGAAGGGGTAAAGCTCGCACCATCAGCATACTCCACTGCACCGTCAGCCGTAGTAGACCAACCTGCAAAAGTATAATTGGCGAGGCTGTAACTATTAGTATTTAAGGTTATTAATTCACCCACTTGAGCTGTTTGAGATTTCTGACGACCCGAGCCACCGTTAGAATTAAATGATATTGTACAACTCAATATAAGCTCCACCTCATTAGTGCAGATAGTATCTGGATTTTCGTTGCCCCACTCATATGGTTGAACCGAAAAGCGCAACATCGCCCCTACATATGATATATCTAACTTAGTAGTCTCTATATATTCGCTCCAAGCATCATCTCCAACCTTTTTAATCTCACATTTTTCATTTTGATACGCAGCATAAGATGGTGAAACATAAGGATAATAAGAATATAATATGTCACCTATTTCTGCCATATAATCTTCATCGGTTAACTCCGACACAGTAATTGGCAAGGCAAAAATGCGACCAAAACTTTGCCAACTTGATGGAACATCCACAACACCTGATGGGAGATATACAATGCAACTTACACTAGTAAAAGTATTAATTAAATCGGCTACATCAGCAGGATCTGTGCCTAAATAAAGCTCTTCGAGAGATGAACAATAGAAAAACGTACAATAAAGATTTGAGATATTATCGAACTTATCGAGATTATCAACTGTTTTTAAATTAGTGCATTTGTAAAATGTATAAAGGAAACTAATCGACTCAGCTTTTGTACCTGCTGGCAAAGTGACATTCTCTATTGATGAACAATTACTAAAAGTAGAATTGAAATTTGAAATATTATCGAAACTATCGAGATTGGTTACTGTTTTTAAATTAGTGCATTGGTAAAATGTATAGTAAAAATTAGCAGATTCCGCGTTGGTACCAGCTGGTAAAGTGATACTCTCTATTGATGAACAATTACCAAACGCAAAATAAAAAGTTGAAACATTTGTGAACTTATCTAGGTTAGTTACAGTTTTTAAGTTGGTACACTCTTCAAATGAACTATTAAACGCCACCTCCTCTGTTGTGCCAGCAACAGGTAATATTACAGTTTCAAGTGCTGAGTATTGATAAAAAAGATTATAAAAACCCTTATAAGAAGAGGTAAACGTACCCGAAAGAGTAATTGCCTCCATATCAACAGACTCTAAAGTGGTTTTCGAACCATCTATTGCATCGCCAAATGTGTCGAGGTCGTTTTCTGTCCACGTCCAACCAGTTAGCGTGGCAGCCGTAGCCCCAGAAATTGATGTTGGCAACTCATCCAATAGATACTCGCCTGCATTATCTCCACCAACCACAGTTATCAATTTTGGCACCACCACCGAGAGTATCACCTCATTAGAGCAAACGGTATCTGGATTTTCATTGTATGCCTCATATGGTTGAGCCGAATAGCGCAACGAAGCTCCATTATATAATACGTCTAATGTTGTTCCTGTAGTATACTCTTCCCATTGGTCTGTATCAACTCTCTTTATCTCCCAATGAGCGTTTTGATATGCAGCGTATGACGGTGAGATAGAAGGAGTTAATGGCGAAAAATCCTCATCTGCATATAGAGTAGTAGACACTGATATATCTGAAATAGAGATAGGAAGTGCAAAAATAGAATAACTCTCCCAAGTAGTTGACACGGTTGCTCCATCTGCTAATAGATATACAATACATGCCTCATTTACCTCCTCAAAGGCGTTTGCAGTACCTCCAGTCATCTGACTAGGATCAAAACCCAGATATAGTTGCTCAAGTGAAGAACAGTTAGCGAATGCGTTATTAATAGCAGATAATGCTGTAAAATAGCCAAAATTATTGACCTCTTTTAAAGAGGTACACTCATCAAAAGTAACAGAAAAACTAACCGACTCAGCTTTTGAACCTTCTGGCATAGTGATACTCTCTATTGATGAACAATACCTAAACGATGCATCAAAAGCTAATATACTAGTTAGCTTATCCAGATTAGATATCGAAGTTAGAGCTCCACACTGATAAAATGCCAAACTAAAATCAACAGATTCGACAGTACCTGCAGCAGATAATATCACAGTTTCTAGAGCTGTGAATTGATAAAAAAGTTTATAAAAACCCTTATTAGAAGAGGTAAACGTACCCGAAAGAGTAATTGCCGACATATCCACCGACTCAAGAGTAGATATTGAACCTCCTATTGCATCGCCAAAAGTATCGAGGTTACCCTCTGTCCAGTCATCACCTGTAAGGCTAACTGCTGTTGCGCCAGAGATTGAGGATGGAAGCGATGATAAATCATAATTAGCAGTACCGTTAGCATCTGTAACGGTTACTTGCTGTGTTTGTGCCGAAAGCGACATAAATGTAGCTACTAGTAGCACAAAAAAAGTTGTAAAAATTTTCTCATAA
The DNA here is from genome assembly GCA_044433285.1 of bacterium. Taxonomy (GTDB): domain Bacteria; phylum Bacteroidota; class Bacteroidia; order Bacteroidales; family Paludibacteraceae; genus Aphodosoma. Next base: position 4,150 of record JAWXTU010000029.1, on the reverse strand, counting down.
TTATTGTTTTATGTTTAGAGGGGTATTTAACTCACCTCCCTCATTTATTTTGACTGCAAAGTTACAAAATATTACGGTAAAAAACAATACGTTTCCAACTCTTTTGTAATACAATTGCACATAATCACTCAAAAAAAATGACTAAATTATAAATAACGCCTAAAATTCAAAGGATTTATGATTTTAAGATTTTTTCTATACTCACAAAAAAAGTTAAAATCAAAGTTTTTTTATCGTTAAAAAATGCTAGCTAAATCCCATAAATGTTAAAACAAAACATTTAACATTTGCAACTAAAACCCTATATTTTTGATACTTATACAAGAAAAAAGGGCAAATAACACTTATTTATTAATATATTTAGGCTCAAATATTGTAATTTACTTGTAAAGTTCAAAAATCCTATTTAACTTTGCGGACAGAATAAATAATAGCTGAACAACATAAAGTTAATTGACACACAAACACTATATTATATAAAACTATGAGAAATTTAAATTACAGTCGTAATGACGTAAAAGCTGGTATCCTCCATTTTGGAGTGGGTAACTTCCACCGCGCTCACCTCGAGTGCTACACAAACCGTTTGCTATCAGAGGCTAACCAACAAAATTGGGGTATCTGTGGCGCGATGATTATGCCTCAAGACGAAAGGTTGTACAACACCCTGAAAGCTCAAGAGCAAGTATATTCTCTTACCGTATGCGGTCGCGATGGCAACAACAGTATCGAATGGATAGGCTCTCTAGTAGAACTTATGTGGAGTGGCGATAACTTAGAGGATATCATTAATAAGGTAGCCGATAAGGATATTAAAATTATCTCTCTCACTATTACTGAGGGAGGATACAACACAGATAAAAGCAGTGGCGAATTTGTTTTCGAAAACGAACTTATCCAACACGATCTAAATAATCCAACAGCACCTAAGAGTGTATTTGGTATTGTAGCTGAGGGGTTGCGCCGCAGAATGGCTGCCAACAATGGTGCAGTTACAATATTAACTTGCGACAATCTACAACACAATGGCAACACTTGCAAACGCGCGTTTACATCGTTCTTTGCAAAACAAGACGAAACTCTTGCGGCTTGGGTAAACGAGAATGTTACGTTCCCGAATAGTATGGTAGACCGTATTACTCCTGCCACTACTCCTGCTGATGTAGAGAGAATTAACAATACTTTGGATTGTGCTGATGCAGCACCTGTATATTGCGAGGATTATATCCAATGGGTAGTAGAGGATAATTTTGCTGCTGGGCGTCCTGCTTGGGAGAGTGTTGGCGTGGAATTTACCGACGATGTTGCTCCTTTTGAAAATATGAAATTATCGCTCCTCAACGCATCGCACACTCTACTCTCTTACCCTTCATTCGTAAGTGGATATCGCAAAGTAGACGAGGCTATGAAGGATATGAATATCGTGAAATTTATTCGCGACTTTATGGATAAAGATGTAACTCCGTATGTACCTGCACCTGCAAATACAGATTTGGAAGTGTACAAACAGACTCTTATTGAGCGTTTTGCAAATAGCGCAGTGAGCGACCAAATTGCTCGCTTATGCGGAGATGGAGCATCGAAATTCCCTGTGTATGTTGTGCCTGTGGCTGCAAAAATGATTGCTAACAATGATGATATGACTCGTATTGCATATTTGATGGCTACATACCGCCACTACGTAAAATATCGCACCGACGATAATGGTGAGGCATTTGACATTTTCGACCCTTGGTTTACTGAGGCTGACCTAAATATCATAGCAGGCGATGATGCTGTTGCATTTCTATCTACTTCGCCATTTACTGGTGTAGACTTTGCAGCTCACGCTCCTTTTATTGAAATATACCTATCTATGGTTGATAACGTCAAGACTAATGGCGCTATGGCTACTCTTAAATCGATAATCTAAAATCGACAAAAGAATCGATAGTATGAAAAACAATAATTACGGACTAGCTCCATTTGTGATATTAACCTTCATATATTTTATCGTAGGTTTCCTCACAACTGTCAACGGACAATTCCAAGCACCACTTCAGATTGCACTGCTCTCTGAGGTGGAGGCTTTGCGAAATACGCTTATCACTCTTATCCCCTTCTTTTTCTTTTTAGGTTATCTACTCAACAGTTCGTTGGGAGGCAAATGGATTGATAAATTTGGGTATAAACCAACACTGATGCGCGCGCTTATAATAATGATTGCAGGGTTGATATTCTACCTTTTATCATCGTGCGTGGCAACATATTTTGGCGATATGGGTGTGAAGATTATGGCTGACTATGTGCCTTATGGTTACTTTATTTTCCTTATCGGCTCGTTTTTAATGGGTACTGCTGCTGCTATTCTGCAAGTGGTTATCAACCCCTATATTGCATCGTATGAACTACCTGGCACTCAAGCTGTTCAACGTATGAATATTGTATGTGCCATCAACTCTATTGGTACTACTATCGCACCATTTTTTGTAACAGGTGTGATGTTTGCAGGAGTGGCTATGGAGAGTATGTCGGCGGAGCAACTCATTATGCCGTTTGGGGTGATGACTCTGTTTATCGCGCTTGTATCTATTGTTACAGGCAGAATGAAACTACCCAACTTGGAGGGAACTTTCAGCGCTGACAAATCAGATAAGCCTACACGGTCGATATGGTCGTATAGTCATCTAAAATGGGGTGTGATTGCAATATTTTTCTATGTTGGGGCTGAGGTGGCAATTGGTGTCAATGTAAATTTGCACGCTATGGAGCTTATCGAAAATGGTCGCGCTCTTTCATTTTTTGGCTTAACAAATGTATCTATCGGCTCGGTGCAATTGGGTATACCAGCACTACTTGCCACACTATACTGGGGCGGTTTTATGGTAGGTCGTACGCTGTCGGGCTTTGCTAGTAATCTATCGGCTAAAAAGCAGTTGGTATTTACCACTGTGGCAGCTATAATACTCACTATTATAGCAATATTTACCGAAAATTTATGGGTGCTGATATCTGTAGGTTTGTGTCACTCTGTAATGTGGAGCGCGGTATTTACATTGGCTGTGGCAGGACTAAAAGAGCGCACCTCGCAAGCCTCTGGTAAATTTATGATGGGTGTATTTGGTGGTGCTATTTTCCCATTGATTCAGGGCACATTAGCCGACAGCATGGGTTCATGGCAATGGACTTGGTGGATTGTGGTTGTCTGCGAATTGGTAATATTATATTATGCTCTTTGGGGTTCTAAAATCAAAGAGAAATTGTAAAAAAACAAATTAATAAAATGGGAAATAAAAACTGCTTTGTTAAAGTTTTTAGATGTCCCCATAACTAAATAATTAGATGAATAAATATGTAGTAGGACTTGGCGAGGCACTTTGGGACGTGCTTCCTGAGGGGAGAAAAATTGGTGGTGCACCTGCTAACTTTGCATATCACGTATCGCAATTTGGATTTAAATCGAAGGTGGTGAGTGCTGTGGGCGACGACAAACTGGGTGATGAAATTTTGGAGCAGTTTGACGAAAACGGTGTGAAGTATTTGATTAACAAGGTAGAATACCCCACTGGCACGGTGGGCGTTGAACTCGATCCAAACGGTGTGCCAATGTATGACATTAAAGAGGGTGTGGCGTGGGATAACATTCCGTTTACACCAGAACTAGAGGAGCTAGCAAAACAGACTAAAGTGGTATGTTTTGGTTCACTCGCACAACGTAGCGTGGTAACTCGCAACACGATAGAGAGTTTCTTGAACACGATGCCTACTTGCGATAAATGCTATAAGGTGTTTGATATCAATCTTCGTCAAGGGTTTTATACTCGCGAAACCATATGCAACTCTATCGAGCGTTGCAACATACTAAAAATCAATGATGAGGAGTTAGTAACTATCAGTCGTATGTTTGGATATCCTGGTATCAATCTACAAGACAAATGTTGGATATTATTAGCGAAATACAACCTTGAGATGTTGATACTAACTTGCGGTGTTAATGGCAGTTATGTATTTACCCCAGGCAAGGTCTCTTTTGTTGAGACTCCAAAAGTGGAGGTGGCAGATACTGTAGGCGCAGGCGATTCGTTTACCGCTACTTTTATCGCCTCGATATTAAGAGGCGAGAGCGTGCGAGATGCTCACCTCCGCGCAGTAAAAGTATCGGCTTTTGTAT
>JAWXTU010000028.1:0-23960 GCA_044433285.1 bacterium | reverse complement strand
AATGGTTGCAATTAGAAATTTCACTGCACCATTATCACCCATCAACAGCGCATCTGCAGAACAAAACGGTATTCCTTCTTCACGCAAGCGGTCAGCCACATTACGTGCCTCTTTATTGGTTCGTACCAGTACTGCCATATCATTTAATGGGATCTTTTTATCTTTTAGATTAGCTATATCTTTGCAAATAGAGTCTAAACTCCTACGACTTAAAGCGTCTGCTTCAGCTCCTTTTTCTTTTTTAAAGCAAGTACATTTTACATAGCCTTGATACTTATTTTTATCTTTTGCAGATGAGGGTAATTCTTGGCGAGAATCTGAATAAACATCACTAAATTTAATAATTTTTGACTCTGGGATGTGTTTATCATTAGGTTTAGGGATATTTTCATCTATTTTGGTAGGCAGGAAGCCAAACAAACTATTTGCAAAATTCACAACCTCCGTGCAACTACGATAATTTGTATCTAGCGTTTCAGTAGTTACTTCATTTTCAAATTCTTCTTTCACACCACTATGTAAAATTTTCCAATCGCCATTGCGCCAACGATAAATACTCTGCTTAACATCACCCACGAGCATAGATTCATTTCCAGAACTCACAGACTCCTTGAGCAGAGGAATAAAATTTTTCCATTGCATATTTGATGTGTCTTGAAACTCATCAATCATATAATGGTCAGTTTTAACTCCAATTTTTTCGTATATAAAAGGTGTATCTGAATTATTTATAATTTTCTGTAGAAATTCTGTTGTTGATGCAATAATCATTAGATCATTACTCAAACAAATCTCATTCACCTGTTGGCTCAATTCGCCCAGAATGCCAACAATATAGAGGTTGGATAATATAATTTTTGCGGTGTTATATTCAATAAATTCCTTATTACCATCAGCGCATAAATCTAATATAGCTTTAGCCGTTTTAGATAAAGCTTCTAAATCACCGTATGTACAATCGCCTAGTTTATCTTTTTTACACCATTTGTCAGAATCTCCTGCTGCATCAATAAATGTTTTTGAAAATTTAAATTTCTTTTTAATAATGGTTTTCGCATCAAATGTTGAAGAAGAGATTGCTTTTGAATTAAGATTATTAGCTCCTATCTCCACACACCTGCAGAGAGCAACATTACACAATCTCTGCAAATCAGTCTCAAAATTTTTAACTACATCTCTAAGACTCGTACGGTAATCATTTAGAGCTTTATTATCTACATTACTAAACTCCTCAGCTTTAGAAACATAATTCTCTGACAGCAAAAGAGTAGCAAGTTTTTGGATATCGCCACGCGGATTCCAACTTTTAGAGTCATCTACCTTATCTTTAGCATATTCAGTAAGCCAATTTAGAAGATTTTTTTTATCCAGACTATCTAAACTTGCCAACATATTATCCACTGCCATATCAAAGATTTGTTGCGTATCCAACTCCACTTGATATTTATTATTAATATCCAATTCGGAGGCGAACGACCTTACAACTTGCTGAAAAAAACCATCGATAGTTTGCACTCTAAATCCAGAAAAATCTTGAAGAATATCCGATAAAAGTAGTGATGAAACAATTTGAATAATTTTCTCACTAAAAGAAGAATTAATTTTAAGTTCGCCACCTAATAACTCGTCTCTTAATTTTGATAAATATGGGGAATTTGAATGATTATCCGCTAGCAATGAAAGGGAAACAATTATTCGCTCTTTCATTTCTGCTGTAGATTTATTTGTAAAAGTTACAGCCAAAGTACGACGATGTACATTCCGCTGCCAAATGGATTTATTTGGCTTAATATTATCTAAATCTCGACCCGACTTACATTGATTAAGTAAGTCTACAAAAGATTTTTGCGCCAAAAACAGATACTTAATATAGTCATATACAAGAGTAAAAGTTTTCCCCGAACCTGCTGATGCTTTATACGTGATGATTGATCCCAAAATATGTAGTTTTTTGAGTTGCAAAGTTACAATTTTTTTTTATTTCTTACAATATATATTTCACGATAAAAACAAACAGTTTAATATTTTATGTGAAAATTGTTAAATAACGTATAAAAACAGAGGAAAACATATCATTTTATCAAATAATTAGTCGAAATTAAACGTAATTGCCACATATAAAATTTATGTATCTTTTTATTGAAAATTTCTTTGTCATTAATAAAAAAAAAAGTAATTTTGCATCGTGTTTAATCTCAGCACAAAAATAGACTAAATGTGCAAATTAATTTTACTAACAAAATACTATAAATTACAATTTAACTATTATGAAACCATCTCACATTGAGCACCTTGGTATCGCTGTAACAAGCTTAGATGAAGTTATTCCTTACTATGAACAACTTCTTGGAACAAAATGTTATTCAATTGAAGAAGTTGTAGAACAAAAAGTAAAAACAGCTTTTTTCAAAATCGGTCAAACAAAAATTGAACTTTTAGAGCCAACAGCTCCAGATAGTCCAATTGCTAAATTCTTAGAAAAAAACCCACGAGGTGGTGTTCATCACGTAGCTTTTTGTGTTGAAGGACTTCAAGTTGTATTAGATGAGGCTGCTGCTGCTGGCTTACAACTTATCGACAAAACTCCACGTAAAGGAGCTGAAGGTCTGAACATCGCATTCATACACCCAAAATCAACTCACGGTGTATTAACTGAATTGTGCGAAGAACCTAAATAATTTATATAAAACACTATAGAACAATATGGAAAATAGAAAAAAAGTAAAACAGTTGATTGACCTTCGCGTACAAGCAAAACTAGGCGGTGGACAAAAAAGAATTGATTCTCAACACAGTAAAGGTAAATTTACTGCTCGCGAGCGCATTGAAATGCTTCTTGACGAGGGTTCATTTGAAGAGTTGGATATGTTTGTAACTCACCGTTGCACTAACTTCGGACTTGAAAACGAAAAGTATCTTGGTGATGGTGTTGTGATTGGACACGGAACAATTGACGGTCGTTCTGTATATGTGTTTGCACAAGACTTTACTATCTTTGGAGGTTCATTGTCAGAAACAATGGCATTAAAAATCTGTAAAGTAATGGACTTGGCAATGAAAATGGGTGCTCCAATTATCGGTATCAACGATTCGGGTGGTGCACGTATTCAAGAGGGTGTAACTGCACTTGCCGGATATGCTGAAATCTTTGAGCGTAATATCCTAGCATCTGGTGTAGTACCACAAATCTCTGCTATTTTTGGTCCTTGTGCTGGTGGTGCGGTATATTCACCTGCATTGACTGACTTTATTTTGATGACAGAAGAGAACAGTTATATGTTTGTAACTGGTCCTAAAGTTGTAAAATCTGTAACTGGTGAGGCTATCTCAACTGATGATTTGGGTGGAGCACAAGTTCACGCATCAAAATCTGGTGTAGCACACTTCCGTTCGGCTAGTGAGCAAGAAGGAATTGAGCAAATCCGCCGTTTAATTTCATTTATGCCACAAAACAACCTTGAAGAGACTCCAGTAATGGTATGTAATGACCCTATCGAAAGAATGGAAGACTCTTTGAATGAAATTATCCCAGATAATCCAAATATGCCATACAACGTAATGAACGTTATCAATGCTATTGTTGATGATGCAGACTTTATGGAAGTCCACAGTGATTATGCAAAAAATATCATTGTAGGTTTTGCTCGTTTCAATGGAGTATCTACAGGTATCGTTGCTAACCAACCAGCATTTTTGGCAGGTATTTTAGATTGCGAATCTTCTCGTAAAGCAGCTCGTTTTATCCGTTTCTGCGATGCATTTAATATTCCTATCCTTACATTAGTAGACGTACCCGGATTTTTACCTGGTTCTGGTCAAGAGTATGCAGGTATTATCACTCACGGAGCTAAATTGATGTTTGCATATGGCGAAGCAACTGTACCAAAAGTGACAGTAACACTTCGTAAATCATACGGTGGTGCTCACTGTGTAATGAGTTCTAAACAACTTCGTAGCGACTTTAACTACGCATGGCCAACAGCAGAAATCGCTGTAATGGGAGCTGCTGGTGCAATCGAAGTACTTGAAGGACGTGCAATTAGCAAAATCGAAGATGCTGAAGAAAAATCAATCTACATTGCTAAGAAAACAGCAGAATACAAAGACAAATTTGCTAATCCATATATGGCTGCATCATATGGTTATATTGATGATGTGATTGAACCACGTAACACTCGTTTCCGTGTAATTCGTGCATTCCAAGCATTGCAAACGAAAAAACAATCAAATCCATTAAAGAAACACTGTAACATTCCACTTTAATCCAAATTTATTATGACAATATTAGCAATAAATTGGGGCAATGCATTAATTATCACTTTTGTAGGTATCGGAATTGTATTTACAATTTTATGTCTATTAATCGTGTTGATTAGTTTCTTCGGAAAGCTTATGGCTCCAAAAGCAAGGGTAAAAAAGGTAAAAAAAGAGGCAAATTCTTCAGAATCAAAAATTGAAGTTTCTGCATCTAGAGATTATATCCCAGCCCTAGATAGCGCAGCAATTGCAATGGCTGTTCATATGTATTTTGATGAAATACACGATGAAGAGAGTCAAGTAATTACAATAAAAACTGTGGAGCGTAGATACTCTCCATGGAACTCAAAAATTTATGGTTTAAATAACAATTTCACACGTTAAACAAAATATGAAAAAATTTAATTTTTCTGTAGAAGGAAATAAGTTCGACGTTACAGTAACCGAACTTGATAATAATATTGTAGATGTTGTGGTAAATGGTAGCCACTACACAGTAGAGATTGACAGAGAGGCAACTAGAGCATCAAATGTTCAATCAATTGCACCTAAAAAATCACCAGCAAGAGTATCATCACCAACTGCACCTGTTGCACCACAAGCTGCTGCACCACAAGCTGCTGCAAAAGCAACAACTGTTTGTTCACAACTTCCAGGTAGCATCATCAGCATCGTAGCTGGCGAAGGTACAGCTGTAAAACGAGGTGATGTTGTTATCGTTATTGAATCTATGAAAATGGAGAACAATATCACAGCAGAAACTGATGGAACAATTACCAAAGTATTTGTTGAACCAGGCAAAAGCGTTATGCAAGGTGATAAATTATTTGATATACAAGGTACAGCAAGTGCAGCAGCACCTGCTCCTGCTCCAGTGGCTAGACCTACAGCGGCTCCAGTTGCAGCTCCAGCACCTGCGGCAGCAGCTGGTCCTGGCAAACCAATGAAATCACCACTTCCTGGTAGCATTCTTTCAATTAAAGTAACAGAAGGTCAAGCTGTAAAACGCGGCGAAACTCTTTTGATTATGGAATCTATGAAAATGGAAAACGAGATTAAAGCAGAAAAAGATTGTGTAGTAACTGCTATTAAAGTTACTCAAGGTCAAAATGTTATGCAAGACGACGATCTTTTCCTTTTAGCTTAATACTCCACTCCTAATTCACAGACATAGAGGATTATTTATTATCCTTTATGAATAAAATTAAAATTAATTATGAAACAAATAATCAAAATCTTTTTCGTTTCTATAGCATTTCTTCTAAGTGGATTTAGTGCTAATGCAACAGAAATAGCTACAGTTACATCTAATGAGGGTGCTGCAACAGAAGTAACTACTACTGCGATTGAAACTCCTGTAGTAGAAAGTGTAGAAGAACCTATCGAGATAGGCAAAACTATAGTTAGATTTGTACAAGGGATGGGATTTTATAAAATGGCTAGCGATTGGCGCTACCTAATTATGATATTCCTATCATTCTTCTTACTATATTTGGCTATTGCTAAGAAATTTGAGCCTCTATTGTTATTACCTATTGCCTTTGGTATGTTATTAACTAATATACCTGGTGCTGGGCTATTTAACTCAGAGCTTTTTGCAGGTGGACACGTACACTGGCAAGAGTTTGCAAATAGTGCTGGTCTGTTAGACTACTTATACTTAGGTGTTAAACTTGGTATCTATCCTTGTTTGATATTTATGGGTGTAGGTGCGATGACTGACTTTGGTCCTCTATTGGCTAACCCTAAAAGTTTATTGTTAGGAGCTGCTGCTCAAATTGGTATTTTTGCTACATTCCTTGGTGCTCGTGCACTTGGTTTTGAGGCAAACGAAGCTGCATCAATCGGTATTATTGGTGGTGCAGATGGTCCAACAGCTATCTACTTAACTTCAAAACTGGCACCAGAACTACTTGGTCCTATTGCAGTTGCTGCATATTCATATATGGCTCTTGTTCCAGTGGTACAACCTCCAATTATGCGTTGGTTGACTAACAAACAAGAACGTGCTATCACAATGATTCAAATACGTACAGTATCTAAACAAGAGAAAATCGTATTCCCTATCGTAGTAACAGCTATCATCGCTCTACTACTTCCATCTGCAACTCCACTTATCGGTTGTTTGATGTTGGGTAACTTGATGAGAGAGTCTGGCGTTGCTGAACGTTTATCAAAAACAGTTCAAAATGAGTTGATGAACATCTGTACAATCTTCTTAGGTTTGACAGTTGGAGCTACTGCAAATGCAGATGCTTTCTTGAATGTAAAAACTATCATGATTCTTACAATTGGTATCCTTGCTTTTGCTGTTGGTTCAGCTTCAGGTGTACTTCTTGCTAAATTCATGAACTTGTTCTTGAAAAACAAAATTAACCCTCTTATCGGTTCGGCTGGTGTATCTGCTGTGCCTATGGCTGCTCGTGTTTCACAAACAGTTGGTCTTGAAGAAAACCCTTCAAACTTCTTGTTAATGCACGCTATGGGACCTAACGTAGCAGGTGTTATCGGTTCTACCGTAGCTGCTGGTATAATGCTAACTATGCTTGGATAATATCCAAAATCATAAATAATACAAAAGAAGGGGGAATTCATATTTTACATATGAAATTCCCCCTCTTTTTAATTTTCGGGGAGCCTTTTAGATGTCCCCTATATCTATATGAAGAAAAAATATATTATAATTATCTCTTTGGTTGTTATTATAGCAATCAGTTCGATTGTATGGCTATGCCAAACAACATATAGGGTGAATGTACCTCTATATAAAAACGTGTTTCAGAGTGAGGGGTACAATATCGAAAATCAGATAGAGAGAGTACCATTTGAAATTTTATTATCTGATTTCATTTTTGATACTACATATACCAACACAGATGCACCGTACATCGCAAGGGTGTATGTCCAACCACACAACAATACTGAAATTGAGCAAATTAAAGAGATTGTGTTACACCCTTACGAAGTTAAAACATACCAAAACTATAGATTGTATATAAAAGAGTATTCATACACTAAAAGTGAAGAGAACCTATACATATCAATTACTATAGAACAACGTAGATATCAAACTCTATTTAAATAGCACAGATGGATACTCTCCATTTGCCACAAGTTCCTTTAATTTCTCTACAAAATTAGGGCGATCTTCTGCATATGTAACTCCAAACCATTTAGATGTAGTAGGGAACACCTCAACAGAAGCCATATTGTTCACAATCAAATGGTTGACCATTGATGGAATATAATATTCCGATTTAAGATTATCAATATTATTCTTTAAGAAATCGATGAAATAGTCTTCAGAATATTTAAAATAATCTGGTGTAAAACCCCACATATTCATAGATACGAGTGTATCACTTGTAAGTTCTGCTTTCTCGCCATTCTCATCGGTAAATACAATTGCATCATCTATTTTTTGAATGTCAGTGCGCTCTACTACTGTAGTAAGGTAGTTGTTTTCGTCTGTAGAACAAACACCACGACTCACTGTACCGCTCTCACTAAGCGTGTTGCCTACATGAAAACCAATCATACAATATCTGTTTTCAGAACCATTTAAGTTCTTCAACGCATTTGCTAAAACAGCAAAACTATCGCGACCGTAAAAGTCATCTGCATTAATCACAGCAAACGGCTCATTAATTACATCTTTGCCCATCAAAACTGCGTGATTAGTACCCCATGGTTTAGTTCTTCCCTCTGGCACTGTAAAACCCTCAGGTAGAGCATCAATAGATTGATAACACAATTCAACATCAACAATATCCTTATACTTTGGCAAAATTTTATCGCAAAAATCCTGTTCGAAATCCTTACGGATAACAAAAACTATTTTTCCGAATCCGCCTCTTACGGCATCAAATACAGAATAGTCCATAATTGTTTCGCCATTGGCACCAACGCCATCAAGTTGTTTCAAACCACCATATCTGCTACCCATTCCGGCAGCCATAATAAATAAAGTAGGAGCTGTCATAATAATATTAAATTAAAATTTAGATTAACATTCTCATTATCAATATACTTTCAAACTTTTAAAAGCGATACAAAGGTACATTTTTTTAATGAAACAAACAAATTATAACATATAATTGTTTGCCCATATCAACAATAAATTATATATTTGCAAAAGATATTTTAAATGCACTATATGAGCTACAAGCTACCAATCATAATTACTCTGCTACTCTATATTTCCACATATGAAGTACTATCTCAGCCGATGCGGATAGTAACATATAATGTAGAAAACCTATTTGACATTCAGCACGATACCCTAAAAAACGATACCGAATTTTTACCTACCGCCACTAGGCGATGGACATATGGTAGATATCAGCGTAAGATACATGATATTATGCAGGTAATTGTGGGAATTGGAGAGGAAGAATTGCCTGTATTGGTGGGATTGTGCGAAATAGAGAATGCAAATACCCTAAAGAGTTTGACACAATACAGACCATATTCGCAACTTGGATACGACTATATACACTATGAGAGTGCTGACAAGCGTGGGATAGATGTGGCACTACTCTATCAAAAAGATAAATTTACACCAATAGCCTCAAAACCAATTGAGATTACTCTATCCAATGGTGATATGGGTAGAGATGCGCTATATGTTTGTGGCACACTCAATAATGGCACAACCCTGCATATATTTCAGGTGCACCTGCCATCACGAGTGGGAGGAGCATCCAACTCTGAACCAAATAGAATTGCCGCCACACAAACAATAAAAAACTCTGTGGATAGCATTATGACGACAGAACCTAATGCCGCTATAATTATTATGGGGGATTTTAACGACTCACCAAAAGATTATGCCCCGCATAAAATATTGGGTGCACTGCCGTACAAGACTAACGATGTATATGAAAATAGTAAATTGTATAATCTTGCTTGGAGTAGTAAAAATAGGGTATCAGGATTAGAGGGTACATATTTTTACGATGGATATTGGGATATGCTAGACCATATAATAGTTAGTGGTGCGCTATTAAATCAATCACTGACAACATCAATTAATGACGGGGCAACAATTTTCAAGCCAGATTGGATATCCAAATGGAATAAAAAGAGAGGTATATTTGTACCAAGACGCACATATTTAGGTACATACTACCAAGGAGGCGTTAGCGATCACTACCCAATTTATATAGAACTATTTTTGCGCACAACCCCCTAAGTATGAAGAAGAAATAACTATAGGGGTATTTTTGAAACACCTATAAATCCCTAATTAAAAGATCCTTATATTTCGCAAATGCTTCATCATTAATATTTTGCATATTAGACCAAACAGTCTCATACTCTTCGCTATCTAATATCTTAATATTATCATCACCAGATTGCCCTATTCTGTCGACTAGCAATTTATATGTAATCTGATTAATATCCATTGCTGGTTGATAATACTCATCACTATCATCATCAGAATTAATCTTACTAACTAAACCAATAGACTCTAACGACTTAATATGATTTAAAAGTAGTTGAACCGGAATATTAAAATTTGAGGAAATCTCATTAATCGAGAGAGGAGGCTCGCCTTTAGCAAAACGATTTATAATAACCTTCAGCACAATAACTGCTAAATAGTCGTTGTATCTTCTTGATATATTATGATTTACATACTCAAAACTGTTATGCTTTAGATTCTGACTCACATAGCATAATCTAGCACCATATAGCACCACCAACCACGAAAGTTGCAACCAGATAAGCAACATCGGAAGTGCTGCAAAACTACCATATACAGCATTATATCTTGATAAAGAGATTTGACCGTTGAAGAAGAGATATTGCAACAGCATAAACGCTGTACCAGTGATGACTCCAGATAGCAAAGCATGTACCACTTTTACCTTTGTATTTGGTATGATAATAAACAGAAGCATAAAGAGCACCCAGTATATAAAATAAGGGAGTAGGCGAACAAAAAAGAGATAAACAGACTTCATAAAAGAGCCTACTGCATTTGCCTCTGCAATAGTTGTCATATACGTATCTACCTGAACGCTAACACTACTAGCAAAAACAATTAAGAGAGGGATAACTATAAGAATAGTGATGTATGTAGTAAACTGCCTTACTATCGAGCGGTTTTTTTCTACGTTCCAAATCAAATTAAAATTTGCCTCAATCTGGCGAAACATACTAACCACAGCCCATAAAAGCAGACCGATACCAATACCCATAAAAATACCACCATTTACTTGATTGAGGTAGTTATTTACAAATTCAAAAACGAAAGGGGTAATCTCTTTATCTTCACCCAGAAGTTCAAAAATAAAACTCTCTAAATTATTTTGTATACCAAAACCCCTACCCACTGCAATAAAGAGGGCTAAGACTGGTACAAGAGATAAAACTGTATAGTATGTAAGAGCCGAAGCCTTATCGAGCAGACGATATTCCACAAACCCTTTGACAGAGAGCACCATAACTTTAAGCACACGCAAGCCCCAGCCCCATTTGCTATTTTTACTATCTACAGTGGTAAATAAGTCATGCTTAATGAAGCGCAATAAATTGGCTACCCAACCTGTTTTCTTATCAGTTTCAGTTTTCATAAGTAATTGAGTATTATATTAAAAACTCCCTTAAAAAATAAAGAATAGTAGGACTATAAGCCGGGTTCTGTTCCAAAAAAATTGGCACTTGCCATTTATCTACGACAACTGTCGCCAGTTGCCTCTATCGATCTACCCTCCAACATCGAACGAGCAGCCCTACATGCGTTGGTATACTTGATCTTTCAACTCATAGGTCGTACTGCCACAGTATGTTGCCATATGTGCGGTGGGCTCTTACCCCACCTTTTCACCCTTACCCAAATTAATTGGGCGGTTATTCTCTGTTACGACTACTGAACCTCACAGCCCACTTCCCGTTAAGAAGTATGATTGCTCTTTGTTGCCCGGACTTTCCTCCTCAATCATCTATAAAAGAGATTGCAGCGACAAGTCGTCCTACTATTCTTTATTATTGTTGTTTGAGGTGATTTCTAAAAATCTCCCCAAGCTAAAAAATTAATACGCAATTATTATAAATTTCCTTTATGGGTATCAAAAATCCCCTTTATCTATTACTCGTTGCACCTTTTTCAACACTCCATACGCCTTGTAAATACCCAACTCTCCAGCCTTACTAAGATCGGCAATACCTCGTTTAGAATCACCAAGATATATATAAGTTAATCCCCTATTAAAATAGGCTTCACCAAAATCTGGTTGAATATTTATTGCATTTGTATAATTTACTATTGCAGATTTATAGTCGCGCTGGATACATAACATATTCCCTCGGTTGTACCACGCAAAGGCAAAATCTGGCAATAACTCTATCACCTTATCATAATCACGCATAATGAGTTCAAACTCATAACTATACTTCTGTTCAAAAAGAGTTTTAGGATTTAATATATTATTACTTTGTAGTTTATAATTATTCACCTCCTCTTCCTTGGTCAAATCAGTAATCTCGTCATAACTATTTTGATTGTTAATCATAAACTCCAACTGCTTATAGCGGAGATTGGCTCTGGTAAAATAGGCAAAAACAACATCCTCACCGTAAAAAATAGCTTTCGATAAATCTGTAATAGCATTAGCAAAATCTTGAATTAAAGCATAAGCATATGCACGCTCGAGATATAGATCGCTATTATATGGATACTCGGTGATTAGAGATGATATTTTATTAATCGAATTAAAATGATAGTTAATAAGACTACTTGTGAGCTTCATCTCACTTGTTACCAAAAAGAGTTCGCCAGTCAATCGTTTCTCTTGATTAAATTTTTGAAGAGCAAAATGGTTATAACCATAATGTGGCACCTTATCATCAACTGTGCGATAGTATGATAATTGATAATTAGTAATGTTTTCAAGCATCACATCATAGTTCTGCACAGTACCTCTGATACTACCATCAACCAATTTATCATTTGCATTAGCAGCAAACAGATTAGATCTATTTTTAATAATATTATCGTTCGACGAGTCCACCTTCACAGAAACATCAATACCCTTATCCTCCTCATCATCATCATCATCTACTTTGCCACCCTTAGCTGCAATAGCACGCTCCTCCTCTCTTATCTCATAAGCCTTTTGCCTATCAAAATAGGCTGACCTTGTTCTACCGAGTTTATCATAAAGATTTGCACGCGCGTACATTGCAGGAATAAAGCGTGGATAAGCATTCAGAACTGTTGTATAATCTGTAATAGACTCATCTACATATCCTAGCTCAGCATTTATCACCGCACGCTGATATATCGCCTCGTAAGAAGTTTGGTCTATTGATATTATAGAAGTTAAATCCTTTATAGCCAGATGATAATTACCCACCTCATTGCTCAACAATGCTCTATTAAACAGTGCATTTATGTTGGTTGAATCTATTTTTACAGCCATATCATAATCGCTAAGAGCTGTACGATAATTTTTCTTTCTATAATTTATGATACCCCTATTTATATACGTAGCAATAGAATTTGATTTCGCCTGCACTGCCTTATCATAACACTCCAAAGCAATATCCAGACTATCCACGATAAGATATGCCAACCCTTTTATCGACCATGCATCACTATTTAAAGAATCTAAAGTGGTAAGATAATCGAACGTCTCAATAGCTTGAACTGTATCTTTCATCTCCAATAAGATACGTCCCTTTTCGAAATTCAATTCGACAGATTCTGGAGTTTTACGAAGTAGATAATTAATGTCAAATATCGCCCTGTCAAAATCTTCCTTCTCGGTGTAAACCTCTATGCGGTTCACGATATATATATCATTGTCGGGACTAAACTCAAGCGCCTTTGTAAAATCCACCTCTGCCTCGTCCCAATTACCCTTGCGTTTGTTTGTGTAACCACGAGCATAAAAAGCCATCGGTATAAATGGATTTCGATCGATAACTATATCTAAATCAGCGTGTGCACCATTAATATCCTCCAATTGTATCTTTGCAATAGCACGATAAAAATATGGTTCAATCAGATATGGTTTTGCCTTTATCGCTTGATTAAAGTACTGGATAGAGAGCACATAATCCTCAAAATATAGCGCATTGCGTCCGATAGAGACTAATCTATCGGTATCTAATTGAGCAAAAGCTGAGCTTACACTACATAAAAACGTGAGAATTATTATATATCGTCTCATTATAGATTATAGAGTATTATTAATTGATGGTTTTTAAAGCAGTAGCCATTCTCTGCAATACGTCAGACGATACAGCCACCAGCGGCAAACGCAACTTGTTATTAACCAAATTCAGTTGAGACATAACAGCCTTTATGCCAGAGGGATTACCCTGCACAAAAAGAAGTTCTATCATCTCTTTATATTTATAGTATACATCACGAGCCTGAGCAAAATCACTCTCCAATGACATATTTACAATCTTATTCATCTGCGCAGGAAAAGCATTGGCTGCAACCGAAATGAGACCCACACCACCCAGAGCTATTATCGGAATTGTAAGAGAATCATCACCCGATATCACCACAAAGCCATCAGGCGCATCTTTAATTATAGTTGCAATCTGTTTGATATTACCAGATGCCTCTTTAATTGCAACAATATTATTAAACTCGTTTGCCAATCTCAGCGTGGTAGTTGGTTCCATATTCACACCAGTGCGTCCAGGAACATTATATAAAATAAATGGTTTATCTACGGCTGACACCATAACTTTAAAGTGCTGATATAAACCCTCTTGGGTAGGCACATTATAACTTGGTGTAACACTCAATATAGCATCTATATTTTCAAGATTTGTAGATTTAAGAGTCTCCACCACATCCATTGTATTATATCCACCAATACCTAACACCAAAGGAAGACGGTGAGCATTTACCTCTATAACAGTATTAACGATATCATTTTTCTCTTGACTACTTAGCGTAGGAGTTTCAGCTGTGGTACCTAGAATCACAAGATAATCGGCTCCATTATCTATTTGAAACTCCACTAATCGCTTAAGCGCATCAAAATCAACACTCAAATCATCCTTAAACGGAGTAACAAGAGCGACACCTAAACCCACATATTTGTTATTAACCATAATATATTATTTACTTCCTTACACTTTTAACTTTGTATCCTCTATCTTTCAAGAGCTGTAACAATCCATTCTCACCAGGCAAATGCAACGCACCGACAGCAATAAAACAGCGGTCGGATTCGATATATTCGCATAGTTTATCCATCCAGTCTATATTTCTTTCATCAACCATCTTAAACCTCTCACCCTCGTTCATAGTAGAATAAGGAGGTTCAAAAAGTAATTTATACAAACCGTCTATATCCCCTTTCAGATAGAGACTATTTACAGTCTCAAATTCTGTAGTAATATTTTCAGACAGCCTAACACTCTCCACCAACAGTTCAGCTTGACGTTCAAGTGATTGAGAATGAAAAAGGAGTTTAATCTGGTCATTAATAGTCTCCAAACCTCTGTTTGCCTTCCCCTCAAACAGAGCTACACGCTGAAAATATGAGTCCATTGAACCATCGCCATCTTTATTTGGAAAAACTTTCTCATACAGAGTCATTTCCAACATATACTGTATCATTGCAGGGCGCAACATAGAAACTTGAGATAGAGATAAATTCATCTCCGCCTGCAAAACAGAATCTACTAATTCATAATCCTCTTTTGATAAAAGATTATCAATTCTTTCTGTCATCTTTGCAGCTCGAGTCATCTGGTTCATCACCTCATTTTCGTCCATCACAAACTCCCCTACCACTACATTACAATCGTTATACGCTCTATACAGACCCTCTATCTCGTTGAGTGTAGAAATCGGCACAAGATGATGTGTACCAAAGACATAACTAGACTGTTTGTTGTTTTTTGAGGTAATTTCGTACAACAATTGAGCTTGAGTGCTACCCACGCAAACCAAAGAGAAAAGCAACAACGGAATTATCTTTTTCATACACTTTTAATTTGTTGTAAATATTTTAAAATCTGCAAACAGAGCACCTTCTCTTCTGAGTAATGAAGATCAACCATTTTTGTTTTAGGATCTACTGGCGGTTCTGGAATATCTATCATAAAATCGTGTAGATTATACAAATCCCTACGTTTAGAGCATCTGAATGAAGATTTAGCCCAAATTAACAGATACATCAAAGGCAAACACTCATCTGGAGTAAGATCAATTACCACATCATATTTCTCATTTAGCTTTGCAGCAAATCTAGTTTTATATGGCACACCCAACCAGTTTACTGTTGAGCGGTCGATAACGATATAGTTCTCTAAAGTAGCAGTATCACTATGTTTTTTGTCTACATAAGTAAACGTAACCACCTGTTTACCTTGCGATTGAACATAAGAGATAAGTTCTTTTACTACACTATTTTTCTCCGTATATTCGCTTTTGAAAAGTATTAAAACTGACTTTATATTATCCCACGACTCAAACTGCGATTGCAAATTTATCTGCTTCCGCTCTCTATTAAAAAAAAATCTCTTTAAAAAATTCATAAGCCATCAATTTTTTATCAATTGTAAAAACTCATTCTCATCAATAATCCTCACGCCCAATTTATTAGCCTTTTCGAGTTTAGACGGACCAATATTTTCTCCAGCCAAAAGCATTGAAGTTTTAGCACTCACACTACCAACATTTTTGCCACCGTGCAACTCAATTAAATTTTTGTATTCATCACGCGAATAATGTGTAAAAGTGCCACTAATAACAATCGACATACCAGCAAGTTCGTCAGAAAGAGCCGATTTCTCCACCGCACCTTCCAACTGCACCCCATGCTCTTTTAATCTAGTGATAAGTTGCTGATGAAATGGGTTATTAAAATAGGATTGAACACTTCCTGCTATACGCTCGCCAATCTCATCAACCGCCACCAACTCATCAACCGAGGCATTCATCAGTGCCTCGACACCACCAAAAGCAGCAGCCAATTTTTTGGCTACCGTTGCACCTACATAACGAATACCAAGAGCAAATAGTACCCTTTCAAATGGCACATTTTTAGAATCTTGCAATGATTTTGTTATATTTTGGGCTGATTTTTCACCTAACCTTTCAAGTACAGCTAAATCACTAACCGACAAATCATATAAATCAGCAACATTATTCACCAACCCCTTTTCAAAAATCAGAGCAATAGTCTCTTCGCCAAGCCCATCAATATTCATCGCTTTTCGGGCTACAAAATGTTCGATACGACCCTTAATTTGCGGAGCACAACCATCATCGTTAGGACAATAAAATGCCGCTTCACCCTCATCTCGCACCAGTTGCGTGCCACATTCAGGACAATGTGTAATAAACCTAACAGGCTCAGCATCAGCTATTCGATAAGCGGTATCAACCGCTGTGATTTTAGGAATAATCTCACCGCCCTTCTCCACCGACACCATATCACCTTGATGCAAATCAAGCGAGGCAATAATATCAGCATTATGCAGAGAGGCACGTTTAACAAGAGTTCCTGAGAGTTGCACCGCCTCAAGATTTGCAACTGGAGTTACTGCACCCGTGCGCCCCACCTGATAAGATACAGACAACAATTTAGTTAGAGCCTTTTCCGCCTGAAACTTATAGGCTATAGCCCAACGTGGACTCTTAGCGGTAAAACCCAAGTTTTTTTGTTGCAACAGCGAATCAACCTTTAATACAATACCATCTGTGGCAACCTCTAAATTCTTACGCTCTACGTCCCAATAATTTATATATTCCAAAATCTCCTCGAACGATTTACAACGCTTCATCGTATTTACAGCAGTCATAAATCCCCAATCACGAGCTATTTTTAAATTCTCATAATGACTAGCCGTTGGCATCTCCTCGCCAAGCAAATAGTATAGATAGGCAGATAATTTTCTATGCGCCACCTCTTGCGAATTTTGCAATTTCAGAGTACCCGATGCTGCATTTCTAGGATTAGCAAAAGGCGGTTCATTCTGCTTTTCTCTCTCCAGATTCAGTCTATCAAACTCATTCCAAGGAAGGAGAATCTCCCCTCTAATCTCAAACTGTTGAGGATAATCGCCCATAAGCGACAGAGGTATCGACCTAATAGTTCGCACATTAGCTGTAACATCATCACCACGAGCACCATCACCACGAGTTACTGCGCGCAGCAATTTTCCATCTTCATACCAAAGAGAGATGCTAGTGCCATCAAATTTCAGTTCGCACACCACCTCAAAATTATCATTCAGACTCTTCGCCGTGCGCAAATACCACTCTCTCACCTCAGCTTCAGAGTAAGTATTACCAAGAGAGAGCATCTGATATTTATGCTCAACCTGCTCAAAACCATTCTGTTGCAAATCACTCCCCACACGTTGCGTAGGACTATTAGGGTCGAAACAGTCTGGATGCGTCTGCTCCAAATCTTGCAATTGGCGCAACAGCATATCAAACTCCATATCACTAATAGTTGGAGTATTCAGTATATAATAGTTGTAATTGTGCTGATTAAGTTCCTCTCTTAACCTTTTAATCTCTTGATTCATAGAAAAATGATAATTTACTTGATGACATAAAATCAACCATACAAAGGTAATTTAATTTTTTAAATATTCAAATAGAAAATCCATTTTTTTAGCAATAAAATAATTATCTATTTTTAAGCCTCCAAAAAGCAGATATATTGATATTTTTCTATATCTTTGCAGGTACTAATTTTTGAAGTTTTATATCACGAAAATTCAACCAGAATGAACGACGAATATTTTATGAAACAGGCACTTGTTGAGGCTCAAAATGCATATGCAGCAGGCGAGATACCAGTGGGAGCTGTAGTGGTGTGGAATGGCAAAATAATTGCCAGAGCGCACAACCTCACTGAGCGATTGAACGACGTAACCGCACATGCCGAGATGCAAGCCATAACAGCCGCAGCCTCATCAATGGGAGGCAAATACCTAACAGATTGCACCTTATACGTTACACTAGAGCCCTGCATTATGTGTGCAGGAGCATTGGGCTGGAGTCAGATAAGTCGCATTGTATACGGAGCAAGCGATCCAAAACGAGGATATTCTAAATTTTCGCCCAACTCACTACACCCTAAGATAGAAGTAGTTGCAGGAGTAATGGCAAACGAAGCATTAGACTTAATACAATCATTTTTTACCGAACGCAGAGGAAAATAGATATTATGTCATTTAGTTTCAAACAATTTACAATCGAGCAGTCAAAAACTGCAATGAAAGTGGGCACCGATGGAGTTCTGCTCGGTGCGTGGTGCGATTTACCCTCTAATTTAGATGCCAAAATATTAGATATTGGCACAGGCACAGGATTAATTGCGATAATGGCTGCGCAACGCTCCCCTCTAGCCGTTGTCGATGCCATAGAGATAGATAAAATGGCATTTGAACAGGCGGTAGAAAACTCACAAAAAAGTCCCTTTTCTTCGAGGATAAATATATACCATACCTCACTGCAAAATTACTCACCAGTAGACAATTACCTGTACGATACAATCATTTGCAATCCACCATTCTTTGTCAACTCGCTCAAAAATCCAGACAGCGCACGCAGCACTGCCAGACACACCGATACCCTATCGTTTAACGACTTAATCACCCACTCTTTCAGACTATTAAAGGATAATGGGATACTATCTGTTATACTACCAACAGTAGAGGGAAATCAATTTATCGAACTGGCTAAAAGCAGCGGTTTCATCGTAACCAGAACAACAAATATTCATCCAACTGTAGGAGCAGAAACCAAACGACTACTGATTGAATTACAAAAAAACAGTGTACCTATTTCAATAGAAGAGAGACATCTTACAATAGAAATATCACGACATCAATATACCGAAGAGTATATAGCATTGACACGTGATTTTTATTTGAAACATTAGTAGAAATTTCTGATAAAACCTAAAGTTATCGTATTATAGCGGCTATCTTAATTATTTAAGGTAGCCGCATTTTTTTAATCAAAAACCAAAATATTATGAACAATGTAAAACTAGCCCGAAAAAAATCAAAAAAAAGAGAGTCAATTACACTTTTTAATTTTGCCTCAGCAACTATCGAAACACTAAAACTACTAGGCAAAGAACGCACATCAGAGACCTACACCGCCACCCTACGCAGTTTTAAACAGTTTAGAGTAGGAGAAGATATAAAACTGAAACATATAGACTCCGAATGCATACAACGGTATGAAAGCTATTTAAAAAATAGAGGTGTTTCATTAAATACAATTTCATTTTACATGCGAATATTAAGAGCAATCTACAATAAAGCAGTTGAGCAAGATATAATTAAACAGCAGTATCCATTTAAGCGAGTTTACACAGGCATTGACAAAACAGTAAAAAGAGCAATAGAGATAAGACAGCTCAAGAAAATTAAAGATTTAGACCTATCACACAAACCTAATTTAGAAGCTGTTAGAGACATATTTATGTTTAGTTTTTACACGCGTGGCATGGCATTTGTAGATATGGCATATTTGCGCAAAAAGAATCTATCAAATGGGATACTCTCATACCGCAGACGCAAGACAAATCAACAATTACATATCAGGTGGGAAAAGTGCATGCAAGATATTATAAACAAATACGACACGTCTAATACCGACTATTTATTGCCTATAATTAAAAACAGCAGCTTAAATAATCGCAGTCAGTATCTCCACAGATTGATAACATTCAATAAAAGTCTCAAAGTAATAGGTAAAATGGCTGGTGTTTCTACTCCACTAACTATGTATGTATCAAGACATAGTTGGGCTTCTATAGCAAAAAGTAAGAATATCCCAACGTCAGTAATAAGCGAGGGAATGGGACACGATTCAGAGAAAACGACACAAATTTATTTAGCCTCTTTGGATACTTCAATTGTGGATAAAGCGAACAAAATTGTATTAGAATTACTTTAAAAGTTATTGTTTTTTAATAAATATCTCTATGTAAGAGATAAATCAAATTTCTGTAACAAATACAGAAAACGACTTAATTTTCGGGTGCAAAGTTATAATATTTTTTTTAATCTGCAAAGAATTTATCAAAAAATTATTGTGATTTGCGAAGAATGCATAATTATGATATAGAAAATATTATTTTAACTACGTAATACATAGATATTTTGTTAATTTTTTGCTTATCTCTTACATAGAGACAAATTTAAGCTACAAAAAAACACAAGATTCATAAAAACAAAATTAATATATAATTGTATGTCAAAAAAACTTTTATTATTATTGCTTCTATATACAACAACAATAAATGTTATAGGAAAAAAAGAGACTAAGATACTTTGGGGTAGTAAAGTAAACTATGAAGTTGAAACATTAACAACAGCAACACGAGGGACAAAATTAATTAAGGTGTGGGCTTTTGATTCAAATGTAGATAAAGCTATAATTCAAGCAAAAAAAAATGCTATTTCGGCAGCTATATTTAAAGGTTATCCAGCAGGAGGTAGTGCAAATGCAACGCCCCCACTATTGACAGATCCTAATGCAGAACAAACTCATCATGAATACTTCAATACTTTTTTTGCAACAGGAGGTGAATATCTAAATTATGTTGTGAACACATCAGATCAAGCTCCCTCTGGACTTAATAGATTAAAAGTATCAAAAGGTTATAAGGTGGGTATTGTTGTACAAGTAAATTATGAAAATTTACGAAAAAAACTCATCAACGATGGGATAATACGAGGATTAAATACTGGTTTTTAAATCAAATAATTATATGAAGAAAATTCTTATTACTTTTATTTTAGTATTAAATGTATTTATTGCATTTGGACAGGCAAAGAAGCCAACAATTATGGTTGTGCCAAGCGACATTTGGTGTATTCAAAATGGATATATAGTAGGAACTGATGACACAGGACGTCAAATTCCTGATTATCAAAAAGCACTGCAAAATAATTCGGAGATGCGTGCATTAATTTCAACAATGGGTGGAATAATGGCTGGCAGAGATTTTCCTATGAAATCTTTAGAAGCTGAATTAAAAAAACTCATTCAAGATGATGCAATGTTAGATGCAATGGCAATGGATCAAGGTGATATGAGATTTATTAAAGAGAGTAATGTCGACAAACTACTTAAATCTGCTAAAGCCGATATTATTGTAGATATTGCTTTTGAATATAAATCAGGCATGCGCTCTCAGGTAGTTTTCAATGTTCAAGCATTGGATGCTTATACTTCTAAGATTATTTCAGGTAATACAGGAGCAAGCACTGCATCATCGTCTGCGTCATTAGATATATTACTGAAAGAATCTGTAGAAAGTTATATTGATCAATTTTCATATGATTTACAACACCATTTTGATGATTTATTCGCAAACGGACGAGAGGTTAAAGTTACTATGATGAGATGGGAAGATAGTGATGTCGATTTTGAAACTCTTTTCGACTACAATGGACAGGAAGCTGAATTAGCTGATATTATAGAGGTATGGATGGCTGAAAAGTGTGTAGAGGGTAGATATTCAGTAGAACAACGCACTGCAAATATGATAAGATTTGAGCAGGTACGCATACCTCTTTATTCTACAAATATAGCAGGACGAGAGGTCGCAATTGATGCTGCAGCCTGGCTAAGACCTTTATCAACTGAATTACGGAAAGAACAATATGGAAATATAACAACCCAAATATTAACAAAAGGATTAGGAGAAGTTTGGTTAATAATAGGAGAAAAATAAATTAAAATGAAAAAATTAATAATTATACCAATAGCTTTAATATTCATAGCATTTAATCTTAAAGCAGAAAATGCGAGCACACCTATAATAGGATTTCATCCAGTAGTAATAAGTGAGAATACTCCATCTAATACAGCTGAATATATTGAAAATCAAATTATAAATATTCTAACAAGAGATGGCATTGCTCTTAATTCGGGTGATTTTATATTTGAAATTAGTATTAATGAAATCAGTAAACAAATCACGTCTACAGCACCGGCACAAGTACAACTTCGTTTAGAGGTGGTTGTTAATGCAATAGATAAAAGGCAAAGTATTGTATTAAACTCAATCACTATGATGGGTGCTGGAATTGACAAAACAGAAAATAGAGCTTATATGACTGCTATTAGAAATTTAAATTTTCGAAATCGCAACTTCTTAAATTTTGTGGAAGTTAGCAAGAATAGATTACTAGAATACTACGATTTTGCATATACTGATGAAACAACTGAAGAGCAAACAACATCTATACCAGAAGAAGAAGAAATAGAGTTTGATTATCTCCCAATTACAAATGAAGATACACCAATTGTAGAAGAAACACCAATATTACAATCTCATTTAGGAGTAGAATTAGCCGATGGTATTTTTGTTGAATATATAAGAACTGAGAAAAAGAGCGAAACAACAGATGTAATATTAAAATTTACTAATTATAATGATAGAGATGAAGCTATTTTTATAAAAGGAAAAGGACATATGGTTATTGATAGTAATGGTCGTAACATCAAGAGTAATAATGAAAAATATTTAAACGGAGAAGCATTACCTTCTTACAGCAGTTTAATGTTGATTAAAGATGTTCCTGTTAGTATTAGAATAAACTACCCTGGAGATATAACCCCACAAGTAATGTTCTTATATGAAGGGCAACGAGATGTAAAAGTAAGAATAGAAATAAAATAAAACTATGAATAATACCCTTAAACTTATATTATCAGCCTTAATATTTTCATTATGTCATCTGGCTGCTGCTCAAAACTTTAAAATTATTGAACGAAGCGCAAAAAGTCAGCCTACATGGATAACTGATATAGTACAAGGTTATGTTGTTGGTTTAGCATCTGGGACAGAAATCAATGATGCGCAAAATGACGCTCTACTTGATGTAAAACAAAGAATAGCACAATCAATAGCATCAAATATTACAGTTGATATTATGCAATCATCAATAACAACTACGACCAATAACTCCGTAGAATATGAAGCAAAAGCTAGTGATTTAGTTCGTTCTACAACAGATAAAATACCTTACTTGCAATCAATTTCATTGAGTGAAGTGTCAGAATTTTATTGGGAAAAATTGAGTGATAAAAAAAATAATATCGTAAAATATAAATATTACATTAAGTATCCTTTTTCATCATCAGAACTTCAACGTTTAGTTAGAGAATTTAAAGAAGAACAAAATTTTATCAACAACACGATTAAACAGATGAGTGATGAACTCAACACTTTTGACAGGGTAGAAACTATAGAAAAAAATATGAGTACCTTGAGAGCTCTACGACCAAAACTTGCAGATAATGATGCTCGTATTACTCAGATTGATGAATTAGTCAATACCTACAGGGGTTTATACAAAAATATTTCAATAGTAGAGTTTGAACATAACAACAAACAAGTTGTACTCAAACTCCTTTTAGATGGAAGAGAGGTTACAACAGCTCAAATTCCTAAACACAAAAGCAATTGTGCTGATAGAATTACAAAACAGATTGAAAATGGGAATCTAATTGTAACTTATGACGATTATGTCTGCCTACAAGGTGAGGATAATTGGCTAGAATTAACATATAAGTTTGGGGTTAACTACGTTTCAAAAAGAATATATATATAAATCTTAAATTCAACTTATAAATGCAACACCTTGTGAGGCGTTGATAGTTAGATAATTACTTTATCAGAAAGGAAAGAGAGAAAAAAATCTCTCCTTCTCTTTTCTGAATGGAAAAAAAG
>JAWXTU010000027.1:0-24016 GCA_044433285.1 bacterium | reverse complement strand
AATCGCCCAAATGAGGTTTGCTTTTTCTTGTATATTCGTCGAAGTTTTCTTCTGTCTTATTTCTGTTGTCATATATTTTTTATCTATAAAAGCCCTATTATTCTACTAAATTGAAGCTATTAATTAAGCGCAAAGTTACGATTTTTTTTCGATAATTTCACCATCCTTTTTCATCGCTGCCTCGTTGATTTAATTGTTTTACTACCCTATCAAAATCAGATTCAATTTTTTGTCGTTTATTATATTCCGTATACTCCTCAACCGCTTTGGCATCAGCTGTTTGTTTAGTAACAGTGCCTTTACCTACTAAAATATCGTATCTTCTGAATGATAAAAATTCGTTGATGCTCTGTGCGAATTGCTCCATAGTAAAAGTTTGTTCGTCTTCGATTAAATCCTCTACATAATCAAAATAACCTGTTACCGCTCGCTCTAGTTTGCGTATCTGCTTCTCATCTAAGTAGTTTTTGGCAACAGTTACATCCATCTTTAAGATTCTACCATCTGGCGCATTCTTCCACGTGGTGAGTCCCATATGTTCCGCATCTCTATCAGCACTGCTAACGATTATTTCGGCAGCCGTATGACCAGTAATGGCATAGTGAAATTTATTTTGCACAGTGGCATAAAACTCTGAGGTAATATCAGCATGTCTGTTATAGTCGATACTACACTCTGCAAATATATCTGTAATCTGCTGCCATATTCTCCTCTCACTTGCACGGATAGAACGAACACGCTCCAACAGTTCCCTAAAATAATCTTTCCCAAAAACTGTTTTGCCTTGTTTTAGTCTATTATCATCCATTGCAAACCCTTTGGTGATATACTCCTTTAAAATCTGAGTAGCCCAAATTCTAAAATGTGTAGCTTTTGTAGAATTCACACGATAACCGACTGATATAATGGCATCGAGATTGTAAAAATTAGTCTCTTTTGTCTGAGTTTTACCCTCTATCGCACCGTGCTTAGTGGTTGTTTCCATTTTGGAAATAACCACATATTCTTCTAGCTCTCCACTTTCAAAAATATTCTTCAAATGTTTATTTACTGCTGAAATCCCGACACCAAAAAGCTCTGCCATAGCCTTCTGCGTCAGCCATATTGTTTCATCCTTAACAAATGCCTCTACCTGAATTGCACCATTTGGCGTGGTGTATAATATAAATTCGGTGGTATTATTTTCAAAAGGAACTATAGCTGTTTTATTGTTATCGCTCATTGGGTGTTGTTTATTAGTTTGTAATAATTTTAATCTACGACAAAGTTACGATTTTTTTTCGATATTGCAAGGATTTTTCACAAAAAAAGAGCTATAAAAGAGAAGTATTTCTCCTTTATAGCTCTTGTAATTTATTTTAGTCTCTTAGTGTCGGAGGGTTAACTCCCTACAATAAATAGATTAAAGTTTTTCGATGATTTCACCACCTTTTATCATCGCTGCTTCGTTAGCAGGAAGTAGTTTGTGGTGGCGTTCTGGTAGTGATTTTTTAAGACCTAACATTACGTTGTCGAAATCTACCATTGGGTCTACTTTAAGCATACCGCCAAGAACAAACATATTAAATGTTTTTGCTTGACCTAGTTGAGTTGCTGTATCAGTAGCTGGGATACGATATACATCGATATCTTTACGCTCTGGCACGCGAGTCATACCGTTAGGGTCGAAAATCAATACCCCACCTGGTTTTACACGTGGCTCGAATTTATCCATAGATGGTTGATTAAGAACAACCACGATATCAAATTTTTGTAGAATTGGCGAACTAATTGGAGTATCAGACAAGATAACTGTTACATTGGCAGTACCACCACGTTGTTCTGGTCCGTATGCTGGCATCCAAGTTACCTCTTTACCTTCAAGTAGTGCAGCATAAGATAAAATCTTACCCATTGAGAGCACACCTTGACCACCGAAACCTGCTATAATAATCTCTTTTTTCATTGTGTTTCTAATTTAATGATTAAACTTATTTTGCCTCGTATCTTACTTTAGGTTGATCTTTGATATCTCCAAGAGGATATTTTGCAAACATATGCTCTTCCATCCAAGCGTTAGATTGAACTGGAGTCATCTTCCATCCTGAATTACAGTGCGATACGAACTCAACTACCGAAGTACCGTTGCCATCGATTGAGTTTTGGAATGCTTTGCGGATCGCTTTTTTAGCTTTAAGAACGTTTGCAGTTTTGTTTACAGCTTGACGAGTAACATAGCAAGTACCATCTATCTCTTTAAGTAAATTAGAGATACGCAATGGGAAACCATAAATATCAGTGTTACGACCATAAGGAGAAGTGGCAGTTTTCATACCCTCAAGAGTAGTAGGTGCCATTTGTCCACCTGTCATACCATAGATACCATTATTTACAAAGAAGATAACGATATTTTCGCCACGGTTACAAGCGTGAATAGTTTCAGCAGTACCGATAGCAGCCAAGTCGCCATCACCT
This sequence comes from bacterium, assembly GCA_044433285.1. Taxonomy (GTDB): domain Bacteria; phylum Bacteroidota; class Bacteroidia; order Bacteroidales; family Paludibacteraceae; genus Aphodosoma. The sequence goes on along the minus strand of JAWXTU010000027.1, from coordinate 21,562 downwards.
TGATAGGTGAATACAACTTTATCTGGCATAAGACGTTTTGCCGCAGTGGCTAGTGCTGGAGCACGACCGTGAGCAGCCTCTTGCCAGTCGATATCAATATAGTTGTAGGCAAATACTGCACAACCTACTGGAGCAATACCAATAGTTTTTTCTTGTATGCCCATCTCTTCTATTACTTCGGCAATTAATTTATGAATTACACCGTGAGAACAACCTGGGCAATAGTGCATTACGTTGTCGGTGAGAAGTTTGGTTTTGCCGTATACCAAATTTTCGGGTTTGATTATATCTTGTGTTGTCATAGCTATATCCTTATTTAATGATTTGAGATTTAAGTTCTTCTAATGCCTCTTCAGCAGAAGGAACGATACCACCTTGACGACCGTAGAAACCTACAGGGCGAGCTCCGTTAACTGCCAAGCGTACATCCTCTACCATCTGTCCTACACTCATCTCTACTGACATAAATCCTTTAACTCGTTTTGCAAGCTCTTGGAGTTGTGGAGTTGGGAATGGGTATAGAGTAATTGGACGAAGAAGACCAACTTTAAGACCCTCTTCACGTGCCATATCAACAGCTTGTTTACAAATACGAGCAGATGAACCAAATGCAACAAATACATATTCTGCATCATCTAAGAAATACTCTTCGTAGCGAATTTCGTTTGCGCAGATGTTGCGATATTTAGCTTGAAGACGATCATTGGTAGCCTCCATCACTTCTGGCTCAAGTGCCAAAGTGGTGATAACGTTGCGATCTTTACGAGTACCTTTACCTGTTGTAGCCCAAGGACATTGAGCGATTACTTCCTCTTCTGTGCGGCGTGGTTGGTATGGTGGTAAAACCACTTTTTCCATCATTTGACCGATAACACCATCAGATAGGATAAGTACTGGATTGAGGTGTTTAAAAGCTAAATCAAAACCAAGCACCACGTGGTCTGCCATCTCTTGAACAGAAGATGGAGCAAGAACGATTAGGTGATAATCACCGTGTCCGCCACCTTTAACAGCTTGGAAATAGTCAGCTTGAGATGGTTGGATAGTACCAAGACCAGGACCACCACGCATAACATTTACTATCACACAAGGTAACTCGCCAGCAGCGATATACGAAACTCCTTCGAGTTTCAACGACATACCAGGTGATGAAGATGAGGTCATAACTTTTTTACCACAACCAGCACCTGCATATACCATATTAATAGCAGATACTTCACTTTCGGCTTGAAGAACAACCATACCAGTTGTTTCCCAAGGTTTTAAATCTTGTAGGGTTTCCATAACCTCAGATTGAGGGGTAATCGGATAACCAAAATAGCCATCAGCACCACAGCGTACAGCAGCGTGAGAGATGGCTTCATTACCTTTCATTAATTTAAATTCTTCCATAACTTTGTAGTGCGATTAGAGGGTTACTTTATAAACTGATAAACAAGCGTCAGGGCAAACATAGCCACATGTGCAACAACCGATACATTTACTGTCGTCTGCATCAATCATTTCGGCATAGTTGTATCCTTTGGCATTAACCTGAGAAGACATTCCCAGTACTTTGAGAGGACAAGACATTACACAGAGTCCACATCCTTTGCAGCGTTCGGTATCAACCACTACTGCTCCTTTAAATTTAGCCATAGTATTAATTTTATAGTATTAAGGGGACTTAATAAAAAACTTCCCCGAGAAATTTAACGGAAAAATTGGTAACAAAACTCTTTTGCGATATTTTTGAGTCTTATTTGTCTATTTTTATGGGGACAAATTTACATTTATTTTTTGTATTATCAAAAGTTTCTGCAATATTTTTTTTGCTTTCAATTTGTAAGCAATATAGCCAAATATCGGGTATCAATCTATTAATTTTATCATTCATAACGACTAAAATGTAAAAACCACACTAAGTTTCAACAAATTATATCAACATAAAATGATTACACCTCGATAACAAATAGACAGATTTATTCAGTTTTCTGTGCTAAATGAAGATTTTCCTTCTCCTCGCATAGCAATTCCCACTCATACATTTTTTGTTCGAGAGTTCTTTGATATTTGTGATATTCCTGCATCAATTGGTCGGAAGTTTCGCCTTGAGCAAATTGCTCTTCGGCTTGTGTTATTGCAGATTCGCACTCATAAATTTCTGTTTCAAGAGACTCTATGCTTTTTTCTATTTTGCGTATCTGACGAGATATCTCTTTGCGCTCTTCGTATGCTAGTTTGTTGTTAGATGGGGCAATGTTTTGCTCCTCTTCGCTGGAGATAACACTCTTACGCTCAATTTCTTTTAGATTTTCGATTTTCTTCTCTGCCAAAAACTCAGAGATACCGCCAAGATGCAGGCGCACTTTTTTATTGGCAAATTCGTACACCTTATCTACCAAGCCATCGAGAAAATCACGGTCGTGACTAACCAAAATAACGGTACCATCAAACGCCTTGATAGCATCTTTAAGCACATCTTTTGATTTTAGATCGAGGTGATTAGTCGGCTCATCGAGAATAAGTAGATTTACCGGTTCGAGCAACAATTTAATCATTGCCAAGCGACTACGCTCGCCACCCGACAATACTTTTACTTTTTTGTCAGATGCCTCGCCTCCGAACATAAACGCACCTAATATATCACGAATTTTTGTGCGGATATCACCCACCGCCACATAGTCGATAGTATCAAACACCGTAAGGTTTTCATCTAACAAAGAGGCTTGATTTTGAGCAAAATAGCCTATTTTCACACCATGCCCAAGTTTGAAGTTGCCACTATACTCTATCTCCTGCATAATACATTTTACAAGAGTAGATTTACCCTCGCCATTTTTACCCACAAAAGCTACTTTTTCGCCTCTATGTATCTGCATATCAATATTATCAAGCACTACATAATCGCCATAAGTCTTTGTGAGAGTCTCGATATCAACAGGTAGCACACCCGAATGGGGAGCAGGAGGGAATTTGAGGCGCAGCGAGCTATTATCCTCCAAATCCACCTCTATACGCTCTAGTTTGTCGAGTTGTTTAATGCGACTCTGCACCTGCACTGCTTTGGTGGCTTTGTAACGAAAGCGTTCGATAAAATCCTCTGTATCAGCAATTAATTTCTGTTGATTTTCGTAAGCTCTAAGCTGCTGTTCGCGACGATCCTTGCGCAGATCGAGATATTTTGAGTAGTTAACTTTATAATCGTATATCTGTCCGAGAGAGATTTCGATGGTACGAGTGGTAACGGCATCGAGGAACGCACGGTCATGGCTCACGAGTACCAATGCGCTAGGAGAGGTAGCTAAAAACTGTTCTACCCACTGAATTGACTCTATATCAAGGTGATTGGTAGGCTCATCGAGCAGTAAAACATCGGGACGAGACAAGAGGATTTTTGCCAACTCAATACGCATACGCCAGCCACCACTAAATTCCGATGTTGGACGTTCGAAATCAGTGCGCAAAAAACCTAAACCTAATAGTGTTTTTTCGATATCACCCATCATACTATTACTCCCCATAAGAGAAATACGCTCGTTTTCGTGCGTAAGTTTTTCGATAATTGCATGATATGCCTCACTCTCATAATCGGTACGATCGGAGAGTTGTTGTGTGAGGTTATCAATTAGAGCCTGAGTTTCTAAGAGAGAAGAGAATGCAGTTTGCACCTCCTCCATCACTGTTTTATTGTCTTTAACCAAAAGGTGCTGAGGCAGATACCCGATTTTTATATCTTTAGGTATCGATATATTACCAGATGTGGGCTGTTGTATAGAGGCAAATATCTTTAAAAGAGTAGTTTTACCTGCGCCATTTTTACCCACAAGGGCTATTTTCTCTTTGGGATTAACCATAAAAGATATCTGCTCAAAGAGCGGAGTACCACTAAAATCTACGGTTAATTTATCAATTACAATCATCGTTGTTTAGGTTAGCTAGTTACACAAAAACTTATGACTGAAGCAGATATTCACCTCAGTCATAAGAGTTTCAATTTGTTGAGAAGTAAAATTACTCAGCAGCAGTCCACTTGCAGCGGATAGGAGAGATAATTGCACCCTCTTTTTTGAGCGCAGCCATAGCTTTGTCAACTACTTTGCGGTCTAAACCTGTGATTTCTGCGATTGCACCTGCGTTAAGCGGTTCTGCTGCAGCTTTGAATGCTGCCAATACTTGATCTTTTTCCATAATACAATATAATTTATTTATAGAGATTTAATATAAATCTCTTTGTTGATATTACTTTGTTATTTTGCACCTGTCATCAGTTCGCGGGCATTTAAAATTGCCGTTTCCGATGGGTTACTACAAGATAGCATCTCTGCAATTTCTATCTCTCGCTGATTATGAGAGAGCGGCACTATATTTGAGTTTGTAGTGTCGTTGATATCCTCTTTGAACACCTTGTAGTGGTTTTCGCCCAGTGCTGCAATTTGTGGCAGGTGGGTGATGGTGATTATCTGCATATTTTCTGACATTTGGCGCATCACGCTCCCCATTCGGTGTGCTATCTCGCCAGAAACTCCTGTATCTATCTCATCGAAAACAATTGTAGAGAGTTGCGATGATGTGGCAATTAAACTCTTGAGGGTGAGCATTACACGAGATATTTCACCACCAGATGCCACGTTAGAAATTGGACGAAGCGGCATATTTTTATTAGCCGAAAAGAGGAATTGAATCTCATCTTGTCCGTTAGCACCGAACGAGTTGAGTGGTTGCAAATCCACCACGAGTTGCGAGTTTGGCATACCAAGATATATCAGTTTTTCTACAAGATAATCTGCTATTTGAGTGAGGACAGATTTACGAATATCTGTGAGTGCATCAGCTTTAGTTTTCAACCCAGAATGCAGAGTTTGCAGTTCGGCGGTGAGCAGCTCAATCTCCTCATCGAACGAATCGATTCGTTCTAGTTTCTGCGCAAAATTGTTCATTATATCAATCAACTCAGCAGTAGATGATGCACGATGTTTTTGTTGCAACGAGTATATCAAGCCGAGTCGCTCCTCCACCCACAATTTGCGAGCAGGGTCGTAATCCATCTGCGAAAATAGAGTAGAAATCTCCGACGAAATATCTTTTGCATCTATATATAGAGAGTTGAGGCGGTCGGCTAACTCCTCAATATTTGGCATATATTTCGACGAGCGATTAAGCGCATTGAGCGACTCCTTGATAGATACGATAGCACCGAATTGCTCATCATCTATTTTGCCAACAACAGTGGATAGATCGGTTTTAATATCTTCGGCGTGATTGAGAGTATCAAGCTCTTGCTCGAGCAACTCCTGCTCTTGCGCTTCAAGTTGAGCCTCAGATAGTTGATCGTGTTGAAACTGCGCATAATCGCGCTCGCTACTCCACTGCTCAGCAGTCTGTTTTAAAGACTCTAGTTGCTGCTTTTTATTGCTATATTGGGCAAATATAGATTTGTACTCCTCGAGTAATTTATCTGTTTTTGCCACCTTATCCACAATATTTAGTTGAAATATAGAGTTGTTGAGCAGCAAATTTTCGTGTTGCGAATGAACATCGATAAAGAGCAGAGCGAGTTGTTTGAGGTGTTGCAACGAGACAGGAGTATCATTGACAAACGCACGAGATTTGCCTGCGGTGTTGAACTCACGACGTACGATAGTTTCTGGTTGAAAATCGAGGTCGATATCGTTGAAAATAGTTTCGAGGAAAGGAGTTTGCGGAAGCGAGAAAGTCGCCTCCACCACGCACTTAGTAGCCCCAGTGCGGATAGATTTAGAGTCGGCACGAGCACCCATAACCAGGTTGAGCGCACCCATAATGATAGATTTACCAGCACCAGTCTCACCTGTAATTACACTCAACCCATTGTTGAGAGATAAATCGAGAGTATCAATTAGTGCGTATTGACTGATGAATAGATGTTTTAGCATATAAAGTGGACTTCTAAAAATTCCAAGAACTTAAAAATTGAACAAAATATAATCTATTTCTTTATATCAGCATATTTTTGCGACATTGTAGGATATATAGCCATCAATATCTCGTATACACTCTCTTTTTCGGTATCCTTGCCGTGTTTAGAAAAGATATTAACTAGCTCCTCATTTTTAGCATCTAAAAAGGTGATAATAAAAGGGGCACTAGGTACGATTTTATTTAAATCACGCAAAACAGTTATCCCTTCAGCTATTTTTGCTCGTGCATTATCCACGTTAGTTACCATATTATCAAGGGCAAGACGGTGATACTCATAGTAATACTCACGGAGAGGTTTGAACCTATCATTAGTTATATTACTAATCAAGCCATAGCGGTTACGAGGTTTATCAAAAGCCTTCCACCCCTTAGACTCATTTTCATCTGTACGCGTTTGCCAGAGAGTAACAATTTGCTCAGCCTGTTTAAACATCGAAGTACCACCCAAACGGCTATACGAATCGAGGTCGAGACCAATTATCAGATAGGCATAATAGGCTAAAACGGCAGTAATATTTGAGTCGTAAGAGCTACTGTTAATCTGGATAACATCATACTCCTTATAATTAAAGCAAAATTCTTGGTCGTACGCATTTATTAAAGGGGTAGAATATGCAGTACCAAAGACTGGTCGGCTCGCCTGCACCTGCATCTCGCAAGTGTAGAGCCCTGCATCTGTGGCACTAGATACTATAATCATAAACGTGCACTCTATCTTCTCACTGTCTGTATACTTCAAATCTGTAAATCTGTAGGTATTCATAAAGTTGCTTAAATCAGACTCTAGCGTGGTATAGACACTTTTGTTAGTGCCCTCAATTGCCGAACTGTTGATCATTACCTTACAATTAAGCTCTTGCGCCACAGCCACTAAAGAGGTGAACGCAAATAGTGCGATAGATAGAATGCTTTTTATTTTCATAATTATAACTATGTATGAAGAAGTGCTACAATATCTTGTGCCACCTCATATTTTGATTTCAAATCATAGAGCAATTTCTCGCCATTAGATTTTAGAATTGTTATCTTATTTGTGTCGTAGCCAAAACAGGCATCTTTATCGTTGAGCGAATTGAGCACGATAAAGTCGAAATTTTTCCTACGCATTTTGTCGAGAGCGTGAGCCTCTTCGTCGTTAGTTTCGAGAGCAAAACCGATTAAAAATTGGTTATCTCGCTTGATTTTGCCTACAGAGGCTGCTATATCTCGTGTTGGTTTGAGTTCGATAATCATATTATCTCCCTCGCGTTTTATCTTTTTGTCGGCAACCTTTAGAGGTGTAAAATCTGCAACGGCAGCGCATAGGATTGCACCATCTGCTACATCTATGTTAGCCATTACAGCCTTATACATCTCTTGAGCCGACTCTACATCAATACGAGTGATATTCTCGTGATTTATAGTTAGTTGCACAGGACCAACCACGAGCACTACAGAGTGCCCTGCCTCGGCACACACTTGTGCCAAGGCAAAGCCCATTTTGCCAGTAGAATAGTTGCCCACAAAGCGCACAGGATCTATGCGTTCGTAGGTGGGACCCGCTGTGATTAAAATTTTCATTTTAAGCTATATTATATAGAGGAGTTTTAAAAATTCTCCTAGAGTTTTATAGGAGAACTCAAAAGTTTTACAGAAAACCCCTAGAGTTTTTCCTCTACAATTTTTACTATATTTTCTGGTTCTTCCATACGACCGCGACCAATTGCATTGCAAGCCAACTCGCCATAACAAGGGTCGATAATTATTGCGCCATACTCTTTAAGAGCCTCAATATTGCGTTGTACAATTTTGTTATCGTACATTTTAGTATTCATTGTAGGTGCAACGAAAATTGGTTTATCGAAAGCCAAAAAAGTGGTAGATAGAGCATCGTCGGCAATACCAGCTACAAATTTACCTATTATATTAGCAGTAGCAGGGGCAACGATCATTGCATCAGCCCAATCTGCATGCGCTACGTGTTCTGGATTCCACTGACCCACAGGTTCAAACACCTCGCAATACACCTTGTTGCGCGAGAGAGTTTGCAAAGTGGTAGTAGTAATAAACTCCAAACCATTTTTTGTACATACGCAGCGTACCTCAGCACCTGCTTGTATTAATTGGCGCACCAACTCGCCACATTTATATGCAGCAATACCGCCTGAAATTCCTAGAATAATTTTCTTTCCTTTTAACATAATATTATGATTTTAAGTTATTTACAAAACTTTATATATTCCCCTTTATTTATCTGTTCCAATTTTCGGTGATAGAGATAGCGTATCCACCACCAGCAGCTAATTTAATCTTCTCTTTTGATTTAGAGGTGATTGTTTTGGTATAAATTCTATACGATTTTGGATTCTCTTTCCAATCTGCATCATTACCATCTACATAGAATGTAGCAGTATATGATTTTCCTGCATCGAGGAAGTCGAAATTGAGACGAGAAGTGCGACTATTTTCGTCGGTGATTGCCCCCACGTACCAATCATTAGTACGTTTGCCCTTGCGAGCAATAGTGATATAATCACCTGGCTCTGCCTCGAGAATTTTTGTATCTACCCAATCTACGTCTACATCCTTAATAAACTGAAAAGCATCGAGATAACGCTCGTAATTTTCAGGCAGATCGGCTGCCATTTGCAACGGACTATACATTGTTATATATAGAGCCAACTGTTTTGCAATAGTGGTATGCACTTGGCACTCGTTGCCCTCTTGGTAGTGGTTCATCTTAATTTCGAAAATACCCGGAGTATAATCCATACCGCCACCGAGAATACGAGTAAATGGCAAAATAGTTTCGTGTTCTGGTGTATTGCCGATACTCCACGCATTAAATTCATTGCCACGAGCAGCCTCGCAGGCAACTAAATTAGGATAGGTACGAGAGATACCTGTTGGGCGCACCTGTTCATGAGCATTAACCATAATCTCTTTTGCGGCAGCCTTTTGAATCACCCTATTATAGTGATTTACCATCCATTGACCGTCGTGAGTTTCGCCACGAGGGATAATCCAACCGACGTAGCCAGTTTTCACTGCATTGTAGCCCCATTGCTTCATAAAATCGTGAGCATCATCAAGATAGCGTTCGTAATTTGTAGCCGAAGCCGAAGTTTCGTGGTGCATAATCATCTCCACACCCTTTGATTTGGCATATTCGCTAATTTTTTGCACATCGAAATCTGGGTAAGGAGTTTGGAAATCAAACACATGCTCTTTCCAATTTCCAGCCCAATCTTCCCAACCTACATTCCAACCCTCCACAAGCACACCATCAAAACCGTGTTCCGCTGCAAAATCTATATAACGCATTGTATTTTCGGTGTTGGCAGCGTGGCGACCGTTAGGTTTTAGCGACGACCAATCAGTTTGGTCTAGTTTTAAATTCCACTCATCGGCATAGTTCCACGACCCCCTGTTTGGCACGTGCATCTCCCACCAGATACCCACATATTTCATTGGTTTAATCCAATCATTATCAACGATTTTACAAGGTTCATTGAGATTAAGAGTAATAGTTGAAGAGAGAATATCACGAGCATCATCGCTTACGATAATTGTGCGCCAAGGAGTTTGACACGGAGTTTGCATAAACGCCTTTACATTATCAATAGCAGATGGGGCTAACTCAGAGGTGAAAGTCATACGATTTTTGTCTACACTGAGCATCATAGCCGAATAATCGACCAAAGCAGCCTCGAAAATTGATATATAGAGACCACGTTTCGACTTCATCAACATAGGCGACTGAATCACATCAACTTCTGATGGGGCGTGAGTACCGATACCACGACCATCTACCGCATCTACATCAATTTGTGAGATGGTAGTTGTAGTGTAATTATACTCATTAGAATCTGGGTTGCCAGGTATCCAAAAAGTTTTATGATCGCCAGTCATAGCAAATTCAGTACGCTCATTTTCTACTTGAAAATAGGCTAGATTAGGTTGCTTATCGAATTTATATCTAAAACCTACACCATCATCAAAAACGCGAAACTCTATAATAACATTACGCTTAGTGGCAGATTGCACAAGAGTAATTTCTGCGCCATTATAGTTGTTGCGGATATTTGCATACTCACCAAGAACAGGTTGCCACGTTTCGTCGAACGAATTGGTAACAACTGTCTCAATTAGAAAACCATCTAGCAGATCATCTGCATTGTAGAGTTCTAGTCCTAAACGACTAGGTTTCATCACCTCTGCATTATTATATGCAACAGAATATGTAGGCACACCATCTACAATCTCGAAAGTGAGTTTTATTTTATCATTTGGCGATGCTAGATATACCGACGCAGATAAATATAGTGTATATAGTATTAAAAGAGATGTAACGATTATCTTTCTCATATTTTTTATCAATTTAGAGGAGTTCTAAAAATTCCCCGAATATAAATTAACTGGTTTTGTTATTCGCTGATTTAGTTACCCAGGGGTTAATCACTCGCTAATCTAATTATTAGCTGGTTTAATTAATCTCTAATTTTGTCATTCACTAATCTAATTACTCGTTAGCGTGCATATTTAGAGTGGCAAAAGATAGATGCTTTTCGGCATACTCCTTTGTAACAGAGAGTTTTTTCACCTTAGTAGATGGCAAATTATACATATCATCCATCATAATCGACTCTACGATAGAGCGAAGACCACGAGCACCAAGTTTGAACTCCACAGCCTTATCCACTACAAAATCGAGAGCCTCATCTGTGAATTCCAATTTAATACCGTCGATATCAAATAATTTGGTATACTGCTTGATAATAGAGTTATTAGGTTCCGACAAAATACGGCGTAGAGCAGGACGATCGAGCGGTTCGAGATAAGTAAGAATAGGCAGACGACCTATAATTTCAGGAATCAAACCAAACGATTTAAGGTCTTGCGGTGCTATATATTGCAATAGATTATCGCGGTCGATAGTACTTTTATCATTTGCAACACCAAAACCAACCACGTGGGTATTAAGACGTTGCGCTATTTTGCGTTCGATACCATCAAAAGCTCCTCCACATATAAATAGAATATTTTGAGTATTAACTGGCACCATTTTTTGGTCGGGGTGTTTTCGTCCGCCTTGCGGTGGCACATTAACCACGGCACCCTCAAGAAGTTTTAAGAGTCCCTGTTGCACCCCCTCGCCAGATACATCACGAGTGATAGATGGATTGTCGCCTTTGCGAGCAATTTTGTCAATTTCATCAATAAATACAATACCACGTTCGGCAGCTTTTACATCGTAGTCGCACGCTTGCAACAGACGAGTAAGAAGCGATTCGATATCCTCGCCCACATACCCTGCCTCAGTGAGCACGGTAGCATCTACGATTGTGAACGGCACGTGGAGTTTGCGAGCTATAGTTTTAGCTAGTAGAGTTTTACCTGTACCTGTGCGCCCCACCATTATTATATTAGATTTTTCAATCTCTACTGTATTATCTTTACTAAGAGTAGATTGCATAATGCGCTTGTAGTGGTTGTATACCGCCACAGAGAGATATTTCTTTGCATCATCTTGACCAATTACATATTGATCAAGAAACTCCTTAAGTTCCTTTGGTTTAGGAAGTTCTTTTTTAGACAGAGTAAAATTGCCCCCATATGCGACAGCTTTTGACTCCTGGATACGTTCGTGAGCTATATCAACACAATCGGAACAGATACAACCAGTAGAACCATAAAAAAGCATTGGCACCTCAGCAGCTGTTCTTTCACAAAAAGAGCATAAATCCACCTCTACGTTACTATTTCTTTTCTTTGCCATTATTTTTTATTCTCCTTTACTAATAATTTATCAATCATACCATATTCCAAAGCCTCACTTGACGTCATCCAGTAGTCGCGATCAGAATCCTTCATAATTTTGTCGAACGACTGACCAGAGTGGTCGGCAATAATTTGGTACAACTCATCACGAAGGAGCATAATTTGTTTGTAATTAATCTCCATATCAGCAGCTTGTCCTTGCATCCCGCCCATTGGTTGGTGAATCATCACACGCGAGTGGCGAAGAGCTTGACGTTTGCCCTTTTCGCCTGCCACAAGCAGCACCGCAGCCATAGAGGCAGCCATACCAGTACAGATAGTAGCTACATCAGAACCGATAATTTGCATAGTATCATATATACCGAGACCAGCATGCACAGAACCGCCAGGACTATTTAAGTAGATAGATATATCTTTACCTGGATCAGAAGTGTCGAGGAACAACAATTGAGCTTGAATAACATTAGCCACATAGTCATCAATCGGAGTGCCAAGAAATATAATTCTGTCCATCATCAAACGAGAGAATACATCCATTTGAGTTACATTAAGTTGACGCTCCTCGAGAATAGATGGAGAGATATAACTAGAGGTGATAGACGTGTATTTGTCTAATGCCAAGCTATTCATATTTAAGTGCTTGGTTGCAAATTTGTGAAATTCAGATTGTTCTTTCATATTTTATAATTTGTTTCTGTTTTTGTTTTTCTATATTTTGGGAGGTTTTTGAGTCCCCGTTATTATTGAGTAAGTGTTTCCCTCTATCTATTGAGTAAGCATAAATTTGATACTAAATCCAACGTCCGTAGTAGTGATTGGATATGAAGTTGAGATATATGGCGAATTGGTTTGATAATCGCAGAATAGTTGGAAATTGAGTTTCGAACTAAACACATAATCGGCGGTAAATTTCACCGTGATAGTTTTATTACCCGAGGTGGCTTGAGTATCTTCGGTAGAATCTAATTTACGAAGAATTGTAGCCACATCACTAAATGCAAAATCCGTACGCAGCGTGAGGTCGTTTTTCACCTTTTTGGTAGTATTGCTATTTAGTTTCAATATCATATCAAAATCCTTGAGGATATAACCCACACCAATAACCCACTCATTATTTGTAGCCTCAAGTATTTGAGTACTAGTTACATTAAGAGTAAGAGTACGTTGGCGTTTATACTCCACCTTTGCAGTCATCGAGTTTACCATTGCCACATCTACAGAGAGCAGTGGAGAGAGCGATTCGGTTATACTCACACTTGAAATATCATAAGGAGATGATGGAATTGGATTGCCAGTAACCACATCTTTTACGAAACCGAGACCATCATCATTTGAAGCATAATTAGAGTATGATGAGTATGCCCCAACATTGTATGTACATTGATAAGCGTGGTTGAGAGTAACAGATTTGAACCATTTAGTCAATGCTGGTATCTTACCGAGACCATCATACGAGACACTCCAGTTAGGCAACAGAGCCAACAGAGAGGGGAATAAATCAGTAGATTGGAAACTAGCATCCGTATTGGTATATGCAGCTAAGAAGGCAGGGATTAATACATCGGCAGAAGTGGTGCTATATGCACCATTATCAGCACTATACGTAGTACCTGCCAGACCATTATCAGCCATAAAGCCATTAGTTGGATATCTGGCACCATTGTATTGCGATTGCAACCTTGCTGCAATTACATCAATATTCTCAACAAATTGATTGAATGCCCTACTATCATAATTATTATCGGCTGTACCCCTACTCCAGAAAGCAGTAGCCAACGCACAATAAGTCATACGATAAGTACCACTATAAGTAGTTGGCATATCCTCATACATATATTGTATAGACGATTGATCGGTAGTAACACGTTTTACATTAAGGTCGATTTTCAACCCTGGAATAGGTTCGAGTGCCACCTTAGCATCGAAATCGGTAGAGTAATTATATACCGCAGGACTAACTACAGAATCATTAGTTACCACCCAGCCCTGTTCCATTGCCTTGTCGATATAACTTACATTTGGAGCACCGAAAGAGAAGTCGAGTCCTGGCGCGATAACATTATTAGTAATGGTTTGCCCAAAGAACGTACCACCATAGTCGAACCCTGGCAAAGTAAGACTAGAAGTCTCTTTATAAGAGACTTGAAAACTACGCAAAAGCATCAAAAAGCGCACGGTGTAATCCGCCACCTTTTGAGCTGGCGTGTCGACAAACGGATTTTTGGTGATGATACTAACCTTTAATTTTGATATATCCTCTTTTGAATTTATCTCTATCGAGTTTTTATCCACCACATTATATTTTACCTTAACGATATCACCCTTAGCATTTGTAAAAATAACACCGAGCTTATCGCTATTCAAGCGGTGAGTGATTTTAAACGGCTCACCCTTTTTCAGTTCCACCGTTTGATTAAATTTCTTAGGTGTGAAATTAGGCGTACGTTTTTTAGTTTTAGAGGTGTATTTTTGATTTATCTTTTTGAGATAAGCCGATTTATTATATAGCTGTTCAAAATTTGCTTGACCATCTACTTGCCATGTAGCCAAATTAGATATAGTATTACCCATAGAGGTGTCATCATCATAGTATACCCCTGTAGTCCAGTTATATGTAGAGCTATATTGTCCTTTTGCGGTCATAAAGTCAAGACCTGGGATTTTGCTCAACGGCACATCCCAAGTGGCAGTAAAAATCTGTTGATAGTCGAGCGGACGACCACCCGACAATAGACTTTGACGCACAGTATCGCACCAAGCCTCGTATTCATCAGGGAAGAACTCGCGATTGACAGGAGTATCAGAAGTCTCATCGAAACGAGAGTTAGAGGTGGTGCTGAGTGTAAATTTCAGAGTTTTTGTGAGGTCGTATTTAAAATCAAACTTACGCGACCAAGTGAAATCCTTTGAGAAAGAGAGTAACGAGTTGTAAGGATCATAAACATCCACATCCATACCACCTGTTAAATCACGCAATTGAGTTTCTGCATATGTACGATTGACATTAATCGTCATAGCGATAAGCGATGGGTCGTAGTTGATATTGAAATCCTTAATGATTTTCCATTTGTCGAGACTCTTATAATTTTTAAACGGCTCCCACGCACGAGGTGTGGTTGAGAAGTTGTAACTAACCTGCCCAGTATAGACCTTGGTCATATTTCTATCCACTTCGGGGTCGAGCTCTTGCGTTTTGGTGTAAGAGTATGATGCAGAGAAGTTTGCAGGGTCGTAAAACTTAGGTTTCTTACTCTTGATATCCACCTTCATATTGGTGACATTAAAACTCTCACTAATCGTTTTAGTTGTAGAGAGAGTAAGCAACGAATCCTTTTCTTCTTTAGTGTCAAGTATTTCCAGTGCATCATCTAATAACACATCTTCGTCGAGAGGGTTATATTTAGGTGTGCTTTTATCCACTCCGTAGCTATAATATAATGGGACGCGCACGCCTGCTTTGTCAGGGAAGAAACGACCGACATCAAATTGAGTAGAGATATTAAATTGCGACATATCGTCGAGTCGTCTATCCTGCAAAGATTCTTCCAGTCCACCAAATCCAGCCGTTTCGTATCTACCAGATACTGAGATAGATCCTATATCAGAGAGATTAATAGCCACATTAGCGAGTGCGCCCCAACCACCCTCTTCATCATAATCAGTAAGGCGAAGTTCATCAATCCACACCTCCACACTTTTTGACTCGCCAGATTGGTTACGAACACCAATCATCATCGTTTTAATCTCGCCGAGACTCGGATTACCGATGACAGTGATTTTGTTTTGTGTATTATCTGGGTCGTACTCATAATATTCATCCATAATACTACCGCTAGTAGTTTGGATACGAGCATTGCGGTTACTTTTTACATCAGTAAGAGCATCGAGACTAAAATTGAACATATTTTCGTAGGGCCAGACAGTCTCATTTTCGGCTGAGCTGTAATAACCAGCAGGTGTGAGTTTTAGCGGAATTTCGTATTCGTAATAGTTTTGGGTGTGGTCGCTACCCATACGCAGGAATATAGTAGTTTCATAATCATCTAAACCTACCAAATCATCTATTAACTCCTCTGCGTGCACAAACATTTGCAGAGTATTATAATAGCGCATATCGTATGTAATATTTTTGTAGACTGCACGAGCATCATAAGGAGCTAAATCCTTAACTTTTATAGACATAGACTGCTCATCTTGTTGCACGATCGTAGCCGAACTTGGATCGGTTTGTCGTGTAACACCTGGAGGCAACACATAATTTACAGGCTCTTTGTTGTTATTTTCCTCTATAGTAACGGTAGATACCTCGATTGTTGCATTAGACGATGGCGGATAGTTAATATCGTAAAGATCACTATCATACGAACGCCAATCACCGCGCACCAACTCAAAAGTACCCAAACGCAAGTGGATATCCTCCTCGAAATCAGTCATAAACACACGCATAAAACGAATGCTGCTAAAGCCACTGATAGAGCCGACAGTTTTTTCGTAACCACTGATAGGCACTTTGAATTGATACCATTTTACAGTGCTGCTTTCTCCATTAGCCAAAGTAACAGTAGATTCTATTTGGTCGACAATATTATTATATCCCACCATCATATCGCTCGGGCGGATAGAGATACGATATTGATAATATTTTTCATACTCATTAAGAGTATTATCTTGATTTATATCCTCGGCATTAGGCACAGTAGTAGCAGAGGTGGTATAACTTTCGGTGCTAGTATCAGAAGCAGGAGAGTTGCCCTCTGGGTTGTTGTAATATTTATAACGATCTAGTACAGAACGCTCTTCATTGTCATAATCTGTGCCACGGTAGTAGTGGTAGTTATCCGATGCAGGGTCATTCAATACCGAGTATGCATCTGCCTCCATAGCAGCAATAGCCGAAGATGATAGAGAGGCTCGCAAACTAGTTAAGAAATCGCTATATGTAGAGAAAGTCTGTTCGTCCACGGTACGCAAACCATTATAACCAACATCTTGATATTCACGAGAAGAGAGAGTTGCATCGAAAGCGAGAACAGTAGATTGAGTATTAGGAACATACCCCCAAACAGTGCTAGTTACAGAGGTAGTATCACCATCTGTAGGCATACCATTTTCAAAGAATTTCTTACCATCTTTGAGTATATCCTCGCTCACATCACCCAGATTTATGTATAAATCACCACCTTGATGCGTGCCCATCGTGTCATTAACAAATGGGTCCATCATCCAAAACTCCACATATTCGATATTTGCAGTCTCAAAATCGGAAGTATCTAATTTACGCATCATACCACCCCATCGTTGCGATGGATAGAGCAGATTACCATTAGATGGGTCGACATTTAAATCGAGATTGTATGGACCACGCTCTTGCGGATAGAAACTTAAATTGAGCACAGAGAGATATGACGACGTACCGAGTACCGCATCACGATTAGGGAAAAGCTCTTGCTCTTTCACCGAACGAGTGAGGTGGTTACTTTGCATATCCAAATCTGCTTTTATGTGATTTGGCGTTGATGAACTACTACTGCTAGATGGATTAAACACCGTATTATCAACAGAATACCAGTTAAACAGAGCACGATTTTTACCATACTCAGTATTATTAGAATATGCACCCTCAGGGAAGAGAGCTGAGCCATCAGAATCGTATGGAGTAGATGCCAAATACCAATAGTAAGTATAGAGCAAATCGATTGTAGTTTCTGAACTCTCAAAATCATCGAGATATGCATAGCCCGGGTTGTTATCTATTTGATTAGTACCTGGAATAAGTTGCGCAAACTCACCATTAACCACAATAGAAGATGGTGCTGTGGCATTGAGACCCGGTATTGCATTCAGAGCCTTTGTAAGCCAAGGAGCATCGCTACGATATGCACCATTAAAGCCCCAGATTGTGTTAGATATCGGTTCAGAGCCATATGTGGTATTTACAACTAAAGGCGTCTCACTCAGGTGCATAACAGTTGCACCAAGTGAGAAATTCTCGGTAAAAGCATATTCAGCATGCAGACCTAGCATAGTCTTTTTCTCCATACTAAACATATTGGTGCTTTCCAATTGAACGTCGATATTATTACCCGACGACAAGAGCGACTGATTGAGAATTGTAACAGTACCGAGCGTATAATCCACCGTATAATCCACATTCTCAGTAAGAGTTTGACCTGCACAGGTAACCACTACCGAACCGCGCGATACATTCATCGAGTTGAGACTGATAACACTACCCGAATTGGCTTGATATTCACCAGCTATACGGAATTTATTCTTTTCGGTATATTGTTGTGCGACTGTTTTTGTAGAGTCGTATAACTCATCGTAACAAATCGCATCTGCAATTGCAGTATTATTTAATTTTGAACGAAGGTGATCGCCAAATGGTTCTACAACAGGGAAAATTAGACGACCCGTAGATGGATATATCGTATAATTTTGCACATAGTCGAATTTACCATCAGGGTTAGACTCTTGACGAGTATCTAACCTATCGAGATTCATCACTTTTAGGAGAATTTGGTTAGCTATATCACCCACTGTAAGATATGTAACATACACACCACTAGAGTCATTTTTATATTGAATATTCAACTCAAAATTATCCTCTTGAACCTGAGTACCATTTAAGTAGTAGATATTTTTCATCATCAAATCCCACATAGGAGTTTTTGGATCGGATGAAGAAGCCTTTAATAATTTAAGAATAAGAGTATTAGGTGCATCAATACCATCTGTAGAAAACTCCCCTACTTGATATGTTTTGCCTCCATAAGTATATTCATAAGCAACAGCCAACACCTCAGATGAGTTGAGCGATGAGTTAAGAGAGATGTACCCAAGTTCTGAATTGACTGTATATTCAGAAGAACTTAACGGACGGGCACTCTCGATTTTCTCATAATCAGTACCACCGATAATGCCATATCCATAGTAAGAGGCTTCAAGAGTCGAGTTAGTTGTTTGAATATCACGAACACCAGAGAGAACTTTTACCTCATCATATAGCGAGTTAGAAGAGTTATCTGGTTGCGATATATTGTATGAAGTCCAATAAGAGTTGTTGATTCTCGAGCTCTCCGCCAAGTCCATAAACCCTACAATATTACGAGCCTCGTCGTAGCTACCCTTAGTATTTGTAACCCACACCTCGATACGAGTAATTGTAATACCCGATGTGATATATGGCAGTTTAGTCATATTTTGGTCATAACTATCTCGAAAATAGTGGGCAAGGAAGAAGTGTCTGTTTTCATCGTAATTATCCACATCCACCTCAAAATCTAGAAGTTGCGAGCCGCCATTAGAACTAACCGACTCCGTTTCTGATTGTTGTTGCGAGATTACCGCAGTAAGATTAAGTTTACCAAATTGCAATTCCGTTTTAATACCAAAGAGGGCTGTACTACCCGTGATAAGAGATGATTGCAACGACATAGCCACATCACCCACCTCAATTGATTTTATAATCTCATCTTCCTCACCAGTATAGGCTAATTTCAGAGTAGATTGATCGTAAGAGAATGTAGACTCGGTATTATAGTTCATCGTGAAGTCCATCTTCGTACCCACCTTAGCGTTTACATTGAGTTGGATATTCTCTTCAAAATCAAATGTTGTAGTGTTACGTAATCGCTCTGCAAGCGAATAGTTTTCGATATTGTTATTTATAACAGAGAATTTCAGTTCGGCAGAACCTTGCGTTTTCACCCTCACACCACCAGGACCGAAGAGTTTTTCGGCAGGACCGAGAGAGAATTTCATATCGGCAAGATTAAATTTATCTTCGTAATTTTCAGCCGCTTCTGCATTTTTCTCTTTCCAGTAAGAGTTCATTTGATTTTGCAACGAATGCTGTTTGTATTCGTCTGGAGATAGAGTAAAAGGGGTAACTATTTCTATATCGCCCATCATCGAACGCACGACGTAATTGCCAGATGCAGGATCGTACTCGATTTTGGTAGTTACATTAGAGGGTTGTTTTAAATCGACAGGAGAAGTTTTGGTCAAATCCTCAGGAGATTCCGCTGAGATAGGTTTGACTTGATATTTTAAATCGTCATCATCATCGTTGTTGTCTGAGTTGTCGTTGTTATCGTCTTTCTCTTCTGCATCGTCATCATCGCTGTCTGATCTGTTTTCAGTTGTAGAATTAGAGACTGCTACAGGATCTTGCGAAGACCATGAAGCACTCAACCCAGCCCAAATTGCTGAGGATAACCCTAGTATAAATATAATTAAAACTAACTTCTGAAAATAGTTCATCAAAAAAATTACATCTGAAATTTAAACTTTCAAATAATTTCTCACTAAATCATTGACAAGGCGCGCTTTATCACCTTAGCGACTGTCATTGTTGGGTCTTCTTTTAATAATTTATCGACCACTTTTTGCGAAGGTTGAGCTTGAAATCCTAGCATAACCAAAGCCGAAACCGCCTCGCTCGCCTTCTCACTTCTATTATTTATTTCAGCAATATTAAGTGTCGATACACCAACCATCTCCACTTTATCCTTGAGGTCGACAATAATACGCTGAGCAGATTTAAGACCAATACCTTTTACTGTTTTTATAGCATTCACATCACCCGATGCGATAGCCTCTTTTAGCTCTTGCGCTGAAAAACTTGATAAAATCATTCGAGCTGTGTTTGCCCCCACTCCACTAACAGAGATAAGCAACAAAAATATAGCACGCTCATCAACAGAGGTGAAGCCAAAAAGCTGATGCGCATCCTCCCTAATACTCTCATAAACATAGAGTCGCGCAGTAGATAGATTTTGCAATTCGGAATAGGTTGTAAGTGAGATATTTAACATATACCCGATACCATTAGTCTCCAAAACACAATATGCAGGGGTTAAATCCGCCACTTCACCTTTTATATATTCAATCATTTTTCTGTTTTTTATACACCATTTAAACTCATCATTTTCGAAGCTAGCAACACGATAACAAACTATCATTCAAGATATTAATATAATTTAAAATATTAATATCGCTCGGGCTACTTCAAACCACAAAAATAGTAAAATTTCAGTAAACTACAAAGCAATTTATACCAAATAGATATTTCAATTACACAATAGAGTCAAATGCAGTGATTTTCAGCTTCTTATAAGTAACGAAATTTAAATTATTTTAGTATAGGCAACATCAGCGAGAAAACCATTTTTTGATTGGAATTTCAAAACCAGTGGCACGCATAAAATTGTAGGTAGCTATGTTGAGTCCATCTGTATATTGCGACCAGTCTGGCGCATTATCTGTTTCGAAAGGTATTTCGTTGTTGGCAAAAGTGCCTTTGGGACAGTGAATATGTTTAGCCCCTACGCTAGCTGGATTTTGTCCAGAAGGACTATGACAAGTCATAGCGTACCTATGCCAGAATGCACTATGTATCAAGCCATTTGCAAATAAATCTCGCACAGTGGCTAGAGAATCATACAACTCTTTAACAGTCTGAGTAGGGAAACCATACATTAAATATGTATGCACCATAATATTGTGATTTGCAAGATTTTGCATACACTCAGAGGCGCTCTCGATTGTTACACCCTTGTTTATTAGTTTCAATACACGAGAAGATGCCACCTCCAAACCGCCCGACACCGCAATGCAGCCAGATTTGGCAAGCAGATAAGCTAATTCTGGTGTAAAAGTTTTATCGAAACGAATATTAGTCCAATAACTCACCACCAAGCGTCGTTTGATAATCTCCTCTGCCAATTTGCGCAACAAGGCAGGTGGTGCCGCCTCATCTACAAAATGAAAACCACTTTCGCCAGTCTCTGCAATCATAGCCTCCATTCTGTCTACAATAATAGATACATCGCAACTCTCAAATCGAGCTATATAATCG
>JAWXTU010000026.1:0-25294 GCA_044433285.1 bacterium | reverse complement strand
CCGTTTCCGGAAACCGACTTTTATATATTAATTTGCTGTTACTTAATAGCTATTATTTAGTTACACGTTCTAGCCATTTTACCATAGCGAGCATTGCGATCATAGAGATACAGCAAGCACCTACGAAGATAGACCAAGTAGCTGTCATAGAGATAGAATCGTAGAAGATTGCACCGATGAAAAGTAGTTGGTTACCAATAGCAGTAGCACATAACCAAAGACCTTGCATAAGACCTTGAAGGTGTGGAGGAGCTACTTTTGATACGAATGAGATACCAAGTGGAGAGATAAACAACTCAGCTACAGTAAGAATAAAGTATGTACCAACAAGTAACCAAGGAGTTACACTAGGAGCATAACCAGTAGCGATTGCTTCTGCACGTGTAGGAAGACCTATTGAACCAAGAGCCATTACAACGAAACCAAGAGCAGCGATACCCATACCGATTGCGATTTTCTTTGGAGTTGAAGGTTCTTTGCCTTTTGCGCTCAACCAACCAAAAATAGCCATTACTACAGGAGTAAGACACACTACAAATAGTGGGTTGAAAGATTGGAATAACTCAGCACCAACAAGTTCTACAAAACCTAAATCCAAACGGATAGCAGACAAATCTACATAATCCTTAGCGAAGAATGTAAGTGTAAGACCGTTTTGGTGGAATGAGAACCAGAAGAAGATAACCACACCAAATACTGCAAATAGAGCATAAAGACGTTGACGAATCTCTTGTGCACTCATTTGTACTGCATTGCTATTATCAGCCGAAGCAGCTTTTTTAGCAGCTGGATCTGGGAAACGTTTAGCATTTACAATATAGATAATCAAAGAGATAGCCATTGCAGCAATTGCAGCAGCAAATGCATAGTTAAATCCTTGTGTAAACACGTTAAGATACTCATTAGCAAAAGCCATCATATCTGTACCTGCATATCCAAATTGGTTAGCAAATTCCACTAATCTATCGCCACCCTCTGCACCACCAGTAGATACAAAACGGTTACAGATATCAGGTAAACTTTGGTCATATAGGAAACCTTGAGATTGTACCCACCAGTTACGAATACCCACAGCCAATAGTGGAGCAAAGATAGCACCTACATTGATAAACATATAGAAAAGTTGGAAACCTGAATCGCGTTTTGCAGCATATTTTGGATCGTCATACATTTGACCTACAAGAGCTTGAAGGTTACCTTTGAAAAGACCATTACCAAATGCGATAACAAAAAGAGCAAAACAAGACAATACAAGAGCAAATGTGTAACCTGCCTCAGGTACTGGAGTTGGCGAAGGAATTGATAAAATTACATAACCAACAGCCATCAAAACAATACCAGAAAAGATAGTCGCTTTGTACTTTTTAGTTCTATCTGCTATAATACCACCGACAAGAGCCAAGATGTAGATACCGAAATAGAAAGTAGAATAAATTGCACCCGCTTCGCTAGGGTTCAAGTTAAATTTCGTTTGTAGAAACAACACCAAGATAGCCATCATAGTGTAGAATCCAAAACGCTCACCCATATTAGCTAACGCAGCCGCAATGAGTCCTTTAGGATGTCCTTTGAACATAAATAATTAGATTTTTTAGTTAATAAATTGATTGATTATTTTTTATTTTTCTTTATTTCGTAGATAGATAATTGATGAACGGATTAGCGTACATCTCTAACAGTTTACCCCACAAGTATTCATCATCACGGTTAGGCAAATCGATTTTTGCCAACTGACCTCTTAAATATCCCTCTGCCACCGCACGCTCTTCTGCTGTATCTTGAGAGGCAAACTCATTATTACCTGTCAACAACTCATATGCAAGACGGTTAACTGGATAGATAACATAATTTGAGAATATACGATTATCGCAAATTTCGCACACACGCGCTGCCTGCTCTTTATTACTCAACTCTTTTGGCAACGACTCTAAAAGTGGGTTGATACTTGACGAAAAAGCATAGTGAACTCTACCCTTTTTGCCCATAATCCCCACCTGCATACTGAGTAAATCGTCCTCCTTTGACTTGGCAAAATCTGCATTGTCTCGTTTTTGTTGAAACTCCTTCGCTTTGAGATAATCGCAAGGATCATATTCATACGAAATAGTTACAGGTGAGATATTTAGCACTGATATATTTTCTATAAAAGAGTCTCTACCGCTGAGGGCAAACATCTTGATGATACTATTTTGAGTGCGGTCATTTGAGTCTTTTGCACGCCCTTCTCGTTGAGCGATCCACACCGATTGATTTTTCTCGGTGATAGCATATCTGATATAGCTACTCAACTGCATAAAAGCCTTGAGAGTTTCGCGCGGTTGCAGACCTCGTTTGACAATAAAGCACTTATTCAAGCGCACCAATTTCATAATCCATTCGCGCGACAAAAGATTATCCCCTATCGCCACTTCGGCAGAATCTATACCATTTTGCAACATAGAAAGGCACAAAAAAGAGGGGTCAATCACGATATCACGGTGATTACTCATCAAAAGCGCAGATTTATCCCTCACATTATCCACTCCCGACACGGTCAATCCACCAGTAATAGTCGCCACCAAATTCTCCAACACAGGTTTCACGAACGCCATCTGCATATCGGTTTTGCTATTTATCTTATTTATGATAGCATCCATTTGGTCAAGCGGAAGAAACGGAAAATATGTACGAAGCATATTTATAAACTCAGGAGTTTCATTCAGTTCACGCAAGACATCAGCCACTTCGTGGTCGTGATAAGGTCGTATATCATCAAAATTATTCATTACAAATATAGTGTATTATTTAGGGCATCTAAGAAACTTCCCAATATTCTTGGCAAAGATACAAAAACTATTTTAATTATACAATATCTCATTTTAGTCTACGATAAGACCATCTTTCATACGCACCACCCTGTCAGAAATTGATGCCAACTCCTCGTCGTGAGTAACGATAAGAATTGTTTGTCCGAATGTGTCGCGCAAATCGAAAAAGAGATTGTGGAGTTCTGTGCGATTTTGCGAATCGAGACTACCCGATGGTTCATCCGCCAGAAGCACTGAGGGTTTGTTAATCAACGCTCTAGCTACAGCCACACGCTGCTTTTCGCCACCAGATAGTTCAGATGGTTTATGCTCTGCACGCTCCGAAAGTTTGAGATAATCGAGCAGACGAGTAGCCTCTTTTCGGGCATCGGGCATTGCCATTCCGCCGATTAAAGCGGGCATAATTACATTTTCTATTGCCGTAAATTCGGGTAGGAGTTGATGAAATTGAAACACAAATCCTATCTGCTTATTTCGGAATTGAGCCAACTCTTTTTCGTTTTTTCTCAACAAATTTTCTCCATTTATATGCACACTACCAGCTGTTGGACGACTCAAAGTGCCTATAATTTGCAACAGAGTAGTTTTACCTGCACCGCTCTGTCCCATCAAACTCACAATCTCACGTGGAGCAATATGTAAATCAACCCCTTTCAGCACCTGAAGTGCATCAAAATGTTTAGTAATACCCTCTACTTTTATCATAATTGTATTTTTTATTTTCGTTCAGTCGATGTTTCTAATTAGGGGCGATCTGAAAACGCCCCCTTTGTTAACTCCCTAATAATATGACTCGCCAAAAAACAGCCAAATATCGCAGGCATATAACTCACCGTGCCCACATTAGATTTTTTATTCTCCTCGCCCTCAGTAATCACCACTCGTTCTGGCGGCACCACCTCGGCTGAATATACCACAGTTATCCCCTTGCGTATACCCAATTTGTGTAACCGCTTGCGCACCATACGAGCCAATTTGCAGTAGTCAGATTTTGATATATCAGATATGCGCACCTGCATCGGGTCTAACTTTCCGCCCGACCCCATACTGCTCACCACTGGGATATTCCTCTCCACCGATTGACTAAGCAAAAAGACTTTGGGAGAGAGAGTATCAATAGCATCTACTACATAATCAAACTTTTGAGACTCAAGCAGTTCAATCGTACGTTCATCGCGCAAAAACTCCTTTATCGGAGTTAAACAGATATCAGGATTTATATCACGTAATCGTTGTGCCAACACCTCCACTTTATCGCAACCAACAGTAGATGATAGAGCTATCAGCTGACGATTTTTGTTGGTATCATTTACCACATCACCATCTACAATAGTCATATGTCCCACACCCGCACGCACTAGCATCTCGGCTGCATATGCACCAACACCACCCACGCCAACAACCAATACATTAGCCGTTGCCAAATTAGCCACACGCTCAACACCAAACATCAATTCGGTACGCTCTTTCCAATTATCCATTTTTTTAAAATCCTCTTAATATATCCCCTTAATATATAATTATACCCACTACCGCTGCTGCCAAAATCATCAATATAGGGTTAACTTTAAGCCATTTAGTGCTTACAAAAGCGAGAACAAATATCACCCAAGCACTCCAATCGCAATAATCGGCACCAAAAGTCTCCTCAGTAACAAGTAGCAGAGCCGCAGCGGCAATCAACCCCACCACCGTATAACGGAGAATCTGCATCACACTCTTCACCCACACATTCTCACTAAATTTATTCATCACCTTAACTAAGAGCAACATAATGATAAACGAGGGGAGCACAAGAGCAAACGTGGCAACTGCCGCCCCCAGAATATTGCCCGAGGCTAGATACCCTGCATATGTGGCGCAGTTGATACCAATCGGACCTGGCGTGATTTGACTAATCGCAATCATATTGGTAAATTCGGCATTAGTAATCCAGTCGTGGCGTGCCACTAATTCAAACTGAATAAGAGGCAACATCGCAGCACCGCCACCAAAACCGAAGAGACCAATCTTAAAAAACGAGATAAAAAGTTGAAGATATATCATTTTTCCACCCCCTTTTTATCTTTGCGATGCTCGACGAGATACTGTTCACCCAAACGCCACACCATACCACCAATAATTGCCGCGAGGACAATCCAGACAGGAGAAACACCAAGTAGCCAGATAAGTAGAGCCGCCGCAATCGGAATCCACACTGTAAACCAGCTAATTTTAGCAGATTTACCAAGTTTGAATACTGGCACCGCAATCAATGCCACCACAGCGGGACGAATAGCCTTAAATGCCTTTATCACATAAATATTATCTTGAAATTTATTGAAAAACATAGCAATCAGCAAGATAATAACAAATGAGGGCAAACCAGAACCAAGCGCACTGAATATCGCACCACGACGACCAGCCACCTTGTTACCCACCAGAACAGAGATATTCATAGCGAGTATACCTGGAGCTGTTTGAGCCAGCACCACCATATCCAAAAACTCCTTACTATCAATCCATTTGCGCTTATTAACCACCTCTTGCTCGATAATCGGAATCATAGCATAACCGCCACCAATGGTGAACGCACCAATCTTCATAAACGAGAAAAAGAGTTGCCTTATTTGAGTCGAATTCATTTCCATTAATTATTCGAGGAATTTTAAAGCCCCCTCTATTTTAAGGGGAATTTATAAAAATCTCCACTTCAATTTTAGGCTACAAAGGTAGTAAAATTTAACTAAACTAGCAACGACAAAAAAAGTATATTTTTTTCAGAAAAAAAACACACTTTTTTTTGGCTATTCGAAAAAAAAATCGTAAATTTGTAGTCTAAAATAACAGAGAAAATAAATCAACATAAAAATAGAACATTATAAACTAAAAATCATGAGTGAAGAAGTAAAAGATAACATTGCATCGGAGTATGGAGCCAGTAGTATTCAGGTACTTGAGGGATTAGAGGCGGTTCGCAAACGTCCATCAATGTACATTGGCGATACTAGTTCGAAAGGTTTACACCATCTAGTTTACGAGGTGGTAGACAACTCTATTGATGAGGCTCTTGCTGGATATTGTACAGACATCGAAGTAAGCATCAACGAAGACAACTCAATAACAGTTAGAGACAACGGTCGTGGTATCCCAGTTGATATGCACGAGAAAGAGGGGAAATCTGCTCTTGAAGTTGTAATGACAGTGTTACACGCAGGGGGTAAATTCGATAAAGGATCATATAAAGTGTCGGGTGGTTTGCACGGTGTAGGGGTGAGTTGTGTTAATGCGCTCTCTACTCTACTACACGTTGAAGTGTGTCGCGCTGGCAAAGTATATATGCAAGAGTATAGCAAGGGTGTGCCTCAATTTGATGTAAAGGTAATTGGCGAATCGACTACTACCGGTACAATGGTTACTTTTCACCCAGACCCAGAGATATTCTCAGAGTTAGTATATCAATACAATATTCTAGCATCTCGTTTGCGCGAATTGGCATTCTTGAATGCTGGTATCCGTTTGACTATTACAGATTTACGCAATATTAATGAGACAGGCGAGCCAAAACGCGAACAGTTTTACTCAGAAGAGGGTTTGCGTGAATTTGTACGCCATATCGACCAAAGTCGCGATCCATTAATTCCTCACGTAATACATATTAACACAGATAAATTTGGTACTCCAGTAGAGATTGCTATGATGTACAACACATCATACTCTGAAAATCTACACTCATATGTAAATAATATCAACACAATTGAGGGAGGTACTCACGTATCTGGTTTCCGTCGTGCGCTTACTCGTACACTCAAAAAATATGCAGAGGATAGCAAATTACTCGAAAAGGTAAAAGTGGACATCTCGGGTGATGACTTCCGTGAGGGGCTAACTGCTGTTATCTCTGTAAAAGTAGCAGAACCTCAATTTGAGGGTCAAACCAAGACTAAATTGGGTAATAGCGAAATTATGGGTATGGTAGATCAAGCTGTCGGTGAGGCACTTGGCAACTATCTCGAAGAGCACCCAGCTGAGGCAAAAACTATCGTACAAAAGGTGATTTTGGCAGCTACAGCACGTAGCGCAGCACGTAAAGCTCGTGAGATGGTACAACGCAAATCGCCTCTATCTGGTGGTGGATTGCCTGGTAAATTGGCTGACTGCTCTAGCAAAGACCCAGCATTATGCGAACTGTTCTTAGTCGAAGGGGATTCGGCAGGTGGTTCTGCCAAATCTGGTCGCGATCGTAACCACCAGGCTATTTTACCTTTGCGTGGTAAGATATTAAATGTGGAGAAAGCGATGCAACACCGTGCTTTTGAGAGCGAAGAGATTCGCAACATCTACACTGCGTTGGGTGTAACAATCGGTACAGAAGAGGATTCAAAAGCACTTAATATGGTGAAACTTAGATACAACAAAGTTATCATTATGACCGATGCCGACGTAGATGGTTCGCACATTGCTACTCTAATCCTTACATTCTTCTTCCGCTATATGAAAGAGATGATTGAGAACGGATATATTTACATTGCTACTCCTCCGTTGTACTTGTGCCGCAAAGGTAAAATACAAGAGTATTGCTGGAGCGAAGACCAACGTTTGAAATTCATACAAGAGCATGGCGATGGCAACGAGGGTGCTGTATCTCAACAACGCTATAAAGGTCTTGGGGAGATGAATGCAGAGCAACTTTGGGATACAACAATGAACCCAGAAAATCGCACGCTTCGTCAAATCAGCATTGAAAATGCAGCTGAGGCTGACAAAATTTTCTCTATGTTGATGGGAGATGATGTAGCTCCTCGTAGAGAATTTATCGAACAAAATGCTATCTACGCAACAATCGATGCATAAGTGGTATTCTAAAAAACTTTCAGAACAAACAAAACAATAAATAAAATACAACTATGAAATTTACAGTATCAAGCTCAACCCTACTTCACCGCATTCAGGTAATCGGTAAAGTAATTGCTGCCAAAAATCAGATGGCAATCTTAGAGTACTTTTTATTAGATGTAAAAGGTAACAATTTGACTATTACTGCCTCTGACTTAGAGACAACAATTTCTACTACAATCACTATTGATAATGGAGATGGAGATGTAACAATCGCTCTACCTTCAAAACTACTATCTGAATCGCTCAAAGAGTTTGGCGATCAACCACTTGTATTTGATATTAACCCAGAAAACCTTGCAGTGGAACTTAAAACTGAGACTGGTAGATTTAACTTTATCGGACAAAACAGCGAAGAGTTTCCAGAAGAACCTGCACTAGGCGAAGAGATTTTAACAGCTACAGTAAAAACAGGAACTTTGGCAACTGGTATCTCAAAAACTATTTTTGCTACGGCGGTAGATGATGGTCGTCCGATGATGACTGGTATCTTCTTCAAATTCGAGAATGAGAGCCTTACATTTGTTGCAACAGATGCTCATAAATTGGTGCGCTTAGTTAATACTGCAACTACAAATGATATGGAGGCTTCATTTATTTTGCCTAAAAAGAGTGCATCGCTACTTAAAAATATCTTGGGCGGATTAAACGACGAGGCAAAAATTAGTTTCGACGACAAAAATATCGTTTTCGAGATGGAAGGATACCGTATGGTATGTCGCCAAATCAATGGTAAATACCCAAATTACAATAGCGTAATTCCAACAAACAACCCATACGAAATCATTATCGACCGTCAAACATTTGCTAATGCTATCAAACGTATTATTCCGTTTGCAAACCAAGCATCACAATTGATTAAATTGACTATCGAGAGTGGTAGCATCACACTTCTTGCTCAAGACATCGACTTCAGCAATGCGGCACAAGAAAAAATCTCTTGTCAATTTGAGGGCGACCCAATTAACATAGGTTTCAAAGCTACTCTACTAGCTGATATCCTATCTAATTTCAGCAGCGACGAGGTGCGCCTACAACTTGCAGACCCATCACGAGCAGGTATCATATTGCCATCAGAGAATGAAGAGAACGAAGATCTTCTTATGCTTTTGATGCCAATGCTTATTAACGACTAAGAGTAGAAGAAGACTTCTAAACAAAACAGTATAAAGGAGTTAGTGTTCAAACGGTCGTAAAATACGACATTGAACATTAACTCTTTTTTTAGGTATATGATTAATAAAATCACTCAACAACTCTCTACAATCTACTCGGATAGCGAGGCTAAATCGCTAGCTCGCGAGGTGGTATGTATCGTTAGCAACCGCTCATTAACATCTTTAATGGCTGAGAGGGAGGTGATACTAAATTCTGAAGAGGCGAGTGAGTGTAGTCAGATAGTAGAGAGACTGCTCACCCACGAACCACTACAATATATCGTAGGCACTGCGCCATTTTACAATCGTACTTTCTATAGTGATGCGCGCGCACTCATTCCTCGTCCTGAGACTGAGGAGTTGATCGAGTGGATTGTGAGTGATGTAGAGAGTGGGATTTTTGGAGAGTTTGAGGTGATTAAAAAATCTGGATTTACGAGAGAAATTAAAACTGTTGGAGAGATTGAAACTGTTGGAAAGATTGAAAAATTGAGCGATATTGAAAAATTAAAAATATTAGATATTGGTACTGGCACAGGCTGTATCGCTATCACTCTAGCGTTAGAACTTCCTAATTCTCAAGTATCTGCAATTGATATATCGCCAGATGCAATTGATTTAGCCAAAAAGAACAGTGAGAGTCTAGGCGGTTCAGTGAATTTCATCGAGGGGGATATTTTACAACTGGCGGAGGAGACAAAAACGATGCTAGAGGAGAGTGCAATCAGCAAGAACGAGATAGAGATGCTAGACAAGATAAAGAAGCAAAACGAGATAGAAACACAAGACGAGATAGCGATGCAAGACGATATAGAAAAATATGATATAATCGTTAGCAATCCGCCATATATAACCATCAGCGAACGAGATGAGATGGAGGAGAATGTAACAAAATACGAACCATCAATTGCACTATTTGTACCAAATCAAAATCCGCTACTCTTCTACCGTGCTATTTCCATTTATGCACTCACCCACCTAGACAAAGGGGGGATGCTCTACTTTGAGATTAATCAACAGTATGGTAAAGAGACAGTTGCAATGATGCAAGAGTTGGGATTTAACGATGTAGAACTACGCTGCGACTTAAATAATAACGAACGTATGGTTCGCGGACGACTATGAAACATATCACTATCGAAGAGGCAAAAATAAAGGCAACTACCTATTGCTACAAGTCAGAAAAATGTATTGCCGAAGTGCGAGAAAAACTATACGCATGGGGGATAACCAACAACAGAGATAGTGAGTTGATTATCAACTTTTTGCTAGAGGAGAATTTTATCAACGAAGAGCGTTATGCCAACGCATACGTGAGGGATAAGTTTAGATTTAATAAATGGGGACGAAAAAAAATCTCTATGATGCTATATAGCAAACAGATAGATAATGTAACCATACGCGAGGCGCTGACCGAAATTGATGAAGAGGAGTATCTTTCTACGCTGAAAGAGTTGTTGGAGGCGAAGGCAACAAAGATTTCCGCTACTAGCGAATACGAAAAACAGAGCAAACTATTCAAATTTGCCCTGTCTCGTGGTTTTGAAAGCGCGATAATCTCACGCCTTATATAATTACTCAGCCGCTTTGGCTGCTACTTTCTTTGTTGTTGCTTTTGTAGTCTTCTTGGCAGCAGTTTTAGTTGTAGCTTTTTTAGTAGCTGTTTTTTTCGTTGCAGTTTTAGCTTTTGCCTTTGCTTTGCTTTTTGATTTTAGACTATCATCTGCAATAATATCTTTGCACTGTTCCAACGTAAGTTCCGCAGCCACAGTACCTTTTGGCAGTTTGTAGTTATCGCCAGCGTGTGCGATATATGCTCCAAATCTACCATTAAGCACCTCAATATCTTCCGCTTCAAACTTCATAATCACACGGTTACGGTCTGCCTCACGTTTTGCCTCAACTAGTTCGATAGCACGTGGCAAATCAATTGAGAATGGATCTTCACCCTTTGGCACAGATACATACGATTTACCAAACTGCACATAGTGTCCAAATCTACCAACACCCACACGCATCTTCTCGCCCTCATACTCACCCAAATCAATAGGCAGTTTGAAAAGTTCTAGAACCTCTTCGAGCGATACAGTCTCAATAGACTGACCAGTGCGGAGCGATGCAAATTTTGGTTTCTCCTCATCAGATGCAAGTCCAATTTGCGCAAGCGGACCAAAACGTCCAATTTTCACAAATACAGGCTTACCACTTTTAGGGTCGATACCAAGTTCACGTTCGCCAACTTTTTTACCAGTTGAATTTTTCGCCTCCTCCACTCTAGCATGAAATTTAGTATAGAAAGCATCAATATTTTCAGTCCACACCGCATTACCCTCTGCGATATCATCAAATTGCGACTCTACAGTAGCAGTAAAGTTATAATCCATAATATTTGGGAAACTATCTGCTAGATAGTCATTTACCACGATACCAATATCAGTTGGAGATAATTTACCCTTTTCGACTGTAGATTTTTCTTGTACCGATGTCACCGAGATGTCACCATTTTCTAGTGTAATCATACGATAGCTACGAGCCTCATTTTCAATCTCACGTTTCTCTACATAACTACGATTTTGAATAGTAGAGATAGTCGGTGCATAAGTAGACGGACGACCAATACCGAGTTCCTCGAGTTTGCGAACAAGCGATGCCTCAGTATATCTAGCAGGTTTTTGCGAAAATTTCTCTTGTGCCTGTAGTTGATCTAATCTCAACGACGTTCCCACTTCGATGCGAGGGAGTCTACCTTCGATATTCTCATCTTGCTCATCATCAGTCGATTCCATATAGACCTTTAAGAAACCATCAAAAGTGAGTACCTCACCCATAGCGATAAATTTCTCGTCTGAGTTATCTATATCAATTGTAACTGTTGTCTTTTCAAATTCAGCATCAGCCATTTGACTAGCGATAGTACGTTTCCAAATCAAATCATAGAGTTTACGCTCTTGCTGAGTACCCTCCACTTGGTGCTGATTCATATAAGTAGGACGGATAGCCTCGTGTGCCTCTTGCGCCCCTTTAGATTTTGTATTGTATGTTCTGCGTTTGTAATACTCTGCACCAGCCATACTCTCAATCTCCGCTTTAGCAGCGTTAAGTGCTAATGTAGAGAGGTTTACCGAGTCGGTACGCATATAGGTAATTTTTCCACTTTCGTATAGTTGTTGAGCCACACGCATTGTAACCGCCACTGGAAAACCAAATTTACGCGATGCCTCTTGTTGCAAAGTAGATGTAGTAAACGGAGCAGATGGAGTGCGGCGAGTAGGTTTTGTATCCACCTCTTCTACATTGTAAGCAGATGACTTGCAAAGTTCGATAAAATCTACAGCCTCTTTTTCAGTTGCAAATCTATTTTTCAAGACAGCTTTCAGGTGCATATCCTCGCCATCTAACAAAAAGTTGGCTGACACTTTAAACGATGCTTCTGCCTGAAAGTGTTGAATTTCACGTTCGCGCTCTACCACTAGGCGCACTGTAACCGATTGCACACGACCAGCCGATAGAGATGGTTTGATTTTGCGCCATAATACAGGAGATATTTCAAAACCCACAATACGGTCGAGCACACGGCGTGCTTGTTGAGCATTTACAAGGTTGATATCTATATTGCGTGGAGTTTCGATAGCATTTAATATAGCATTTTTCGTGATTTCGTGGAATACGATACGGTGAGTCTCTTTTTTCTGTAACTCTAGCACCTCATATAAGTGCCAAGCAATCGCCTCTCCCTCACGGTCTTCATCGGAAGCCAACCAAACTACATCAGCTGCTTTTGCCTCTTTTTTTAGTTCCGCAACCAATTTTTGTTTATCAGCTGACACCTCATATTCTGGTTTATAGTTGTTCTCTAAGTCAATTCCTAATCCTTTATCTTTCAAATCACGGATATGCCCAAAGCTAGACATCACGTGAAAATCTTTACCTAGAAATTTTTCGATGGTTTTTGCCTTGGCAGGCGACTCAACTATAACTAAATTCTTTCCCATATTGCTATATTATTATGCTAAAGTAGTAACGTATGGCTCTAATATTTTTTTATATTTACCACCCTTTTGCTTATATACTATCCCAATTTAATAAGATTATTAAGCAAAGTATATTTTAAAACGCATTACTACAATTAAGTTTTCTCGACCTATTTCACCAACATAACTCTCTTGTTATCAGAGAAATAAATCTATATTATTGAACTAAACAGGGATTAATTTTACCTTGTTTTTTTCAACCTGCAAAGTAACGAAAAGAATTTCACTTACACAAATTAAATATCATATTTTTTAAAAATTTATTCTCAACGATGAAAAAACAGAAGAAAGAGACTATATGTGTACGCAAAATACAACATATTGATTGAGGAAACCCTCATAATTCGTACAACCAGCGACAGTATAAGCAATATTGTTTACACTTTCTCGTTATATAGACATATCACAATAAAATACTACATTTTATGAATCCAAATATTGAAGTTATTAAAGGAATACACCCAGGCATTATATTAGATAGAGAACTGACTAAGCGTTCTATTTCTAAGAACCGTTTTGCTCTCTCTATCAATGAATTTCCACAAACATTGGGCGCAATCATCAAAGGCAAACGAAAAATGAATACTGCTCTATCTCTTAAAATAGAAGAGGCATTGGGATTTGAGGAGGGCTATTTTATGATACTTCAAACATATTACGATATAAAAATTGAGAAAAAAAAGCTTTGTACCACCCCAAATATTTCTCTCTTAAGGAAAGTCTTATTTTGGGACACTGATATATCTACTATCGACTGGCACAAATATCGTGAGGCGGTAATAAAGAGAGTATTTGAAAGAGGTAACGACGAAGAAAAAGCCGAAATTACTCGTTTTTACAACAAACAAGTAGTTGACGAGGTTTTGAGTAAAGAGAGTAAAAATAAATACAAACTTCATCACTAAAATATGAAATTACACTACAACACCGTAACTACTCTGTTAAAAAACACACTTGATAAATTAATGACAACTGAGCTTCTTTTTCCGTTTAGATTGGTGGGAGGCACTGCTCTTAGTCTTCAGATTGGTCATCGTTTTTCTATTGACATTGACTTATTTACAGATGCCAAATATAAATCCATAGATTTTTCTGCAATCGAAAACTACCTCAAAAGGGAATTTAACTACGTAGATTCTCCTTCTAGTGGTGAAGTAGCATTTGGTAAATCTTTCTATATCGGCAACTCAGCCCAAGAGTGTGTAAAACTAGATCTTTTCTACACAGATGCTTTTATCAGAGATGCCTCTATTATAGATGGGATTCGTCTCGCTACTATTGAAGAGATAGCTGCAATGAAAATTGATGTTATACAACGTGGTGGACGCAAAAAAGATTTCTGGGATATACACGAGTTGCTCAATGATTATTCAATTCAAGAATTACTGTCATTACACGAAGAACGTTACCCCTATACTCACGACAAAGAGGAGATAATATCTATGTTTACAAATTTTAAAATTGCAGATAACGATTTTAATCCGATATGTTTATTACATAAACATTGGGAAATAATAAGGTTAGATATAACAGAAGCGATTTCTGAATACAAAATAAACAACACGATATTTTCCGCAAAGAGATAGAGGTAGTAGTTGAATTTTCAATACCTACAACAACACAAAAATCCGCTCATCCTGCGTTGTTGTAGAATGAACGGATTTTTATTAATTGCAAACTTTGGTAGTTTTTAGCAAAACTGCGCACTATTTTCTTTGAGTAGAGGTAGAGTTTGAACCTGATGTTCTGTTGTTTTGATTTACTGGTTGATTGTTGCTCTTTTTGTTATCTGCAGTAGAACTCAACACTTGCGAGTCGTACTTTAATCCTCTTAAAACAGCTTGCAATCGTGCAATACCGGTTTTGTTGTCGTTGTACTTGATTGTAACTGTTTTGTTTGACACGCTAACCGATGAACTCCAGATGCCTGGTTCGTGAGATAGTGCTTTGTTGATTTTTGTTTTACAAGCATTGCAGGTAATACCTTTCACTTGAAATTTCACGGTTTGTGTTGCTGCTGTAGCAAACATTGTTACCCCGATTAGGAGCAATAGAGTAAAGATTGCTTTTTTCATTTAGTGTATTTTTAAATTAATATTATCTATTATATAGTTCGGCATCTACTTTATTAGGCAGATGCCGAACATTTTTTTATTGTCTTTGTGTTGAAGTTGAAGTAGAACCAGTTGTTCTAGTGTTTTGATTAACAGTAGTAGTTGTGGTAGTAGTATTGGAATTGTTGTTGGAATTGTTGTTGGAATTGTTGTTGGAATTGTTGTTGGAATTGCTATTGCTATTGCTATTGCTATTGCTATTGCTATTGCTATTGCTATTGCTATTACTATTACTATTGCTATTACTATTGTTATTGTTATTGTTATTGTTATTGTTATTGTTATTGTTATTGTTATTGTTATTGTTATTGTTATTGTTATTGTTATTGTTATTGTTATTGTTGTTGTTGTTAGAATTACTGTTGTTATTAACATTAACAGTTGGTGTTGGTGTAACCACCGGTGTTGGTGTAGATACAGGTGTAGGTGTTACTTTAACAGTAGACTCAATAATATCAGCATCATATCTCATTGACCTAAATACTGCTTGTATTTTAGCAATATCAGTTTTTGTGTCGTAATATTTCACTGTTACTGTTTGGCTTGACAAAACAGCCGATGCTGACCAAACACCTGCTTCTGCATTAAGTACCTTTTTGATTTCTGATTTAATAGCAGAAGTTGTCATACCTTTCACTTGAAATTTCACGGTTTGAGTTGCTGCCATAGCAGAGATTGTTACTCCAATAAGCAACAATAGGGTAATGATTGATTTTTTCATTTTTGTTTTTTTTGTTTGATTATTATAGGGGAATTATAAAAACTCCCCATAGAAAATTATTGATTTACATTATTATATTCATCGCCCGATACTATTCATCGCGCCCTATATTCCATCTAAAACCAGCATAAACAGCCGCACCGTGCAACGGACCCCACGCCATCGAGGCGTCGAAATTTGCACCAAACGGATTATCTGCCCCGATAATAGGGTTAGATTGCGTAAAGTTGGTCAAATTCTCACCACCCACATAGATACTCCAGTTGCCGATGTTACGTGTAACCTGCGCCATTAATCGTGGATACCACCCGAACTCATTATCCCACAGAGGATTATTTTCATCTGCATCTGGCATTCGTCCGCCACCGTTGATTTGTGCCGTAAGGTCAAACTGCCATCTAAAAAGCGGAGTTACATACGAAGTGGTAACCAGTGCTTTAAACCTATTAGTCAGCGGTTTCTCGCGCAATTCGCCATTTATTGTTGCCTTTGTATCTGAGATACGATAGGCAAGCGTAGTGGTCCACCCACTCAATATCTCCATCGTCGCCTCCACCTGAAAATTGGCAGCATATGAGCGTTCGCCATTTGAGTTGCTAAACGTAACACTATTTGGGTCTCTATCCATATCCATCACCACCGTTTCAAAAAAGCTGGTGTAGTAATAATCGGCTGTAATTTGCAGTTCTCTACCTGCAATCGGGATATAAAACGTAGAACTCACCCCTGTATTTATCGCCCTCTCCTGCTTTAAATCCTCTGCAACTATTATCTCACGCGAACTAGGCAAAACCGAAGCATAATCACTCAATAGATTTGGCGAGCGATAGCCCAATCCCACTGAACCACGCAAATTTACCCACTCCCACGGAGCATAACGCACATTAAATCTTGGAGTTGCAAACACTCCCCAGAGCGAACTATAATCTACACGAGCTCCTGCCAAAAGCGACAGTTTTTCATCAATTGTATACGAATACTCGGCAAAAAGCCCCGAAGTTAATTCCTCTCTATCCATATCAAACGAAGCACTCTCCGTAATAAGCATCTCATTATATGCATCATAATTAAGACTAACACCTGTCACCAATTTATGGTAGTCGGTAAAATTAGTCTGAAAAATTGCATTACCATATATATTAGTCTGATCGGCAACATAATCTCTAACTCCATAGAGGTTATCCTGTTTGTGATATGACCCACTCATTATCACGCCGATACTAGTACCTTTATCTTTATCAAAGACGTAACCATTTTTCATAAAAGCATCAAAACGGTAGGTCTCTAAATCTATTTTGTATCTATCATCGCCATAGCTAGACAACTGACCACCATTGCGCTCGTCGTATAGTCCACGCACGAGGATTTGACCTGTATAATCTCCACTCTTTATATACCAGCGATTTAGCAGATTAACCTGTTTCTCTTTGGGCAAATCCATAAAACCGTCATCGTTGGTGTCGTGCTCCATACTTGCGAGTTTTGCATGCGCCATCACTCCTGTACTCACCACTTCATTTATACCCCAACCGCCAGTAACGTTCAATTCAGAGCGTAAATTACTGTTCATCATAGCATTAATAGCGATAGGATCTTGCGTTTGCGGTTTGAGATACTCCACATTTATCTGACCAGTTGTAGCCTCGTAACCATTAATAACCGACGAAGTACCTTTACTCACTTGTATACTCTCCATCCACACTCCAGGCGTATATTCCATTCCGAAATTCTGCGCCAACCCTCTCACACTCGGGGTATTTTCATTGAGCATCTGCACGTAAGTACCCGACAAACCGAGCAACTTAATCTGCTTTGCACCAGTAGCGGCATCTGCATACGACACATCTACTGAGGCATTAGTCTCGAAACTCTCCGACAAGTTGCAACAGGCAGCGCGGCAGAGTTCGGCACCAGTAATTGTAGATGTTTGCACCGCACTTATGCGACTAGCCATCGTAGTTGCTCCACGTCCCATCACCTCCACCTCATCTAGCTCTGCGCTGCTATCATATAGGGTTACCTCTATCGGACGAGGCGCAACCGCCACCTCTATCGTATCGCTCCTGTATGAGAGATAACTAACTATCAAAAATTGCGATTCGTGAGTAAAACTCACCACAAAATTTCCGTCGGCATCGGTTATCGCACCAAGCGATGTACCATACCATACCACTTCGGCACCAATAATTGGATTGCCCTCAACATCTCTTACACTGCCGTGTATATCTTCGTGTGAATGTTTCTGCGTATGTTCTTGTGTTTGAGCCCACAATCCTCCTATCTGCGAGAATAGCAGCACCACCATCATTATTTTCTTCATCTTTTTTAATTTGATTTTTCTGTAAGGTTTTTTTTGTAAGGTTTTTTTTGTAAAGTTTTACATCGTAAACCATACGTTATTTAACTATTAAACTCTGTATCAACGTCTATCGCGCTGAAAATCACAAAAGAGCCAATTGAGCAGCGACAAGTCGAAACAAGCAGACTCAATTGTAGTTAAAAAATCAAATTAATAATAATGAATTTTGAGATAGAATATCTCTACCACCCTCAAAAAGCGGTGGTGGAGTCAAATTATTATAGATAACAAGAGGAGCACTCTCCACTTGCGACATGTTAAGTTGTTGAAATTGTGCTACAAATAGTTGAATTTGCGGAGCTGAGAAATCCCAATCGGCAATACTATTTTGCGTAAGAATAATAACTTGCGTACGATAGATATCGCAATGATTATTATGCAAATCAGCATGAGAACAACATCCATCGCCACTACATATATGCAGTTGCGGCGCATTAAGCAGATGATTGCATTCAGCATCAGCACAATGATGCATGGTGTGTACCTCTTCGCAAGTAAGAGTGCTGAACATTTTTTGTCCATTTTCTTTGCAAGCGTTACAACAATAACTGCTGATGTTTACACCACCAGACACCCACCCCACTAGTAGGGCAAGGGCAACGACTAATATATTGTTAGAGATATTTTTCACACTGCAAAGATAGTTATTTTTTAATTACAAACAAAGCATTTTTCTGTTTTTTTTATATCATTTAAAACATCTATTTTCTAATGAGATATATAAAACTCCACAAAGAATATAGATTAAATTTATTAAATTCGATACAAAGCTACTCTTTCGCCTTGTTTTTAAATATATTTAGCATAAAAGATAACAATTACCTCGAAAAAAAATCGTAACTTTGCAAAAATTTTTTTTCAAAATTAAAGGGTATTATGAAACAAGTAACATTAAAAGATAAAACCTTTGGTATTTCGATTGACGAAAGCAAGATTTTAGAGTCGATAGAGGTTATCGCAGCACAGATGTGCGAAGAATTAAGAGATAAAAATCCACTATTTTTGGTTATCCTCAACGGCGCATTTATGTTTGCGGCTGACCTGCTCAAGCGAGTAGAGATACCAGCCGAGGTGAGTTTCATAAAAGTGGCATCGTACGAGGGTACTGGCAGCACTGGCACTATCAAAGAGTTGTTGGGACTAACCGACGATGTAAAAGGGCGCACGGTGGTGATAATCGAAGATATAGTAGACAGTGGTTTTACGATGAGCAACATAATCAAGCAACTAACTGAAAAAGGGGCTGACGATATTCGTGTAGCTACTCTATTTTTCAAACCTGAAGCGTTGAAACACGAGGTGAAACTAAATTACGTTGCAATGACGATACCAAACGATTTCATAGTGGGTTATGGACTTGATTATGATGGTTATGGTCGCAATTTGCGCGATATATACACCCTAATTCCATAACGGAGATATAAAAATCCCCCGAAAATAAAATTAAACGAAAAAATAGGTAACAAAAAATCTTCAAAAATCTCCGTAAAGCAGTTTTTAGAAGCCTCCTAGTTTAAAAAAATCATTACAACAATGTTAAATATAGTAATTTCTGGTGCCCCTGGGTCGGGCAAAGGTACCCAAAGCGACATTCTGATTGAGGAGTACGGTCTTACACACCTATCCACTGGCGACATTCTCCGCGAAGAGATAAAGGCTGGTACAGAGACAGGTAAAAAAGCCGCTGCGCTGATTAACAACGGACAGTTGGTCTCTGACGAGATGATAACAGAGATGTTGCGCCAAAAAATTGATAGTATAGGTGAAACAAAAGGATATATCTTTGATGGTTATCCTCGCACATTGGCTCAAGTGGCAATGCTCGATGAGATATTGGCTGCACACAACACATCTGTAACTTGTATGATACAAGTAGAAGTGGAACACGATATTCTTATCCCACGACTGCTCAACCGCGCAAAAACATCAGGTAGAGCAGATGACAACCTCGAGACAATCAAACGTCGTTTGGAGATTTATCAAACTACTACACTGCCAGTTATGGACCACTATCGCGATAGAAATCGTTTTAGTGCCGTAAACAACAACAGCACAGTAGAGGCTTGTTACGAGCAGACAAAAGCGGCTGTAGAGAGTTACATCAACTAATTAGCTCGCTAAACTCTTGATATCTAACCGAAATAGCTCTAATAAATTTCAAAAATCTAAGCAAAGCCATTTTAAGAGGTCAGCTTAAACAAAATAAAACAACATCATATTTATGGCATCATCAAACTTTGTAGATTACGTAAAAATCTTTTGTCGCTCGGGCAAAGGGGGTGGAGGTTCTACCCATTTCCATCGCGAAAAATATATCCCAAAGGGTGGTCCTGATGGTGGCGATGGGGGTCGTGGGGGGCATATAATCCTACGAGGTAACAAAGATTATTGGACTCTTATTCACCTAAAATATGCACGACATATATTTGCTGGTCATGGCGGACACGGTAGCGGCAGTCGCAGCTTCGGAGCCGATGGGGATGACAAATATATCGATGTACCGTGTGGCACAGTGGCTTACGACGCCGACTCTGGCGAGTTTTTATGCGATGTTACAGATGACGGACAAGAGGTGGTGTTGTTGAAAGGCGGTCGCGGGGGGTTAGGCAACTGGCATTTCCGCACGGCTACTAATCAAACTCCACGCTATGCGCAACCGGGCGAACCGATGATTGAGCGCAACGTAATCCTAGAGCTAAAAGTGCTGGCAGATGTTGGTTTAGTGGGTTTCCCTAACGCAGGCAAATCTACCCTACTAAGCGTGGTATCAGCGGCAAAACCAAAAATTGCCAACTATCCATTTACTACACTTGTGCCAAACTTGGGTATCGTACCCTACAGAGATAGTCGCTCATTTTGTATGGCAGATATACCGGGTATTATCGAGGGGGCAGCAGAGGGCAAAGGTCTCGGATTGAGATTTTTACGCCACATAGAGCGCAATGCTATTTTATTATATATGGTGCCTGCCGATAGCGATGATATCGCAAAAGAGTATGGTATCTTGAAAAACGAGTTGCAACAGTTTAATCCAGAGTTGGTTGACAAACAATCAATTCTTGCCATCACCAAATCCGATATGCTCGACGAGGAGTTAATCGAGGCAATTACAGCAGAATTGCCAGAGGGGGTGCGCTGCATCTTCATCTCGGCAGTAGCAGGTATGGGTATCACAGAACTAAAAGATATACTTTGGGAGGCTATCAACAGCGAAGAGAATAAAATCGAGACATTCACTCACCGCAACATCGAGGTGAAGAAGAGATTCTCTGAGAAGGAGTTAGATGATTTCGAGGAGTATGACTACTCTTTCGACGAGACAGAAACTGACGAAAGCGAAGAGTATTACGACGAGGAGTTTGAAGCTGGCGTAATGCTAGACGAAGATTAATAGTAAGCGAAGTAGTTTTAGAACTCACATATATTTACTAGCCCCTGTTTGATTACCACAATCAAACAGGGGCTAGTAATTTATTGTCGACATTTATATATTGCATAAGGTAACAGCATCAAAAGCAGCAGCAGTGCAGAACCTACGGGCACTGGGTCGGTAGCATTATCATCATCCGGCAAACGAGTTGATGCAGCGTTAGTTGCATCTCCAGAACTCTGGAATGGCTCATACGTATCAAGCGATTTTGCAAGGAGATTGGAATATGTGAAAGAGGTAGATGCAGAGGATGAAGAGAGACTTGTTCTTCCCACCACCTTATTATTATTACCATTTATCACCATAGCACCACTTTTCACTTGAGTATATCTATCACCACTAGATATACCTATAGATTTGGCAGTTACCGACGAGGCTGAATAATTTACCACTCTACTAGAAGAGGATGTAAATGAAATGTTTTTACCCGTAGGCATAGTTGATTTAAATTTAACCTTATCAGTGGTCAACGCTACGCTGTTTTGGTGTATATTATGCTTAAAATAGGCTTTCGATTCTCCATAATCAATATTCCCTTCTACAGTATGAGGATTAGTACTCAATAGAGAATATAAAAAACCTCTATGATAATCATTATTATTTATGGATTTAACATTTGACAAATCCACCCTTTTATGACTACCTACCATAACGTTAATACACATTATCAAATAGACAGATATCAACAACAATGAACTAAATGTAGATTTTTTCATAGGTATTATAGTATTAATTGTTGATGAT
This sequence comes from bacterium, assembly GCA_044433285.1. Lineage (GTDB taxonomy): Bacteria > Bacteroidota > Bacteroidia > Bacteroidales > Paludibacteraceae > Aphodosoma. The sequence continues at coordinate 3,056 of JAWXTU010000026.1, read as the reverse complement.
TAATTTATATGTTCTATTCTCCACACGAAGCAGATATATACCGCTATTCAGACCACTGATGGTGATAGATGGCTGTGTAGATGTATATAGATTCACCAATTGTCCAGACGAGGTGTATAGATATATTGGCGACGAGGTGTCTATATTCTCCACTACTACCGAGCCTTTTTGCGTATAGATAGATAAGTCTGAAACCTCAGAACCAACGCAACCATTATCTGTAGTAATCAATTGGCGCACCACGCGATATTCACCAGTGATATATCCAGCTGCATCAGTTGTAAATGTGACAATTTCAGACAAATCACCACTATTAATATCCTCAATCATATAGTCGTTTGATGTCAATGAAATAGTATACTCACCTGCCGATGGAGTGTAAATTTCGAGAGTGATAATATCCGACTCCTTAAATTGACGACCGTTTACCGCCAAATCATACCCCTTATCTAGGATATAAATCTGTGGCATTGCGCTAGAGAACATCTTTTCGAGGTCGTAACCCACAGTATAATTTGTAACATCCTTCTCTACAAATATTGCAGTAGTTTTATCCACCACCTCACCATTTTGCATCAGTTTCACCACGATATAATCCTCTTGCGAACCACCAACAGCCGATGGCGAGAGCATAGGCGCACCAGATGCAGTTTGAGCTGACATAAAATCATAGTCAAAATCTAAGGTACCATTTTCTGGCACTTGCACAAAGAAAGGTAAAAACGGTTCAAAATCAAAACCACCCTCTAGTGTACTAAATTGAGTATAACCATATCCATCAGAATTTGGATAGGATACCGAGATATATTGAATATCATTATCGCTGTTATCAGAAGCTGTATAAGAAATAGAGTTATCATACACAGCATAACTAGGCACAGAGATTAGATTATACCCCTTGTGCAATTGAGCAGCAACATCATCTGACTCCACATCAGTAGCAGTAACCGCCACCTCAGTCAATTTTTTAAGCGTGAGGGCACCATTATATATAAATGTAAAGCCACAAGAGGCAACTTCGCTCCTGTCAGAATAATCGGTACCGCCATAACCGAACCCGATTAAATATCCTTGATTAGCTTTTAGAGTGGCATCATAATCCACATATTGCCATCCAACACTTGTACCAGAGGCAACACTACTCCAATTAATCGCACGCTCATATTCGCTATACTCACGTACTACCCAAACATTTTCGTAGTCTGTATCAACAAGAGAATTACCCTCTGCGTCAACGGCAATGATATCACTCACTGCACAATCAAACGGAAGAGAGAAGTAGTAATATATCGCATTGTCTACAGTTTTAGTGATAGTAAGAGCATCCATAACATAAACCGAAGCGGCAGAGAAATCTATTTTTGCCACATTATTTATGTCGCTATACAAGTACAACTCATTTACAACAATATCATCATCATCTGCAACAGATATAGTTGCATCAGCATCCACAGTCAATATCTTTTTCAGTGAGTTATAGGCATTGGTCAATGTCGTTACTGCATCATCAATCTCTGTTTGAGTTGATGCATATGCTCCAAAGGCATCAGATGCAGCATCATACGCCGCTTTGTAGGTGTTATATGAATCATCTGAGTATGTAACACCATAATCATTCAGAATTATATTTTCGCCCGAATTATAAGAGTATAGATAATATTGATTTTCGAGTAGCGATTTTATATCGCCACGGAGAGTAACAGTATAATCTGAATCCCCACTTCCTGTTGCATATACCCACACCTCCATATCATCTGCAACCCAAGAATCATCGCTATAGATATAGCTTGTTAGGTCTATATCTGTTGTTTGAGTATCAGCACCACTATTATTTACAATAACATAAGTATACTGTTTATCTTCATCAAGTTGAGTGGTAAAATCTAATTTACGCCAAGTCACATTACTGTAAGATACTACCTCACCCTCTCGACCTGGCCAATCACCAGATAAAGGGTAATTATAAGAATCATAAGAATCATATTTCTGCCAAGCATGCAATGCGATACAATCACCATAGTAGTAATTAACTGACAATGTTTTCCCTGAATTAGTTACAGGAGTTAGATAATGCTTTCCCCAGTCATCACCATCAGGGTAGCCGCTTTCACCTATTACATATGAAGTAGACTGATAAATAGCATCCGAATTAACGGTTTGATTTACATTGCCATCCCAATCGCTACCATTAACAAATATTACATTAATATAATCTCCATACACACCAGAATATTCATAAGAATACCAGTCTCCACCCATATCCTCCATCTGGACTATACCAGAATTATTCGCATCATCACCATTAACCCAATAGTATATATACAAGTGATTGTACCAATAATCATATCTATAAGCTTGTATAACGATTGTCATATTCACCACCCCTACTGTAAATTCAGCAGAGGCAATATTATCATCTTCGGTAGCTGTAATGCGGAAGATATAATCTCCTGCAATATTAGGTGTATAAGTGGTTGTGTTTATTGCCGTGTATTCAGTAGCACTTGGCAAAAGCACCTCATATGTAATAGTGGGATTATTAAAGTCATATGAGGTAATTATATCCATCCCGGTAAAATCTACCGTCTCGCCTAAGAATATTTCTGTTGGATAGTTATAGACAGCCACAACATTAGTTGGTTCTAAATATGATGATGACCAGAAACCATCTGTGAAATTGTATTCAAAAGCTTCTCCACCCAGTCCCCAATACTCATCACCATACCAAGATGTAATTTCAAAGTAGTTATACTCCCCTGCATCAATCATCCACAATTCATCTGTTCTATTCCAGACCAAATCATCCCAATAATCAACATCAAAAGAGGTGACTGAGCTATTTACACGCAAGAAAATAATTGCATATTCAGACAACGTCAAATCCTCTCTTATATTCAGTGTAGTTTTATATACATTTTCATCACCAGGCACTATAGCCATAAAATCAGACGCCTGACCATCTACACCATCGCCATCTTCTTTATAGCACCAATACCAAACAACAAATTGGGCATTATCTGCGCTCCATAATGATGACCCACCACTATTAAGATATA